>NZ_JBFRVD010000003.1:0-228804 GCF_041474985.1 Vibrio sp. 10N.222.49.C9 | reverse complement strand
AAATTCAGCGTACCACTACACAATGCCCTTTATACATACCTGTTTCCTTGAGCAATATGGGAATATGAGTCAGGTTAGAATATGCACCTTGTGGAATCAATGCTGATGAAGTGTTTTTGTTAACTAGAGTCTTTATCTAGCCAGCGCGATATATTTTTTAGCTCATCCGCTAGGCTTTCATTTAGGCACTGATGCTTTAGGTATTTAGGGGCTATAACATCGAGGTGAGCAGCTAAAAAATCTGGATGTTCGGAGATTATTGTTAAGTATTTATCGAGACGTTTTTCAGAGGTGGTTTTACGAGTCAATTGCTTTTTTAAGGCTTCATGAAATAGTGAGATATCTTCTTGGTTGGTATCTTCCAAATTTTGATAAGCATCGCAGTATAGTTCCTCATACAGTACGTCAGCCAGTTGTCGATAACTCCAATTAAGAGTGTTGAGTATTGAGCGGATTTGCTCTTGCTTCTGTAATGTCCCCATTTGTCCCTAACCCCCTAGTTATTATTACCTTGTCTTAGCGAAGACATCTTAATCACGATAACAAAGGATAAAATCATGACTAAATCAAAAACACCAATGACACCAGAAGCCGCTGCTCGCATTCAAGGTAATGCCGCAAAACAAAACGGTGGGCAAGTTCCTAAAGGCGACTTTGCTGGCCGAGCTCAACGCGCAGCTGCTCACAACCAAAAACAAGGGAAATAGGAGTTCATCATGAATAAACCAGCTTCAAGTACACCTAAAGGTGGCGCTAAGCCGAATCCAAATTACCCAAGCACGACGGGCAAACCATCGGGCGGTGGTCGTGGAAACACACCTAAGCGCTAATAATTAAAGGAGAGGTAGCATAATGCTGCCTCTCCTTTTATGAGCATCTGTTGGCGTGTTGCTTGAATGTGCGAAGAAATATAGCTTGATCTGATTTGTAGTCTGAATATGCCACATCATTTTCTGTTTTTTCTAATGCGCATAAACAAGTTTCCCGTTTACTTTCATTCCAACTTACGGACACCATGTTTTTGCTAGAATTCACGCAAGTATCGACAATCGCGTATTCCACTTCGAGAGGATACCTTTCTTTGTCTAACCCGCTTTCAACAGCGTAACCCCCTAGGGCTCCAACCAGTAAAGCGGAGCTAGCAGAAACGAGCTTTCGCTTGCTGAACTTAAACCCTTTAAAACTCTTCTCACACTCTGAACACGATATGTTTTCTGCAAATTCAATCTCATTGTCCTTATGGCAACGAGGGCATTCTATTTTCATTATTTAGCCAACTGTATTTATGATTATGATTTTATAAGTTCAGGCTATAGATTAATGAATCTTATATCTATGGTTTCATAGAACTAACTTCATTTTTTTTGACCTAGTTCTGCTATAATTCGCCACAAATTTCAGTTGTTTAAAAGTAGAAAAACATGTCTATCAGTTCAGTTATCAAATCCATTCAAGACATCATGCGTAAAGATGCGGGTGTCGACGGTGATGCACAGCGCCTTGGTCAAATGTCTTGGTTACTTTTTCTTAAAGTATTTGACGCTCAAGAAGAAGAGTTAGAACTAGAACTGGACGATTACAAATCACCAATCCCAGAACAATATCTATGGCGTAATTGGGCGCAAGATGCCGAAGGCATTACCGGTGAAGCGCTGCTTGAGTTCGTAAACGATGACTTGTTCTACAAACTGAAAAACTTAACTGCACCTGTTGATCTAAACCCGCGAGGCTTTGTGGTGAAAGAAGCCTTTAGCGATGCGTTTAACTACATGAAAAACGGTACGTTGCTGCGCCAAGTGATCAACAAGCTGAATGAAATTGATTTTACTGACTCTTCAGAGCGCCACCTATTTGGTGATATCTACGAGCAGATCTTAAAAGACCTACAAAGTGCAGGTAACGCGGGTGAGTTCTACACGCCTCGTGCTGTTACACGCTTCATCGTTAATCGTTTAGACCCAAAACTGGGCGAAGCGATTATGGACCCAGCAACGGGTACGGGCGGCTTCCTAGCGTGTTCGTTTGACCATGTGAAAGACAACTACGTGAAGACTGCAGCGGATCACCAAACACTGCAAAAGCAGATCCACGGTGTTGAAAAGAAACAACTGCCACACCTACTGTGCATCACCAACATGATGCTGCACGGCATTGAAGTACCAGTACAAATCAAACACGGCAATACGCTGAACAAGCCGCTTTCAAATTGGGACAGCAACATCAATGTGATTGCGACCAACCCTCCGTTTGGCGGCACAGAAGAAGACGGCATTGAAAAGAACTTCCCTGCGGAAATGCAAACTCGTGAAACTGCTGATCTGTTCTTACAGCTTATTATTGAAGTGCTTGATGAAGGCTCTGATACCAAGAACGGCGGCCGCGCAGGCGTAGTACTGCCAGACGGCACATTGTTTGGTGAAGGTGTTAAAACCAAAATTAAAAAGATGCTAACCGAAGAATGTAACCTGCACACCATCGTGCGTTTACCTAATGGGGTATTTAACCCATACACAGGCATCAAAACTAACATTCTGTTCTTCACCAAAGGCAAGCCAACTAAAGACGTATGGTTCTACGAGCACCCATACCCAGAAGGCGTGAAGAACTACAGCAAAACCAAACCAATGAAGTTTGAAGAGTTCCAACAAGAAATTGATTGGTGGGGCAATGAAGAAGACGGTTTTGCAAGCCGCGTTGAAAACAACCACGCTTGGAAAGTGCCAATCGGCGACATCATTGAGCGTAACTTCAACCTAGATATTAAAAACCCATATCAAGGTGAAGTGATAAGCCACGATCCACAAGAGCTGCTCGCAAACTACCAACAGCAACAGCAAGAGATCTCACAGCTTCGTAATCTGCTGAAAGACATTCTAGGCAGTGCGCTTAAATCATCTGTAGATTCAACATCAGAAACAACAGGTGAGAGTAAATAATGAGTGTAGAACAAACCTCGATGAACCAGTTGATTACAGACAATATCGACATTTGGACTTCAACCGTTAGAACCAAATCTGCCTCTGGTCGCGGTAGCAGCAAAAAGCGCGAGCTTTATGGCGTGAAGAAACTGCGTGAGCTGATCTTGGAATTGGCAGTGCGTGGTAAGTTAGTGCCACAAGACCCAAATGATGAGCCTGCTTCAGGCTTACTTTTGGAGTCTCTAGAAGAAAAGGAAGCCTTGCTCAAGCAAGGTCTTATTAAGAAGTCTCGTTCAAAAAAGACGATTAAAGAAGAACATTTTTATGATTACCCTGCTAGTTGGGGTGTCTCGCGATTAGAAGATTTGATTCACGTAATTAATGGTCGAGCTTACAAAAAAACAGAAATGTTGTCAGAGGGGACACCAATTTTAAGAGTTGGGAACCTATTTACGTCAAATGACTGGTATTACTCAGACTTGCAACTTGAAGCAGATAAATATATCGATAATGGTGATCTTATCTACGCATGGTCGGCATCATTTGGGCCATTCATTTGGGATGGTGGAAAAGTTATCTATCACTACCATATTTGGAAAATGGATATTTTTCGAGAGACATCTTTAGATAAAGAGTTTTCAAAATTATTTTTGCAAGCTATATCTGAAAGGATAAAAGCAAGCGGTAATGGTATTGCAATGATCCATATGACTAAAGAACGTATGGAAAAAGTAATGCATCCATTGCCACCAATCAATGAGCAACACCGCATCGTCGCCAAAGTCGATGAACTCATGACACTTTGCGACCAACTAGAGCAACAAACCGAAGCCAGCATTGAAGCGCATCAGGTATTGGTGATAACGCTGTTAGACACGCTAACCAATTCTGCGAATGCCGATGAGCTAATGCAAAATTGGGCACGAATCAGCGAGCACTTCGATACCTTGTTCACCACCGAAGCGAGCATCGACCAGCTAAAACAAACCATCCTGCAACTGGCGGTAATGGGTAAGCTTGTCCCGCAAGACCCAAACGATGAACCTGCTGCAAAGCTACTTGAGCGTATTGCTGAAGAAAAAGTACAGTTAATCAAAGATAAGAAAATCAAAAAGCAAAAAGCTCTGCCGCCGATTGCTGATGATGAAAAGCCATTTGAACTTCCGAATGGGTGGGAGTGGTGTCGTTTATCGGAGGTGATCGACCCAGAGCGAGATATTTCTTACGGTATCATTAAGTTAGAAGCTGAACCTGAACTTGGGGGAGTCCCTACCCTAAGGTGCAGTGATGTTAAGCCTGGGTATATTGACTTGTCTGGGGTTCGAAATGTCGTTGAAGGTATTGAAGAACAATACAAAAGAACAAGGCTCCAAGGAGGAGAAGTTCTTTTAAATATTCGTGGCACTCTCGGGGGGGTAGCATTAGTACCTGATAGTTTGAGCGGGTATAACATCGCAAGAGAGGTTGCAATGTTGGCTGTCAGTAACGCTATTTCAGGTGAATATCTGCGAAACTTAATTCTTTCTCCTTTCTTCTGGTTGATGATTGAATCCAACTTAAAGGGTATTGCTTACAAGGGTTTAAACTTAAACTTACTCAGAGAATTTGTTATCCCTCTTCCTCCAAGAGCGCAACAGAACAGCATTGTGAGCGTTACGACTTCGATGACTTTAGTTTGCGACCAACTCAAACAACGCCTTCGTGACAGTCAAAAAACACAGCTTGAACTTACTAACGCTATCGTTGAACAGGCGGTGTAATTATGGCAATTGTCTTCAATCAGCCTCAAACTATTGCGCAGTTGTTGGAACAAAAACTCACCATTCCTGAGTATCAGCGCCCGTACAAATGGCAACCCAAGCACGTTAACCAGTTGATTGATGACCTCTTTAACCATCGTATTAAGTCGTGTTATCGGCTTGGTACGGTGGTACTGCATCAAGACAAAGATTCAAAAACCAATGAAGGAAAGGGCGCACTCAATATAGTCGATGGTCAGCAACGCCTGCTTACCCTAACGCTACTTTGCACCATTCTGGATGGAGAAGAGAAAACTATCTCATCGACTCTTCTTGAGCACAAATTTGAATCCACGGTCAGTATCGAAAATCTCAAGAATAATGCGCAAGTGATCTCTGAGCGAGTAGTAAGCCTGCCTGTTACTGAAAAGCAGGAGCTACTCGATTTCGTTCTTAACAAGTGTGAGCTTATCCAAGTTACGCTCGATGATTTAAGTGAAGCTTTCCAGTTCTTCGACTCTCAAAATGCGCGTGGTAAAGCCCTTGCCCCTCACGATCTGCTCAAGGCTTACCATCTACGTGAAATGATGGACTCGACAGAACAAACAGAGAGGTTGCACCATGTTAGCTTGTGGGAGCAGGGCGTAAACCCAGATGACAACTCTGTGAATTTGCACACCATCATGGGGGAGTTCTTATTCCGTATGCGCCGCTGGGTTGATGGTGACTACGGCATACAGTTCAGTCGCCATAACATCGATGTATTTAAAGGCATTAACCTAGAAAACACTCAGTACGCCTATGTAGATTCTATGCTTGCGCTTGATTATGCGATTGAAACTTTTAATGCTGATCCCGCACGTAAATGGGACAAGCAAACGAAAGGGTATCCATTTCAAGTTGATCAGGTGATGATCAACGGTAAACGCTTCTTTGAGTACATTCAGCACTACATGGTGATTCACTCGACTTTGTTCGTTGGTGATGATGCAAGGCTATCTTCATTCGCCGATAAGCACGCTAAGTACAAAGGCAGTAGCCGTAAAGGGGATAGCTATGTACGAAACCTATTTTTGTGTGCAGTGATGTATTACTACGACAAGTTCGGTGATGTGGAGTTAGAGAAAGCCGCACAGGTTTGTTATCGCTGGAGTTATTTCCTTCGCCTTGAGCTACAACGTATCGGTATGGAGTCGGTAGATAACCACGCTAAGGATCGTAGTGGGCTGTTTAGAGCAATCAGCAAAGCTGTTCACCCTCAACAGGTGTTGAACTTTCAGCCTCCTTACATTCAAGAGCCTAAGTTCAAGAACGCGAAGGACGTGCAGGCATCTATTGAAGCAATGAAATCGGGAAGTGTAAATGAGTGATTCGAACCAAGTAGAGCAGTTATCCGTTAGAGCACTTTTCGACAGCAAAACCCAATATGTGATTCCTATCTATCAGCGTAACTACGCCTGGGGTGCGACAGAAATTGAGCAGCTTATCCAAGATATCAGTGATGCTGCAGGGCTTATAACTCAATCTGATGAAACCGCTACTGCCAAACAAGTAAAATATTATCTAGGTAGTCTTGTGGTTTATCAGCGCACTACGCATTCACACCAATCTAATGTGGTATATGAAACCATTGATGGACAGCAAAGACATACAACGCTCTCTATCTTGTTGGCGTACCTCAAACATCGTAATGTACTCGCAGAGAATGAGCTAGAAGGGCTAGACATTAATCTCACCTTTGATAGTCGTCCAAAATCCTCCAGAGCATTAGATGACATTTATACAGGCAGAACTAATGGCGAGTCAGAAGAGCCTAACATCCATGCTGCTTTCAACATCATTAAACGTTATTTCAAAACCAAAGGCTTAGATGAACAGGCGAAGACTAAGCAATTCTTTGATTATTTATTAGAAAGCGTCACCATCCTTAGAGTCGTCGTGCCACCACAAACCGATCTTAACCACTACTTTGAGATCATGAACAACCGTGGTGAGCAGCTAGAAAAGCATGAAGTTTTGAAAGCGAAGTTTATGGCTACGCTCGATAATGATGAGGAAAGAGGCTGCTTCTCCACTGTTTGGGATGCTTGTGCGAATATGACGCGCTATACCCAAATGGGCTTCCAATCGGACTTACGAAAAGAGGTATTCGGCTCAGATTGGCAGACAATGCCAATAAGCTTTGAAGCTATTCAAGAAAAGCACACGAGCAAGCAGCAAAAAGAAGATGCAATGACTCTGCGAGAAATCATCAGCAACAAGGCATCTCGCTCAAATACTGACGATGACGAGCGTGAGAAGGAAGAACGCTTTGGTTCGGTTATCGATTTCTCAAATTTCTTACTTCATGTATTAAAACTGATGAAGACGGAAGAGAGTATTTCGCTTGATGATAAGAAGTTGATCGATGCATTTATCTCTAAAGACGATGGCTTGAGGGTTGGCGCTAAAGTTTTTGTCTATGAACTGCTTAAATGTCGAATTCTGTTTGATAGTTACGTAATCAAGCCTGACCAGCACGATGAAAAGCGTAAGTGGAGCTTGTTAAGGCTTAACTCTTACATAAACAAAAATAGTTTGAGTCCAGAGTACCCAAATGCCTTCAGTAGCGATAAAAACGAAAAGATTCGTATGATCTTGGCAATGTTCCATGTATCGAACCCTGCTTTGGTATATAAGCGTTGGTTGAATGACGCTTTACGGGTATTGAACGATCTCACTACAGAAGACCGATTGGAAGTTGATGGTAGTTCGTACTTAGCTGCACTTGAAAAGCAGAGTGACAAGTATTTTGATGAGATCTGTGGTGGCTCTCAACTTGAGTTTACAGAAAATAATGTCGGTGTATTACATCAAGGTACAGGTGTTCAGAACTTCGTATTTAACCGTTTGGATTACCTACTTTGGCGCAATCTATCAGACGGGAAGCCAGTTGGCGAAATTACTAAAGAGACTCTAGGAGCCCACTTCACAAGCTTTCAGTTTGCGTTCAGGACCTCTGTTGAGCACTACTTCCCACAAACTGACCCATCAGGTGCAAGTAAGATGCAGGACGTAGATCGTTTTGGAAACTTATGCCTTATTTCGCCAAGTAGTAACTCAAGGCTTAGTAATTATTCTCCGCAAGATAAGAAGAAGTTCTATCAAGAGAACAATCGTGCAGAGAGTTTAAAGCAAGCCATCATGATGAGTTATGACGATTGGGGATCCGATGGTGTGGCACGTGAAAATATTCAGAATCATGAAACAGTGATGATTAAGGTTCTGCGAGATCAAATTTGAGAAGCAATAAAGTAGTTTGGGCAATGTCATTAATTAGAGCTTTATAGAAATGATGAAGTTAATCGAAGATTTTTGTTCCTCCATAGCAGGAACGGCAAAAACGAGAGTGAGTGACCCATTTATAGGAACATTCATATTTTCTTGGTTTGTATGTAATTGGAATTATGTTGCTCTGCTTTTTTGGGGAGAAGGAAATGCTACTGAGAGAGTTGGCGCTTTTTACATCTACCTTTCAAGGACATCGATGCTAGGGTGGAATAGCCTTTTTGTCTTTCCTTTTTTAGTGACTCTATTTTACTTGTTTGCTTTCCCTTGGTTGTCACTGTGCGTGAAAAGGATACAAAAATCGGTTAATGATAAACTGCATCAACAAGCGGTCGAGATTGAAGAAGATAAAGTTGATCAACAAGAAAGTTTGAGTAAAGCCAGACTTAGGGCTGACCCAGATAAACAGTTTTTGGAACAACTTGTTCAGCAAGATATCGATAAAAGAAATGAAATACTTGAGCACATAAAGCAGCGAACGGTGCGTCTTGAAGCTAAAGCTAATGAAGCATTGAGCCAAGAAAAAGAACAAGAGGCTAAAACCAAAGAAGCTCAAAGTAATGCTAAAGCGATGGAGTTGGAACTAGATAAAAAGACCAAACAAGCAGAATTAGAACGAGTCCGGTTTGAAAGTAACAGTGCTAAAGCAAGAGCTACACTAGCATCACATCGCTTCCCATCGGTTTATTTTCTTATGCTCAAAATAGAGGAAAGCCTTGGCCAAGATAATGTTCAACTTTCTTTGAAAGCGTCGGGCGAAATTGTAGCGGCGTTATTTGGATATGAGAACTTTGAAGAAGTCTTAGCAGATGAAAAATTTAATAATGATTCGTTAGAAAGAGTTAATTATGTTTACTACGATGATGGGCTTGCGAAAAGATTGGAACAAATTGTTTTAGGTGAAGACTCAGATAATGAAGACTTATCAGCTGACCTAATTTTTGATCACCTACAGAACCTCTTCGAAGATGAACCCTTTGAGCTTGTTACTAGTGATCGACTGGAAGAATATAGTAGAGAGGCAATAGAGAATAATCCCTATGACCTATTGAATGGGGAAGGAACTTCAGGTGCTATTGCTGAATCCGATACGATCTTTGAGGATATAGACGACATACATGTTGATAGTTCCACTTTTGATGAGGGTTTTTCTGCAAAGATTATAGTTGCAGCTAGTGGAGAACATCGAAGAGAAAGTGGAATACCTGGGAGAACGATGACTATCTCCGTAGAAATGAAGTGTGATGTTATTGTCGGTAAGTATGGATTAGGAGCGGTAGAAGAAGGCCAAGTGGTTGGTTCTTTAGATGATTTTAACTAAAGTTCGCAATCACTTAACAAATTCACATAACCAGATTTGCTTTTCAGGGAGTTGGGCTCACACTAAAGCTTAGAAATTCTAAGTTTTAGTGGTGGCATGTGAAAACGGACATTCAACTTTACCCTGACGAATCGCTCGAAAGCTTCTTGTTGCGCTTATCGCAAGAGCAAGGCTACGAGCGATTCTCTCATTTCGCCGAAGATATCTGGTTCGACACCATGGATCAGCATGAAGCTATTGCTGGTGCTTTCCCCTTAGAGCTCGAACGAGTCAATATTTACCACGCTCAAACCACAAGCCAAATGCGGGTGCGAGTGCTTATCCACCTTGAGAACCAATTAAAGCTCAACAACTTTGGTGTACTGCGCCTAGCGCTATCACATTCAAAATCTCAATTCTCTCCACAATACAAAGCAGTACATAGATTCGGCTCTGACTACCCTTATGCTTTTCTTCGCAAACGCTTAACGCCTATTTGCCCTCTGTGTGTTAACGAAGCACCCTACATTCGCCAGCAGTGGCAATTTATCTCTCACCAAGCTTGTGAACACCATGGCTGTAAACTGGTTCATCACTGCCCTGAGTGTAACTCGAGACTTGAATACCAAAGTACCGAGTGTATTAGCCAATGTGAATGCGGTTATGAACTCCGAAACTCGCCTGTAGAGGATGCGCCAGAGACTGAGCTCTTGGTCGCTCGATGGTTATCTGGAAATGATTCACAACCCTTGGGGTTACTGAAGGGTGAAATGACGTTATCTGAGTGCTATGGTTTTTTACTTTGGTATGTAAATCGCTATGGTGATATCGATGACTTCAGTTTCGAATCATTGATCGAATACTGTGGCTCTTGGCCAACGTCATTGTGGCAAGACCTCGATGTTTTGAAAGAAAAGGCAGAACTTGTTCGAGTAAAAGATTGGAAGAAAATGTTTTTCAATGAAGCATTTGGCGCTCTGCTTAAAGATTGTCGCCAGTTACCTAGTCGGCAGTTGAGTCACAATATCGTGCTTACTCAGGTGTTAGCGTACTTTACACAGCTGATGGCAACAGTACCTTCAAGCGCGAAAGGAAATATCGGTGATGTACTGCTCAGCCCTCTAGAAGCTTCTACATTGCTCTCTTGCACAACGGATGAAGTGTATCGGCTGTATGAGTTTGGTGAGATTAAAGCCGCGATCAGGCCGCGAATGCATACAAAGATAGCGAGTCATGAATCGGCGTTTACTTTAAGAAGTGTCATCGAAACAAAGTTGACTCGAATGAGCTCTGAAAGTGATGGTTTAAGTGTGTATCTACCTGAGTGGTAATTATGACGAAATTAAGAGACTTATTAGCAATTGAAGACGAGACAGTAAAGCAGATTACGTTAAAGAAGATGTTCATGCCTTATACGGAAGATGTCTGTGTTGAAGGGTGTGAAAAAGAAGCGTTAACGATCTTGCTTAATCTCAGTTCAAGCCATCAAGCCGATAGGTGTTCTGATTGGTTGGATGTAGCCCGTGCTAAAAGGCATTTAAAAGCGCCTGAGAACCTTGAGGCGTCCCTTGATGAGATCAAATGGTTCCACACTCATAATCTCAAGTTTCCAGACTGCCGAGTTAAAGATCAGCGAATAATTGCACAGCCTCTTGTGACAACCGAAGCATTTATTTCAAGCGCAGTATTAGAGCAACGCTTGGGGTGGGCGCATAACTCTGCAGTGTATCGCCATACATTGTGGTTATTGAATCCTTTTAGTTGGCAATCACAGCCCGTGAGTCTTCTTTTACTTATTCAGCAAGAAACCCCTGTTTGGGTTGAGCTGCTCAAAGAATTTGGGTTAGGTGCTAAGTCACTCGCTCGCTTAAAACATACAATTGACAAGCAGCTCCCTGATAATCATTTTCCCGATAGTGTCAGTTCTTACAGTAAGCAGCTACGGTTTCCTTGGGAGGATGGTTATATTTCGGTGACCCCAGTGGTCAGCCATGCCATCCAAAGAGAGTTAGAAGTGAGATCGAGAAGTCGAGAGAGTAAGCTCTGCTTTGTGTCTTCATCGCTGCCAAACTCGGCAAGTATCGGGAATCTGTGTGGCAGTTTAGGTGGGCATATGAAAGTCCTAAACTACCCGCTAGAAGCCAAACCATCGAAAGGTGGGACGTTAACTGAAAGTCGCCAAAAGAGTGGTCACTACTTTGATGACTATCAGGTAACTAACGCCAAAATTTGTCAGGTGTTAAATCACTTAATTGGATCAGAACCATCAAAAACACAGAAGCAAAGGGATAGCGCTCGTAAGGTCAGAAGTAAGATATTGCGAAAGCAGATAGCCTTGTGGATGCTGCCATTAATTGAGTTAAGAAATATCGTTGATGCTGACCTTAATCAACAGCAATTGGAACATGATGACACTTTAGCTCAGGCCTTTTTGGCGCTACCAGAATCGGGTCTAGGCTCTTTAGCTAGTGAGTTTAACCGTTGCTTACATCTCGCGTTTCAGAATAACAAGTATGCCGCCAAGTTTGCCTATCATCCTAAGCTAATGCAGGTCGTCAAAGCCCAAATCGTATGGATACTTGAACAGCTCAGTAAACCAAATGGCAATGAAGATAAGGTAACGGGTGAGCAGTATATCTATTTGTCATCAATGAGAGTGCAAGATGCTGTCGCAATGAGCAGCCCATATCTGTGTGGTGCTCCTTCTTTGACGGCTATTTGGGGTTTCATGCACCATTACCAAAGAGAGTTTAATAAGCTAGTTAATAGTGATTCCCCGTTTGAGTTTTCGAGTTTCTCTTTTTATGTTCGAAGCGAGAAGATTCAACCGACAGCGAAGCTTACCGAACCCAACTCAGTCGCCAAAGCGCGAACGGTTTCGAACGCTAAGCGACCAACCATTCGTAGTGAACGATTGGCGGACCTAGAAATAGACTTAGTTATCAGAGTCCATAGTGACAGCCGAATTTCAGATTTTAAGTCCGCGCTTAAAACGGCACTTCCAGTCGCTTTCGCCGGAGGGGCATTATACCAACCACAGCTATCGACGCAGATTGAGTGGCTAAGGACATTTACCAGCAGGAGCGAGCTTTTCTATGCCATAAAAGGGTTACCAGCATACGGGCGATGGTTATATCCAAGTGAAAATCAGCCGAGTGATTTTGATGAGCTAGAGCGTTTAATAACGAAAGACGCTGATAATTTGCCAGCTTCCATCGGCTACCATTTGTTAGAGCGTCCAGCTAAACGGGACAACTCAATCACCAGTTGTCACGCTTATGCAGAGAATGTGATAGGGCTTGCTCAGCGAGTAAACCCGATAGAAGTGCGCTTTAGTGGAAGAGATCACTTTTTAAACCACGCCTTTTGGTCGATAGAATGCAGTAGCGAAACTATTCTTATAAAAAACTATAGGGATTAATCGTTTATGGAACTTTGCACTCAGCTGAACTACGTTCGATCACTCTCTGCTGGCAAAGCATATTTCTACTATCTATCTAAAAGTGGTGAGATGTGTCCCCTTGAAGTTGATAGAACTAGGTTGCGCGCACCAAAAGGTGGTTATGCAGAAGCGTATAAAGGGGGCAAGTTCGTAGCAAAGAATGTTGCTCCACAAGATTTAGCTCACTCCAATCCTCAGTTCATCGAAGAGTGTTACGTAAAGCCAGGTGTCGATGATATCTACTGTGCATTCCCGCTTCGAATTCGAGCCAATTCTCTAACCCCTGATATCTGTAGTGACGATGAAGTGCGCAGTAAACTTTCGTTACTGGCTAATACTTATAAAGAGCTCAATGGGTATCAGGAGCTCGCTCATCGATACGCGAAGAATATACTGCTTGGCCGTTGGCTTTGGAGAAACAGGGAGTGTCGAAAGCTGTCGATAGAAGTGACCACCAGTGATTCAGAAACCTTGATTGTAGAAAACGCAACAAAGCTTTCTTGGTATGGTCATTGGGATGAGGCTTCAGCAGAATGCCTAGAAAAGCTCACCGCCTATTTGATGCGAGCCCTTTCCGATCCGACCGAATATTTCTATATGGATGTCAAAGCTAAAATCGGAGTTGGTTGGGGAGATGAGGTTTACCCAAGCCAAGAGTTTTTAGATAGCCGAGAAGATGGTGTTCCTACTAAGCAGTTAGCTACCGTCGAACTATTGAACGGAAAGGAAACTGTTGCATTTCATGGTCAAAAAATTGGTGCAGCGTTGCAATCGATTGACGATTGGTGGCATGAAAACGCAGATAAACCATTAAGAGTGAACGAATATGGGGCAGATCGAGAATACGTTATAGCAAGGCGACACGTGTCCCATGGAAATGATTTCTATCAACTGCTCAGAAATACAGAGAACTGGATTGAAAGTATGACAGCTTCTCAAGTCATCCCAAATGATGTGCACTTCATCATGTCTGTCTTGATCAAAGGCGGCCTATTCAATTGTTCTAAAGCGAAGTAAGGGATAGATATGACTAAGCGTTACTATTTCTTAATACGTTACATGCCTGCACAAGCCGACCATGAATTATTGGCAGGACGGTGTATATCCCAAATGCACTTGTTTATGGTCAATAACCGACAAGCCATAAATAAAATAGGTGTGAGCTTTCCCGACTGGAGTGATGTTACGGTTGGTCAAACCATAGCCTTTGTTGCTGAAGATAAAGAGATGATGATTGGACTCTCTTTTCAGCCCTATTTTTCTTTGATGGTAAATGAAGGTTTGTTTGAGATTTCTAGTGTTTATGAGGTGCCTGACACTGCGGCAGAGGTGAGGTTTACCCGTAACCAAACGATCGGGAAAAGTTTTTTGGGTTCCAAAAAACGCCGAATCAAACGCAGTATGGCGAGAGCCGAACTAGCTGGTGTTGAACCATCGTTACCAGTCACTAATGAAGAGCGGGTCATCGACAGTTTTCATCGAATCCCAATCTCCAGCGGTTCATCTGGGGAAGATTATATTTTGTTTGTACAAAAGGAGCTTGTTAGTGAGCGCGATGCAGCAAACTTTAATAGTTATGGTTTAGCCTCCAATCAAGAGAGAAAAGGCACGGTTCCAGAGTTACGTGTTTGACCCTTTTTTGACAGCCCGTTTTTAGAGATTTAAAAACAAGGACTTACAGAAGTAAGAAGAAAAAGGGTATTTTATGGATTTGCGATGTAAAACCCGTGGAATTAACAGCTTAGCGACTATAGTTAACAGTGTCCTGCCGCATAGGCAGCTAAGAAAATGTCGCGCACATAAGGTTGAAACCCGGTTAAGTGTCCTGCCGCATAGGCAGCTAAGAATAGGCCAGGAAGAAAGCAACCAGCCTGCTGAGCAAGCAGTTAAGAATCAAAACCATCATGTTTAGGCTTGATGGTTTTTTATTAGTTGGTCGATTTTATCCGAGGTGTTTTTTAACACGGAAGTTTCCAGAATCTTCATAGGTTGAATTAGCCAGGCTTATCATTTTACCAACATATCCCTATAATACTTTTGAGGTTGTAGTAAACAAGAGACACGGTATGAGTAAAATTATCAAGGCAGCTTTTGATGGCAGTGCTAATGATAGTATAAGCGATATCATTGCTAAAGTTATGGCACTTCGTCTGGAAGAATCAGAGTATAAAAATGACGAATTTTATCTATCAGATGAAAACTATGAATTAGCGAATATTATTATTGGTCAACTAGATGATCAAGCCCAAAAGCTAAGGGAGGCTTATCGCGAGATAGAACGATCAGCGCATGTTGAGAGCTACTTTGACAGCTTAACTATTGATGAGCTGCTTGTTGCTAATAGTTGTATCCGAGAGTTTGAAATGATTCTCAATGCAAAGTATTACACCATGAGTGGTTGCGTTATCGTTTCAGGGGCGTCAGTGATGCAAATAATGAAACAGATTCGTATGTCAGCAGCTAAGTTACGTAGAGTTATTGGTGATCTGATGTCTGTCGAGCGCCAACTTCGAGTTGCTTCAACGAACAAATATGACAGTAGCTTTGAGATGACTAGTGATAAAATCACAAAGCTCAAATTAGCAACAGAAGCAGCGATCACCAGTCATAGCTGAGGTAGGTTTAGCCCTAATTCCCCCTTCAAAAGCGGTTAAACTATTGAAGGGGTCGACTTTAGTTAAAAGTAAGGTCAATAAGAAATGCCTCTAAGTCTGAACAAATTATTTTTATACCTATACCTGGTAGTGAGACGACGACGATATTCTGAGTACGATTGTCATACATGTAGTAATGTCCATCGCCAATATCCGCAATAGGAACCATAGATAACGGGAAGTTGTTGATCGCTCGAAACTCACTTAGTGCATTCACAATATTTAAAAACGAAGTATCGGGTACGCCTAACCCGTAAGTTTCAACAAAACCAAAAGATAAAACACCTACGTTTTTCAGATACGAGTGGTATTCATCGGTAAATGTGATACCTAGATCCGACTCTGCTTGCGTGATTCGTTCCTCAGTTGCGGGCAGCGTGTCTGCTTGATTTTCCGCAATTAACTTAAGTAGCTTATTCATTGTTAGTTCCAAAGTTTCGTTTTATATCTTCAGCACGCGCTTGCCAGTGTTCGGCGCGCTCTTTTTGAAAACTTGTTCGATCAATTTCTGATTCTTTTGTTTTGTCATGTAATACAGAGTCGTTTCCGTTACTCATGTGCTCTGATTTCGTGAGTTCTGCCAATGGCGCGTCTGCGGTTTGCCCTATATGATGGAGTTCAATTGGCTTACCGTTCGTGTCTAGAGGAGGCTTTCCGCTTTCCATTCGCTCCAAGTTTGTTCTTCCGAAATCATCTGTGGCGTCTAAGTCGATATCAGTTCGAACTAGCGCATCTTTGCCATTCACCTTAGAACATTCTAACTCTGCATCGGTGTAAATTTTCGCTTCTTCTTCGCTGCCTATTGCCTCGATTACGTCGCCAGAGTAGCCATTTTCTGTAAGTTCTTCTTTGGACTCATTATTGAGTGGTGTTAAAGCCTCCCGAACATTGACCCTTTCTGTAATGGGAGTGTCAAGTTCGTTGAGCTCTTCCTTTGTCAGTGTTGTCTGCTCAAATGACTCAAAAAGTGGCGGACGAACGTCAGATAGTACTTCTTTGAAACGAGAAATGTCCGTCATCATGAAGTTTCCTTGGTGATATGATTATTCCATGCAGCATAGAGTTGTACGTACTCTTCACCTTTTATTACCAAGGTTTTGAGTAAACACTGGGCGATTGTCAACGCCATTGCGTTGGATGCAGATCCTACTTTACCTAAAATGAACTGGGTGACACTGTTATGAAATTGTGCAATATCGCTAGATTCAACAATCATTGTATTGAGTTCTTCTTCACATTCCAAAACCGCCTTAGCTAGCTTAGACAGCGTCATGAAGTTATCGTCTTTATGTATTGGCAATAGGCCATTTTTTTTGAGCTGATGCATGCAAGTAATGACATCAACTTTGACCTGGGTAGGTAAACTGCTGATATTCAGTTCTTTCAATAGACATTCAGCCGAAACCTTAGTTTGTTGTTGGCATCGAGGCGAAAGAAGCCAGTCTAGGAGTCGAGAGCGGAATGTCGACTCTTGCCATGCTTCAGCTGAACGGGCGGTATATTTGAAAGGTTGGCTATCAGTGCCGAAGTAATTCACCTTACAAAGAACGGCTTCCAACCATTCATTTTGATATACAACAGCAACGCCTTTTGGAAGCCTCGCGAGTTCGTCTACTTGCTCATCCGTTAGTGCCGCAGACTTACCTGCCAACAAGCGGTCTGCTTCATCGGGTAAGCGCATCAGGATTTTAGTGTTGGTATTTCGAATAGCTGAAATATGGACCGCAGATGGTGACTGATCGGCAATGATGAATCCTTCGCCATAAGTTCGCATTTCGGCAATAGCATTAGACAGCATTTCTACCGATTTCTCGGCAACGCTGCCACCTTCAGCTCCATTGTTGGATGGGGTTGCTCTCAATATGTGGTGCGCCTCCTCCAAAACAGTAATGTGCTTAAGAGGCTGATTCATTAGCATATGTTCAGCTCGGAATTCACCAAGTCTGATCACCAACAGCCCCATCAAAAGGGACTTGGTTTCTTGAGACCCAATTCGGCTTAGATCTATGATCACATTATGGTCAAAAAGCTCTTCATTACTGATTTCATCGGCAGCAAAGATTTGGCCGTTCAGCCCGTTTACTAGTGAGCGAACACGAGTGACCAATGCGCCGGTATAGTTACTCTTCATTTCGTCTGAGTAAGCCGATTGCGATATCACTGTCTCGAGCTGTATGAGTAAGTCAGTAAACGTTGGGAAAAGCCGTAAGCTGCAGATTGAGGTTGAATCGCGCAAATCCCAACCGCAAGCTTGATAGCTTCTCAGTACTGCGTCTTTGAGAAGAGCAGGCATGGCGGCATACATCGGCCAACAGACGTTAAACACTTCAATCAATCGATCTACATGTTCAAGTACATGGGTTTGCTCAGGGAAGGAAAACGGATTGATTTTCAGAAGCTCTGTAAATCGGTCGTTTGTGCCCAAAACACGCACATCTGAGCGATTTCCAAAGACGTGCTTGTACTCACCCTTTGCCGGCTCAATGATCAAGAATGGAATGTCTTGCTGTATTGCTTGATCCAATAGTGCGTAAACCGTATTACTTTTGCCGGAACCTGTTGAGCCAGTGATTAGGGCATGGCTTGTCAGTTGGTCAAGGTCTAATTCCACAGTCTGGGGCAAGTCGGTCCACAAGTGGCGTACTTGACCCAATGAAATAGTTCGCGAGTTGGTGTTAGCGACGTCAGCGTTCAGCGATTGCACTTTCCTGCCAAATGCAGCAGTTTCCTGCACCACGACGGTAGATGTAGAGCGGCGAGGAAGGCTTAGTTGCAGTGCCATTTCCTTGCTCGATACCAAGGTAGCTGGAGTGAGGTGTGGGATGTGAGTATTCTCTGCAAAACTCGGCTCAAGTCGAGGGTGCATGAGCTGCCCCAGCCATTGCGTTATTGTATTGGCTTTTTTGCCTGCCCATGTCGTCAGAGCAAAATCTTCCATGGACGACTGAGTTCCGCGGGTGAGGCCCAAGAAAATACTAGACAAGGCTTCACTGGAGGCGGTGCTGTCGCTGACAAAGTAAGCGGTACTGAGCCAGCCACCGTGGCTTTTTGCCTCGTTGATACGATTTAGATGGTGGTCGACCTTCTCCAACATATTCAAAATGCCTTTGTCCGCTGTCTCAAAACTCACTTGTTGTGTTGAGCCGTGGGTTTGCGTAAGGCCTTTGGTGTTGGTCGTGCTATGTGTGTCTGTTTCTGTTGTTGTGGCACTCGTTGCCATCGACTGGTTGGTCGAATGACTACTGCTTTCACTCGTTGAGGTAGACTCTGAGGAGCCAACTGTATCTGTTGTTTGGAACATGCTTGCCACTTGTCCTCCAACTTGTCCACCAACCATGAACCCTAAAGGTCCAGCGAGAGAGCCTACAGCAGAGCCGATTGCCATCGCTCCCATTCCAATGACTCTATCCTTTTTGTTTGGCGAGGATTTACTTTCATTGGTGGTGTGAGAATGGGAAGTCGATGTCGTTGTACTTTCACTGGTGCCAGTTGTTTCGGTAAGTCCGAGGCTTTCGCCCAGAGAGTGGCTTAGTCCTTCGCTGATACTGAGGTTAATAGCATCGCTGTCCTGAATGCCATAGCTGTATTGGCGATTTGACAGAGCGGAAAGCTGAGTCGCCACCTGCTCATATCCTGTACGCACGGTATTCAATGCTTGCATAGAAACCGGCTCGGCGAGGATCAGCCCCTCATAAGTGCGGTTTTCTGCGGCATCGATAAATCGCTCTAGCCCTTGCATAAAGTGGGTCTGATCTTCGGTAGAAAGGCCCGGCACGCTGCTTACTGCAGTGACTGTTTTGTAAGCATTGTCCGCACTAAGTTCATCCAACAAGGCGTCAACATCATTGCCATTAAGTGGTGAAAGCTTGCTGCCCGGGAAATGACCTTTGAAAGTCTCTTGCAATAAGTCTCCCGAGTTTTGACCTAGCATTTTCCCTGGTTCACCACGTGTACCAATGTAGAGCAGTGTCTCTTGTCCGTCAGATTTTAGGAAAAGGAACACAGTGTATCCGGCTGCACCCAATGCAGTGTAAGCGGCGGTGGTGCTTTCTAGTACGGATTGTTTGTTTTCCTGTACCAGACGTTCCACGCGAAAAATGCGTACATCGCCACCTCGGTTAAGTGGAACGCTTTGTTGGTTTTCCACCTGCAACACATCATAGTGTTTGAGTTCAGCAAGGTAGCTTTTGTTAACCAATGCATGCGCAGTCGAGAGCGTTGTCAGCGCCTCTTGTTGTGCGGGAGTTAACCCAGTCTGAGACATAAGGTATTCACTTTCAGTCGTAGATAGATCCATCATGAGCCCCACTAAACAATGACAGCTAGAATGACTAGGGCGATAGCTGCTACAACCCCACCAATCAACAGCAAGGATTTCAGAACGTTGTTCTCAGGTTTAGCCCTAGTTACTTGAATACTTCCTGTTGATTGATGCAGTTGACGTGGTGTGGTTTTTGTCGTCGTAACTTGTGGTTGTATTTTTGGCAATGTTGCAGAGCGAGCGTCATCTTGCGCAATTTTAAACACATGTTCACGCACTGAGACCATATGGCGAATGCGTTCCAATGAGAAATTGGATGTCGCATAAAGCTCTTGTGCGTGGTAGTAGTGACTGTCCCACTTCACCTTATCTTGTACCATCTGCTGGGAATATGCGTTTTCTTCATAAACAACAAAAAGGGTTGGATATTTAGAGAGTGTCCAAGCTATGGCTTGGGTAATAACTGCCGTTGATAGGCGCTTATCATTCATTTCCATAAATAATGAAATGCGAACAGAGGAAAGGTCACCACTATTCACGCTGTTGCTTAGTGAGCGGGATGGGGTAAATCCTGTTAAATCGACAGATAAAAAATCAGCGCTCATTGTATTTTCCTTTGTACTTTTTACTTCTTCGTGGGTTGTTGTCAAACTGAAGGCAGGACGGGAAAAACCAGCAATACCTCGTTCCGTTAAGTGACTTTTCACCTTAATAAGGTGCTCTAATCGTTCTAAACAGAAATTTTCTTCTGCCATATGGAGTTGCAAGGCGAAATAGGTTCCCCCCTCACGTTCCCACTTATAACTGTCTTCACTAATTGGATCCGTGTTGGTATTGGTTCGGTATTTTTCCAAAAGCTCGCGTTTGTCATTCGGCAGAGCTGGCAATATTTGGCGGAGCAACTCCGCTTTAAAATCCCTGCTTTTTATAAAGTCGATGATTTTTGCTTTAAACTCTGCGGCTGTTAGATTTGGCGCAACAAGCTCCGTGGATGCTGTCATGGTATTTGGCCTCTAAAAACCCACTGATGTTCTCAGTGGGTCAGTAACGAGTTAAAACAGTAAGATGGCTTCCAGCTCTTGCTTGATAGCGCGAATCTCGTCGATATCAGTTTTTGCTTGAGCAATGGCGTTTTCGCGCTGAGTTTGGTTCTCAACTTTTTGTTCTAGATCGGCGAGAATGGCTGCAAACTTGGTGCTAAATTCGCCTTCCAAGAAGGCAAGGTAGTTATCAATCAGCTTGTCCTTGTCTTCTCTAATACGTTGAACAGCGTCGCCCTTTAAGGAAACAAACTGATTGCGGATTGCGATAATCCGCTCCTTCCAAAGTTCTGGAAGATCAACATATTCTTTATCGCCATATACTTTAACTGTCTCAGTATCTCCCCAAGTCCAAGGTTTATACCAAGTCGAAGTACTTCTTTCGTATGAATCAACCACCACTTTTTTGGTTTGCACTTCATCACTCTTCAATTCAATATTGAGAGAGAAAGAGCTTATAGATTTCTTCAGTGACTGAAATACGGGCAACTCCAATGTGCGACTCTCAGGAAACAGTTGCGCTACATGATTTTGATACTCTTGATGCAACTCCTGTTTAATAATTTCTTGTGAGCTCAGGAATGCCTTCTCGTACTCATTAATACTGCGATTAAACAGAAACTTAATGTCTTTAGACGCAACATCGATTTTGGACTCAGCCTCTCTGCTACAGACATCACCGATAAACAAGTCGCCCAACTCCCCAATACGTGTGAGGATGTCTATTTCTAAATCATTCAGAGCATTGTGCACGTCCATTGGCAGGTCGCGGCCTTCTTGTTTGAGTTGCTCTTTGTAGGCCTGTGTATTGAAGCCCTGATTACGACGCGCCTTTAGGCTTTGAATTTCTGACTGAAGTATCGAAAGCGTTTGCTCATCAATCTCTAATTGTTTGATTAACTCTGCTTCTTGCATTCCACACTCGATAGCCGCAGTCATGGCCAAATGCGCGCGGTTTAATCGCATTGGGAAGCTGTATTTATTGATGTACTCATCGATAACTGCTTCAACACCCGGTAAGCCACTGTTGAGCAGAGCGCGCCACATGGATTGGTCTTGTAAAGCTTCATCATGTTGCGTCTTTTCCTGCATCGCAGACATGACAGAGGTGCTGACTGACATATATTGCGGGAACGCCATGCTTGGCTCTTCCAGCAACAGGTCGGCAATGTTTGTTTTGTCGTTACGCTCTGCACGAGTTAATTCACCTTGCTTACGCAGCAGGTAGGCCATACGTGCGGAAACAGGGAAGAGGTTAGGATCGTGAATGCCGTTCTCTTCGAGGTAGCTTTTCACGCGATTTAGCGCTTCTTCAATGTTCTCATCGCGTTCGGGGTCGAACATGTCCATCTTGTTCACCACAAACAGGAAGCGGTCCTTACTTTGTTTACCGCCTTTGCTCATTGTGTCAGCAACAAGTCTTAGCAACTGAGCATCGTCGTTAGTGCCCAACTGTGTCGCATTCAACACATAGATAATGAGTGGATTACGCTTCGAATCCTGGATAAAACCTAATGTCGTGCGCTGGTGTTCAGGATCTTGACTGTTATTCGGCCCTGGGGTGTCGGTCAGCACGAGACGGACATTGTTGTTTTCTTTGATAGCGCGGATATTGCCGTTCAACGTGATGGTTTTGGTTTCACTGTCAGCGTTCCACGCCTTCATTGTTGCCAAGTCAACGGCGTCATTGTGCTCAATGAGATTGCCATTGCTGTCGAAACGTTCGCCGTAAAAAGCGTCGCCTTGGGTTTTGTCGTCGAAAATGTGGGCAATGGTCGCGGTGGTTGCTTCGTTCGCTGCAGGCAGCAAGTCTTGTCCTAGCACCGCGTTAATAAAGGTGGATTTGCCTGAAGACATGGTGGCGACCACATACGCGTCAAAATCATTGTTCAATGCGTCTTCGAAGTCTTGCTTGGCTTTTAAATCGCTATTCGCTAGGTAGTCGGCAAACTTTGGCGACTCTTCGCTGACACGTGTCATTAGGGCTTTGATTTTTTCAAGGCGCTCTTCTGCTGGCGCAATAGGATTGAACGCTAACTCAATGTTCATTCCATTTTGTGTAGCTTTTCGCTTTGCTTCTTCAATGTCATTAAAGTCGGATTCGACGCCTGTGAACTCAATAAAGAAGTCTTTGCTGCCGTTAAAAAGTGCCTGCAAGTCATCAAAAATCTGCTCTACCCAAAGCTGCAATCTCTTGGAGCTATATGCCGTGATATTCGAGCTTTCAGATGGCGAGTGACCATTAATGAGAAATTCAGTTTCTACTAAAAACGGGTTATGCGTTATAGCAATGTTATTCATAGTAAAGTCTCGTTTTTATATAAGATAAAATGTTTTAAACAAGCAGGTCTAGGCTACGTTAATAATGAGAGCATTCACCAAGCTCAAACCGGTGTAATCAATGAAGGCGTTCAACTCGCCTTGACCGAACGTGGGTTCTGACTGCTTTGAGGCTCTCGCCAGCCTTTTTCGAACGTTCTTTTTTAGTGCAAATGGTGCCGAAGCAGCACTGTTAAAGTGAAAAGGTTTTTCTCGAAAACGTGCCAATTCAGCCGCGAGAATATTTCGCTCTGTACGCCTTAGCTGGACGAGATTGAGCGATTTTTTTGCTATCAAAGCAGGCTGTGCCATGAGTGGTATGATCTTAGGTTTTTTGTAACCAAGGCCTTCTAAATATTTTTGTGCTAAAGAGACATAGTGCTTGGCGGTCTCTCCCTTTTCTTCGTCTAAAGAATCCACTTTATTCAGTGCAAAAATGACGGGTTGTTTTGGGTTGGTTTCTCGAATCGTGCGAATGATCTCAGCGTCATCGGTTGTGCCTAGTTGGGTCGCATTAAGAACGTAAAGAATCGGACTTTTCGGGTAAGCTTTTATCGCGTTAATAAACTGCTTTTTGTGTCTCTTGTCCCTGCTGTTGTTGGCGCCGGGAGTGTCAATCAATGTGTGCCCCGCTAACATTGAGTGCAGCTTGTTTCCTGAATGTGGAATGACTACTTCAAAAGCGCTGATTTGATCAGAACTGTTCCATATTTTTATTTGTTCGTCACAAGGATTTTGGGTTGATTCAAAGACGGCTCCCGTGTGGGAATAAGCTTTTGCGCTTGGCTTTGTTTTAGTACCTACGGTTATGCGTGCGACTTTGGTGGTTGTTGCTTCATTGCCTGTTGGTAACAACTCTTTCCCGAGAAGAGCATTAATAAGCGAAGTTTTCCCTGCACTCATGGAGGCGGCTACGAGTATGTTTTTTGTTTTGTTCTTCATGATACTGCGCTTTCCGTTTCGTTGTTTGTTTGGTCTATCCAAGACGTTAAATTTTTTCGTATGTAGGTATTGAGCTCACAAGGAGATATAACTCGGATATTAGGTATCCAATACTGAATAACTGGGGCCACTTGGTTGTAACTCCATACTGAAGTTGCAATAACAAGAGAACCATCAGGCTTTTTTTCTATGATTTTTTGACTAGGAAGTAGGGCTTTACGTTCGAAATAAAAGGCAATTTCACGAGACACTTCTAAGGTGACGTTAAAGGTAGAATGTCCAAACCAAATAGTGTCTTGCTCTTTAATTTTTTCGACGACTGACGTGTCATACTCAAAATGTTCTTTTTGAACACAAATGAACTTGATGCGTGCAAGTGAAAAAGTTTTCACTACTCCTTCTGATATTGCCGCTAAATACCAACTACCATGGCTGTAAACCATGAGGTATGGCGAAACTGTCCGTGATTTATCTTTGTATAAGAAGCTAACGTTTCGTCGATTTTTAATTGCAGCCTCAAAGGAGCTATGAAGCGACGAAATAAAGTCTGCTTCAAGAGGTTGCTCCTGAAAGTGATAGCAATCATTATTCAAGTCATTGACAAATCTTCGAAGAAATTGAGCGGCTTTGAGAGGAAGCGCTTTTTTTAACCCAAGATCATCAATCAAACGAACAAGATCTTGTTCGTTGTACTGGCTCCTAGCTGATATCGACAGGTGGTAGTGTCCAGTTTCTGGGCAACGTTCGAGTATGGCGCATAAGCGGTCAAAGTCTCTGCGTATTGTTTTCGTGCTTACCTGATATTGTTCAGCCAAATCCTTGATACATAAGGACTGCCCAGCGTATGCCCTCGCAGTTATGTCGGCTAAACGATTGGCAAGGATATGGCTCTTCATAAATTGACGTTATACCTAGAGTTTGATTGATAGTGTGAAATATACAGCGAGGTGTGGACAGGTTGTGTCTCTTGGGAAGCCTGCGTATTCACTTTTCCTCATTCATTTCATTGCTGTGATCTTTTTCACACTATTATTTGAGCAAGATACTGAGCTATTTTTCTGCCTATGCTTGTACTAACGGATATACCGCGTCACCCCATAACTCTTTGTTACCATCCATCATAAGTTCAATGATGGTGGGTACTATATTGGATAACAATGAGGTGCAATCACGCAGTTGCTCACGATTTGCTTGACTGTTGTATGTAGCACCGCCGTGAAGTATTTGGTTTCTCAGAGTGTAGAGCCTTGAAAAAACGATACTCAAAACCGTAGTTGTATCTCCACTCGCCAGTGCACTATTTGCTGCGGCTTTGGCATTCCACTGTTCTTGCTTCCATTGCTCTTCAGTGATTTGTCCAGACTGAAATTTCCAAAAAGCTTGTAAAATAAACTCATTGTTTAAGATCAGCCTGATAGACGTAGAATATTGAGACCAGACGATTTCAGATAACTTCTTCGATGTATCTAAGCGCTCTATTTTTGCCACAAACTCTTGATATAGACCGCGTTCACTAAAATCAGGCCTAGAGTCAAAGCTCTGAGCGTAAGCTGCGTTGAAAGCTATCCAAAGGAATATAAACTGAGAGTCATAATCTTCACATTGCTCCGCTTTATTAAGCCAGCTCAAAGCTCGATGGACGCGTAATGAAAGGGATTGTGGGTAGGATTCTCGTTCCCGTCTATGACGCTCTTTAAGTCGCTGATACACTTAATAATTCTCCTATATTGAACTATCGTCTAACATTGCATTAATTAATGAATTATGCAATAGGTTCATTATAAAATTATGAGTTAGTCAATACTTACACCGTTGGGTAAAATTATTCCGTGCTGTACTGATAGTTTCAGTACACTCCGGTTTGGATATCGGAACTGTTTAATAGCGCCATCATGGTGTTGTATAGTGAATGAATTATTGCTTTGTATTAGCGGTTTTTGCCATTTCTATCTCGCCGAGTCGTGAGTAGTAGATTGGAGGTAAAATAGGATAGCCTTTGGTTTTGCGTAGTTATTTACTTCAAATTATTACGCGTATTGCAAGTTGTTATTAATAATAGCTTTGCTTAGATTCCTCTATCATCATAACACCACAAAAGTATACGGATACTCCTCGATGGTAAGGTCGGAAGAAACGGTTGTGAGCTCGACGGTATTATAAGGTAGGTTTCTGTCTTTGCCGTGTCCATCTGCACATCTCTGTCTGGCTGTTGAAATTTACTTAGTTGACGTTGGCGTGAATGCCTAATTGGTTGCGGTCCAAAAACTTGTTACACGCATGCCCACTATATCTTTCTATAGGATTAGTTGGAGTGTGGTAATTTTACTACGTTGAATTTTAGTCGTTGTTCAAATTTGCAGACTTTTGATGCAATGTTATGCGAACTTATGTTGCAAATAGTATTTTAACTTATTGATAGTTGGTTCTCGTTATGAAGACTTATGTTGCAAGCATCACCTTATGATGTTTGCAAACTAACTTCCTGCAAGCATCACCTTAAAAAAGCCGCTCTTTATGAGCGGCTTTTTGCTATCTGATGCTTTCTAAAGTGAACACAGTTCGCAATTAGTTTAGTCCACACTGCATACCAAACTATTCGTAAATGCTGTATGAAAAATACTTACTTGCGATTTTTTGATGCTGACCATTGTCGATCAAGCGCTGGATACCGTCATCAATAAGATCTTTGAGTTCATTATCTTGTTTTCGTACCGCGACACCAATACCACGCCCGAACCATTTTTCTTCTGTAAATTTAGGACCCGTAAAGTGGTAGTCCTTACCTTGCTCCGTTTCAAGAAAGCCCGTATTGAGTCCCATAGAACCACCAAACACGCTATCTAGGCGCCCGTTGAGTAAATCGGTAAAGGCTTCGTCGAATGATCCATAACGCTTGATATCTACATTTGGGTAGATCTCGGAAAGGTATTTGTCACCAATGGTAGCGCGCTGAACGCCAATTGTTAGTTCATTTAAGCTGCCGTCATCCATATTGATTTCACGCCCTTTTTCCATGACAAAACGAGTGGGAACTTTAGCGTAAGGCATCGTGAAGTTAACTTTCTTTTCACGTTCTTCGGTAATTGTCATAGCCGCTATAATTGCATCGTTTTTACGGCTTAAAAGCGAAGGGATAATCCCGTCCCAGTCAGTTTTTGAGATGATACATTTTACTTCTAATTCGACACACAAGGCGTTGGCTAAATCGACTTCAAACCCCTCTAATTCACCATCTTGCGTTGTCCAGCTGAATGGTGGGTATGCTCCTTCCACCGTAAATCGGATTTGCTTCCAATCTTTTGCGTAAGTAAATACTGAGAAAACACTGACGAATACAACAAATATCCACTTCATTTTTATTTCCTTATAGTTTTAATGGATAAGTTGGTTAATCAAATGTTAAATAATATCAATGTTAATGCATATCATTGTGAGCAAAGGCATTAGATAACTTCTGGAACTCTTGCTTCCCAAACTAACTACACGACTTTTTCTTATCTAAATTTCTATTTATATCTTTCATAAACAGTAGCTTGCTGTACTTCTCGCAAGATCTTTAAGATACTCACCTTTGATTTATGTTGCATCTGAAACAAAAATCAATACAATGAGCGCATTATTTTGTTGTAGGTGAAACATTATGGCTAATAAAGCGTATCAATGGATGCTCTATCTAACACTTGGCACCAGTGCCTTGTTTGCTCTTTTCTTGGTGGCAAGTGACAACCTTGCGCCGTTCACAACTCAAGCTCAATTGCACATTCCAACCAGCCGTATTGCTGCAGAAGTGTCGGCGCCAGTGGTGGAGTTGGCTGTTAAGAATGGTCAGGATGTAAAAAAAGGGGAACTGCTAGTTCGCTTAGATCCAACTCGTTTTGAATTGGCGTTAACTCAGGCTGAAGCGGCTTTGGTTGAAGCAGAGCAAAGCTATGAAGCAAACAAGCAGCACTTGCATGGCGCGGAAGCGACGTTACGTCAGCGCCAACACGAAGCTCTGAATGCCGAGAGAAAATTGAAGCGTAACCAGCAATTGATTTCGAGAAAACTTGTTAGCCAAGAAACGCTAGACGATAGCCGATCGGACACGATTGTAAGACAGCAAGCCGTCGAAGCTGCGCAAGCCGATATTGAGCAGATAAAAGCTGAGCTTGAGAAAAGCAGCGACAACGGTGCTTTGGCTGTTGCTCGAACTCGCGTTGAACTGGCGCAATTGGATTTGGACAAAACGACAATCGTCGCGCCTGTTGATGGCGTAATCAGCAATCTCAACCTTAACTCAGGAACCTATGTTGGCGCTGGCAGCCCCGTTTTGTTTTTGGTTGATCGCCAGCATGCTTGGATTAACGCAGACTTCAACGAAAAGGGCAGTGCAAATCTGACTGCGGGAACAACCGTTCGTTTGGTGTTTGATGCAATGCCTGGTGAGGTGTTTGAGGGAAATATTCAAGGTCGTGAACTGGCTATCTATGATGCGAGCAGCGACAACAGCGGCCTCGCGAAAGTCGTGAATGATGATCGCTGGATTCGAGACCAACAAAAAGTGCGTACACAAGTAACGTTGCCGTCACTTGATCACTCATTGTTCTCAGGCTCTAAAGTGAGCGTGATGGTGGTGCCTGAAGCGACGTTTTGGGATGTGATCGGAAGTGCATGGATGGAAGTGCTAGCTCGCATTCGTTACCTAGTTTAACTGTGCTCTTCAATCATCGACTAACTGACTACCCACTGACGAAATAACGATTTACGACCTAAGAGGCAGATTATGAATAACGAAGTTCGAGGCCCGATTAACTGGTCTGAAGTAGCTTGGATCAGCGCTATCGTGTCTTTGGGTATGTTGGCTCAACTTTGGCTACAGCTAGGTGTTGCGGCGTACCTCGCTCTTTATCCGGTAATGGCGGCGACCAAGATTAACGACTACTCAGTGAGAGGTATGCTCAAAGCGTTTCTCCCTATCTTGGGTGTCGCTTGTGTGGCTCTGCTTGTCGATCAGTTATTTGCCTCACACCCGGCAGTGGTTTGGGGGATCAGTTTATGGGTATTTGATTTAGCAAGAAGGTGGGCCGACACGCCTGCCAAACTTGGGAAAATCTACATCCCATTGCTCAATTGGTTTTTGGTGATTGTGTTTGCACAACATGGCCCAATGCCGATGACGGACTGGGTTCGCGATATAGCAGTGAGCATGGTGACGACCATGGTTGTGGTGAGATTTGTGATGCTGTTCTTAAAGCCGCCCAAAGCGATGTCGCCGCTGCCAATGCAAAGTGTTCCTGTGACGTACCAGCAGCGAGTGATATATGTGGTCATGCTTGGAGTTGGTTTAGCATTTTTGATGATGGTCGATTTGATTGCCGCGACGTTCTGTATGATGCCTGTGATTATTGCGGCTGCGCAAAGTGAACGCATGAACTATCAAATGGTGGTGAAAAACTGTTTACAAGCCCACGTTGGTGGTTGTGCATTGGCGTTGGTCTTCGTAACCTTGTTAGCGGGGCAACACTCCTATAATTGGGTGTATATCATTGGACTAACAAGCTTGGTGACCATGATAGCAATTTGGATCAGCGGCAGTCGTGGTGGCGTGCGAGGTATGCATACTGAAGCGATGTTAGGAACTATGCTACCATTGCAACTCTATGTTTCAGCAACCGATCTTGGTTTGCAAGATACCTACTTTCGTGCAGAGTTAATGTCCATCGTGTTGGTATTATTAGTGGTCTGCCAAGGAATTATATATGGAAAATCAACCAGCATTATCCATCACCGGAATTGATGCACTCGACAGCAATCCTATGTTCTTAATGGGCTTTGCTTACAAACAGTTTCGAGCTCAAGTCACCGCTGAGATGGGCACCACTTCGGGCATTTCTCTAGAGATGTTTGGTGCGCTTCGAGTGTTAGATAAGCATGGCAAAATCACTCAGCAAGAGTTAACCAATTACTTGCTTCGAAATCGCTCTGTGACCAAGCGTTTGGTTGATAACGCGATTAAGCTGAACCTTATTGAGGCCAGCAAGAGTGAAACGAACAAAAAGGTAAAACTTCTTTCTTTAACGGAAGAGGGCAAGAAGCTTGCCGAATATTGTGAGCCTATGGTCGATAGTATCAGCGAGCAGTTTCAGAGTGCGTTGAGTGAAGACGAATCCAAGCAGTTACAGACCTTGTTGGCTAAGCTTGTAAAAACAGACCAATTCGTCGACTGATTATGCGATCGAAGGTGTGGGTCTAATAACAATCGAATAAAGAGTAAGTGACATGACATACAAAATATTAGCGATGCTAATGATTAAGCTGTTGTTTACGTTTCGTGGCAGTAAACCTACGTCTAAAATCCCCGCCTCTGACTTTGATGCCGAACGCTTCGCTGGTACATGGTATTCCGCTTGTTTTATCCCGCATCCATTGCAATCAAAGCTCGGTTCTTTGTCGTTTAGCTTTTTATTTGAATCTGACGGTAATCTTAAGCTGACAACTCGAGGCTACAACGCGAAAAAGAATGAGTGGAAGACCAAAGAACAAGCCGCAACATTTAAGGGCTCTCAAACCGAAGCGTGGTTTTCAGTCGAAGCGAATAGCCCTTATGAGAAGCAGAGAAAGGTAATTTTCTTGAATGAAGATTACACTCAGGCTTTGTTGGTGGGTCCTACCAAAAATACCTTACAGATCTTGTATCGCACTGCAGAGTTCACCAAACAAGACTTAGACTCGCTGATTGAACGGGCGCAGAGCATGGGTTTTAAAACCAGTAAGCTAGTTCGTGTGTCACAACATATCAATGATGTGCCTGAACAATAAAGTAAGTTCGGCTAGTCCTGACTAGGTAGCTCGGCTAATAAGCAAACAACATTGCTAACCCGTTCTAATTCGCTGGCAACACTACTGCCGATGCTTCTTCGTCTGAATCTTCTTTGTCTTCTACTTGGTCAGCAACCCAATCGATTGTCTTTGTTAGATAAAGTTTGTTGGTTTCGGTGTCACACCAACTCTTGGATAATCCTCTTCGATTGAATTCACTGCCAATTGCTGCGAGTGTCTGGTTACTTGAGCGCCCGTAATACAAGGTGTCGCACAGTTGTAGGTTCGACATGGATTGTGGGTACGTATTGACCGACGAGGAGTTCATGCTCAGTGCTTTTGATTGGTTATGAGTGCACCCTGTAAGGCTCAGGAAAAAGAAAAGGATTAGCGTATTTTTCATGTTGTATCAGGTCTGTTGCCGATGATTTGAAGACAGTATTGGCATGTAGAATTAAATTATTGTCAATTTTTCGCCAACTATTTATAGACCAAGACTTTCCTCCCAGTTAGAGAGCGTTATTAAGCCAACGACAAAAACGGTATTAACAAACAAAAGCGCAATTTTGTACAAAAGCTGAAAGAGACTATAGAGTAGACTGATAAGTCGCTCGATAATCAACAGGCTTGGGAATTGTTATGGAGAACAAGAAACGCTCTAAAGAAAAGGCCGAATATAAGATAACCGAAGAGCTCGGCGGCCTTGAAATTCTTAATGCTGAATACGAAAAGCAGAACTTCTCGCGCCATAGTCACGAGGGCTACACGCTGGGAGTCATCGAGCAGGGCGCTCAGCGTTTCTATCGAACGGGCGGACATCATATTGCACCACAAAATGCGATTATATTGGTCAATGCCGACGAAGTTCATAGCGGTCACTCCGCTACTGAAGGCGGTTGGGCGTATCGAGCCATGTATCCACTCCCAGAGCAACTTGCCAAGATTACTCAAGAGCTTAACCTACCCAATTACGGCGCGCCTTACTTCCCAAGAGCGGTTGTTGAAGATCCTGAACTCGCTAATCAATTGAGGCTGGTCTTCAACACGATTGATGAATCCGACAATCGCCTGTTAAGAGAGACCTTGATGTACGGGATGTTGGTTAAGCTGATTAGCCGACATGGAAAATCGCCGCTTAACCCTCAACTCGATGGGAAAACTCAGCGCCAGCTTGTCTTGGTTAAAGAGTTCTTAGATGACTTTCCACAAGCCGATGTGTCCCTAGAAGAGCTATCTAAGTTAGCGGCATTGAGCCCGTTTCACTTAGTGCGTTCTTTTCAAAAAGAGTTTGGTCTTCCGCCACATGCGTATCAAATCCAATCTAGGTTAAGGCTTTCGCGCAAGTTATTGAAACAAGGACATACCATTTCAGATACCGCGCAAGAGTGTGGCTTTCATGACCAAAGCCATTTTCATCGACACTTCAAAAAGGCCAATGGCTACACGCCGGGGCAATACATCAAAATGCTCTAAATCGGACACCTTAATTCGTTCGCGAAATCGAGCAAGTTTGTACAATCGAACCGACTCCACTCTTCTTACATTGAATAGCAAATGTGAAGAGAGAAAAGAATGATATGGATAGCGAAACAATGGATAGACGAACACAGTTATGGAAAGGCGTTTTAGCGGGAATGCCCTTGAGCATTGCAGTAATCCCTTGGGGAATTCTAGCCGGTTCATATGCGATAGATGCCGGATTGAATCAACTTCAAGCGCAAGCGATGTCGGCTATTTTGTTTGCTGGCTCAGCGCAACTTGTCGCTGCGGGTATGTTCAAAGCGGGTATTGGTTTAGGCACTATGTTGTTGACCACACTGTTCATCACCTCAAGACACTTTCTGTATAGCGTATCGATGCGTGACAAAATCAGCCATCTTCCTGCGCGTTGGCGTCTATTACTCGGATTTTGGCTCACCGATGAGCTGTTCGCGATTTGTAGTGGGCAGTCTCAGAAGGAATTTAATCGCTGGTATGCTGCGGGTGTAGGCGGCGGTTTTTATCTCGTTTGGAATATTGCGAGCTTTGTCGGCATTGTCGCGGGAAGCCAAATTCCTTCGCTTAATGAGATTGGGCTCGACTTCGCGGTCGCAGCAACCTTTATCGCTTTGGTGTTCCCATTAATCCGAACTCTACCCGTCGTTGTGTGTGTGGTGGTTTCACTGGTCACTTCGGTTGCCATGTCGGTTAACAATATTGAGGGCGGACTAATGATTGCAGCGATTGCAGGTATGCTAGCGGGCTTTTTGAGTGAATCGTTCCAAGAGCGAAACAACGGTAACAAGACAATCGTGGAGGGGAAATAGAGATGATTTGGTTAACGATATTCCTCATGACTGCGATTGTTTTCTTTAGTCGGTATCTGTTTCTTGAGCCTGCAATCCCGCTTCGACTCAATCAAACCGCAAGGCGCCTATTGCGCTATTCAAGCCCAGCGGTGCTGACTGCGATTTGGGGGCCAATTGTATTTGCTCCTGAACAAACATTTTGGCCAAGCCTTGAAAACCCATACTTGATAGGCGCGGTGGTGACTGGCTTATTGATTTGGAAAACAGGCAATGTGCTACTAACGATCGGCGTTAGCATGGCGGTGTTTTTGTTCTATAACCTTGTCGCGGTTGATTACCTTTTCTCGTGAGCTTCAACTTCAATGTCAACTTAGGCTTTGTGTTTCTCCTATTATTTAAGGGCTGTATAAATATGATTACTTGTTATGTTCGATATGTGATTGATCCTAAAAAGGTAAATGAGTTTGAGGCATACGCAAAAATGTGGATTCCTCTGGTCGCTAAATTCGGGGGCCAACACAATGGTTATTTCTTACCGTCGGAAGGGGCGAACAATATTGCCTTGGCGCTGTTTACCTTTGAAAGTTTGGCTGCCTATGAAGAGTATCGGATTAAATCGTTGAACGATGCTGAGTGTATTAAAGCGTTTGAATTTGCAGACGAAGTTGATTGCATCGTGAGTTATGAACGCAGCTTTTTTAGACCTGTTTTAGAGTGATAGACCTTGCAACGTATAGCGTGGTGGCATCTAATGTACTGATTCACTGTTTGTGTGTTTAGGTTTTGGTAAGGAGTTAGTTTGGCTAAGAAATATTATGTGGTTTGGAAAGGTCGCACACCGGGTATTTTTACCACTTGGAACGAGTGTAAATCCCAAGTCGATGGTTTCGCTGGTGCGAGATATAAATCGTTTCCAACACTAGACGAGGCTGAGTCTGCTTTCGGTGGTAAAACGTCGTCTGCGTCAGGTTCTACTGCGACAAAGCCAAGCTCTGCGGGTAAGTCGACGAAAGCTAAGGTGCCGCCTCTTTCGGAGCAGCAAATCACAGATATGCCTTTTGATATCAAGATCTTTACCGATGGTGCGTGTGAACCAAACCCTGGTGAAGCAGGGACGGGGTTAGCGGTATACCAAAACAACCAATTAACCGAATTGTGGTATGGCTTGTATCAACCTGTTGGTACCAATAATACCGCTGAGTTGCATGGCCTTAAACAGGCGTTTTTGCTCGCAAAAGAGAAGCTAAACGCGGGTCTGTCTGTAGCGATCTATTGTGACTCTAAGTACTCGATAGATTGTATTACTAAGTGGGCAACGGGTTGGGAGAAAAAGGGCTGGACTAAGTCGGGCGGCGAGATCAAAAACCTCGATATTATTAAGCTGGCGTATGCGCTCTACCAAGAGCTGGCTTCAAAAATTACCATCTACCATGTGAACGGACACGTTGGTATTGAAGGTAACGAATTGGCCGATAGAATGTCGATTGTGGCTATTTCATCGAAAGAGCAACAACTCGCTCAATATCGTGACATCGAAGATATTGAGTCTATTTTGGCACTGCGAGCAGGCTAGTTAGGCTTCTTAATGAAAAGCTACTGAAAGTCACTGAAAGCATAAGTCGCCATCATTAGGCAGTGCTAGACGAGCGTTACATTTCAAATCAATGTAGCGCTCTTTTGTTTTTGTGGTGCTCCGTTTTTTTGTGGTGCTCCGTTTTTTTATGGTGCATAGTCGTTCTTGTGAGACGCAGCAGCCCTTGCGATGCTTACTGCCTGAGTTCATCCTTATTGAGCAGGGTTCTCTATCCAACGAGATAATTGCTGAGCTTGTTTGATCGAATTAAAACTGTCTTTCACTCTCTCACGTGCCTTTAAACTCATCGATGTTTTATCGTTACTGCTCAGCTGCGCGAAACGCTCAATCGCTTCTCTTAATTCTTCCACGTTTTTTTCGCTAACCACAAAACCTGTCTCTGGTGAGACGATCTCTTTGCATCCCATGATGTTGGTGGTAATGACTGGCGTTCCCACAGCCATCGCTTCTTTTAAAACCAGAGGCCCTGTATCCACACATCCGGTTTCGGAAAAACAGAAGGGCGCGATTAGGCTGTCATAATTCGATAGTTTCTCTTTCACCCATTCATGAGGCTTAGCGCCAAGAAAGGTCACGTTTCGAGTGAGCCCATTTTCTTTGACCTGCAATTTTAATTGTTGCTCTAAATCGCCAGTACCGACGATATCGAGATGAATGTCGAGAGGTTCGGCAATCGGCGCCAATGCATCAATAAGATGGTGGATACCTTTTTGCTCCACTAATCGGCCAAGGAAAACAAAGCGAAGTTGCTTCGTTTCGATTTTTGGGTTGAGTTGGAATTGTTTGGTATTAACTCCGCAATGCAAGAGTTTAATGTTTCCTTTCGCCATGGTATTGAAGTCAGCAAGCATGTCTTTACACACTGCAACCACAAAATCACTCGATGAGATTTTATGTTCAATGTCATAAGCGAACTCGTAAACATCATGACCATGAGCAACGAACGAACAGGTGATATTCAGCAGCTTTGCCGCGACGATGGCGTGAGCTGTGGTGTGCTGACAGAAATGCGCATGTACGTGTTCGACGTCGTTTTCCGCGAGTTGCAGCGCTAATTTAAACCCATAAGCGAACAGTGACTTTTTCGGCATGCTGGTTTGCTTAGAAATAAATGAGACAGCCTTGATGAAACCTATCCAGTTAATGCTGGCGACTTTACCCTTCCGAACATTTTTACCTATTTCGACAATGTCGTAGTCGAACTGTTTTTCACTGTTTTCAATTTTGAACGTCATTACACAAACATCGTGCCCACACGCTTTCACAGAGTCGACTTCTGTTTGAATGAAGGTCTCACTGAGTACTGGGTAGGTTGGCGCCACAAATGCTACTTTCTTCATTCCTTACTCCTCAAATCCATATGACTAAAGCTATCAAGCCAAGGTAATAACCAATAAAGCAAGATACGAACCAAGATCGAATCGTAGCTTTGGAGGGCTTTCTGATTGCTTTTCGAAGGTTACCCCTTAAGAGGTAGCTCGTTTTCTCAAATTGATAATCAAATTGGAGTTGCAGTTTTTTTGAACATCTGTGTTTGGTCGTCATTTTGAGAATGGACGCGTAGGTGGCTGATCTAGATGTGATTTCATAGCAAGACACTCTCGGCATAGAACATGCAACGTCAGCCATATAACGTATAAATCTGAGGGCGTCATTATGGCTAAAGTAAGTGTTGTTATTCCTACCTACAATTGTTTGGATTACCTGCCGAAAGCGATTGGCAGTGTACTAAAGCAGACTCATCAAGATGTTGAGCTGATTGTCATTGACGATAACAGTAACGATGGAACGTCGACGTATCTTGCTTCTATAGACGATGAACGCATTATTACGTTGTCCACATTGGGTGTTGGTGCGCCTCAAGCGAGAAACCTAGGGATTGAAAAGGCGACCGGTGAATACATCGCTTTTTTAGACGCAGACGATTTCTGGTTTCCTGAAAAAATTGAGCGCCAACTCGAATTTCATCAACGTTACCCTGATCTCGCGATGAGCTTTACTAACTACGAGCATCTTACTGAAGATTACCAAGTAATAGTCGACTGCTTTAGTTACTGGTCGCAGTTTCAAGATCAAGATGAGCTGTTCATCAATATCGAGAACCCGTTGGAGTTCATCATAGAAAATAACGTGATTGGAACATCAACGGTCATGGTGAAAGCGGATGTGTTTTCTCAAACAGACAGTTTCAATGCTGACATCAAGTATGGGGAAGATTGGGAACTGTGGCTTCGAATGAGTGAAAACCATCAGATCGGTGTGTTGAACTCGGTGCAGGTTGGCTACTTGATGAGAGCGAGCTCTGTTACCCAAACTGAAAGTCTTAAATTGAGAAATTTGCAGTCTATAGAGACTATTCTTCAACATTACCAAAATGACAGTCAACGATGGAATCTACCCACTTCTAGCTTCAAAATCGCAAAGGCGAGAATACTGGAAGGTTATGCTGACTATTATCGAGGTTTACAACAGAATAGACAGGCTATTGCCTACAGTTTCCGTTCTTTGGTCATGTCACCTCAAAAACGCACATTGCGACACCTAATTGGAGACTGTAAAAGTTTCCTAAAGCCAGCTTGGTAAGGAAAAGGTGACGACTATGGGTTCTTTAAAGCAGTCGGCTTACTACGCCATCGGTATATTAATGATGAAAGGGATTTCATTGGTGATGATCCCGTACATTACGCACAATATGACGTTGGCAGAGTATGGTTCCTTAGAAGCCATTGTCTTGCTGGCAGACATTGGGACGATATTGTTCAGCTTCGGTATTGTCGATGCCATGTATCGTTATGTGGGTGTCGCCGAAGGTGATGAAAAGCAAAAGCTCGTCTCGAACTGCTTCACATTGAGCGTGCTGGTGTGCGTGCTTGGGGGCGCCTTGATTGCCCTCAGTATGCCGTTGTTAATCTTAATGTTGCCAGTTGAATTCCAGCCTTACCAGATACTGCTTCTGCTTATTCCTACCATGCTCGATGGGGCGATTTCTATCCCGCTAACGCTGATGCGTATGAACGCGATGGCGAAACGTTTTTGCATGCTCAATGTGTTGAAAGCCGGTGTTCAAGCCATCATGACTTTTGTTTTGCTTGAGGCTGGATACGGTATAGATGGCGTGTTGATTTCAGCTGCGGTATCCAGTGTGTTGCTAATGGTTTGTTTAGTGCGTTATCAATGGCAAGAGATGGGATCTTTTGGTTGCTTCAAATACTCGGCGAAGATCTTAAAATTCGGACTGCCCGTTCTGGTTGGCGGTGCATCAATGTATATGATCATGGGGCTCGACCGCTGGGTAATGGCAAGCTTCGTCGGTGTCGAAGAACTCGCGATTTATGCGGTTAGCGGAAAGTTCGCGTTGATTCTTGGTCTGTTGTTGCAGCCTTACGCGCTTTGGTGGTTTCCAAACCGTGTGGCGATGCTTCAACAGCCGGGTGGCAGTAAGATGTGTGCCGATAGGGCGTTAGTCGGAGTGAACCTCGCCATTGTTTTAGGTTCGTTGATGATTCTAACGGTACCCGGATTTATTTCTCTCATTTTACCGAGCAGTTATCATTACGCGGGGGCCATTGTTGTTGCGCTGCTTGCGATTAGCGTTATCAAAAATGCAGGTGATTATCTTAACCTTGGTTGTTTCAGTGGCGATTCGAGTCAATCTCAAATGTGGATTCAAGGTGGATGTGCGGTCTTGGCGGCCATTGGTTATTTCAGAGTGACGCCTATTTATGGCGTGTGGGGTGTTGTCGCGGTTCTTTGTGCAACTTATGTTGTGCGGCTCATGCTTCTGTATGTTGTAAGCCAAGCGATGGAACAATTACCTTATGAACACAGCAAGTGGGTAACCGCAGTTAGCATCGCATTAGTAGCGATAGCGAGTGATCAACTTCTGGGATTGGTGTTGGTTGATGTCCATGACTTTATTCTTGGATCGGCTGTTGGTGTAATCGCGCTGGTGGCCTTTGTTAAATACTCAGTGATCGTTGTCCCGCAAGCTCTGCTCGACAAGTTGATGCTGGGTAAGCAGTCTCACGCAAATTAAAATAAAACACTGTTCATAATGTGTGAGATTCGATAGTATTTATAAATTCAATGAATGCCATCAATGGAAAGATACATGAACAAGTGGATTGTGCTCTCAGCTCTATTCTCAACCTTATCGTACGCTTCGTCTGAATTGTCTAACCACGACGTACTCACTCAGCACTTTGACGTTCCTGAAACTATCTCCTTAGAAAATCAAAACAGGGTATGTAATAGCCTTGTTTGTAGTTCGGTGTCTGCGCCAAAATCTGTTCCTGCTGTTGGCGACTTCCCAGAGCGAGAATCAAACCCAACGATAGATACAATTGCGAGCGCTATCTATTTCGTCGGTGAGATTGGTGTCGCCGAAAATCTAGCGACACCCGAGTACGAACAGTTTTTTGAGAACTGATTGAAAATTTACTGTATAGATTTGGTGCTTATTTTTTATGCAGTTACAAAAGATATGAAATGCTGTTATAAACGATAAGACCTTGTTTAAGGATTTTATAATCACGGCATTTGGCAATTAGGAAGCACCAATGGAAATCTGGAAGTTACTGCTGTTTATCCCGGCTTGTTTTGCGCTCAATATGACACCGGCTCCCAATAATTTGTTATCAATGAACAACGCCCGTTGTTATGGATTTCAAGCGGCTTTGGTTGCGGGGTTAGGTCGAATCACAGCATTTTCTGGCATGATCGTGTTGGCGGCTTCTGGCTTAGCTGTCGTTCTTTATACTTCTGAAACTTTGTTCTTCCTTATAAAACTTTTTGGCGCGATGTACTTGCTATGGATTGCGTACAACGTATGGTGTTCACAAGCTAGCCCAGTAGCGAACATTGAACGTAATAAGAATTGGTTTGGTCTAGTTAAACAAGAGTTCACCCTTGCAGCTGGTAACCCTAAAGCGATACTCATCTTTACCGCATTTCTGCCTCAATTCGTTGATGTTTCAGCCAATGTAAACACACAGTTCTTCATTCTAGGTGGCACATTCCTAGTGTTAGAGCTGCTCGCGATATCTATCTACGCGGCATTTGGTTTATACCTCAGAAACTGGTTCTCCAAGCCGCAAATGGCTAAGCGTTTCAACAAAGCGTGCTCGGTTTTTCTTGCGTTATCTGGCGCAAATTTGTTGGTTATTCGACAGTAAAACATAAGTAACCTAATCTACTCCTCAGGCGTTAGTTAAGTGGCATCTTCGTTAAGGTAGTTCGTAAGCCTTTAGGCTGTTGATATATTATTAATAGCACCTTTGAGTTTGCATGTTTAAACTTGAGGTTCGGTTTAAATGAGGTCTATCTATGAATGTTGTTTGTGCGGAAAAACAAGAACTGGCTGATATCTACCAGCTTGAACATGCTTTGTTTGGCGCTCACGCCTATCCGCTGTTTTTCTTTCGTCAGGCCTTTGATTGCTGGGGAAAAGGTTTATTGGTTGCTAAGCAAGACTCAAAGATTGCTGGCTATGCCTTAACGACAACCACAGACAAGCAGAATGAGTTTTGGGTCCTCTCATTGGCTGTAGACCAGAATTATCGTGGCATGGGAGTTGGCCGGAAACTGATGCAACAGGCGGTTGAGCAGTTGCCTCGAGATGCTAGGCTTTTGCTCACTGTAGACCCAAATAACACATCGGCTCGTGCGCTTTACGCATCGATGGGGTTCGTTACCATCAAGCAAGAAGACAACTACTTTGGTGATGATGAGCCGAGGTTAGTGATGAAGCTCATCATCTAGATTGTTGCTAACGGTTTTTAACAAAGGCGCTTAACTAAATCAAAGGCTCACACTTCAAAGACAATCTCGTAGCTCTAGGTTAGCATCACGATACCGTGCATTAACACGACACTAGAGGTCAGCCGAGTCCTCATATCAAAGTAGCCATCAGGACCTTGGCTCTGGTTCTCTTCTCTCATCGTCCTTTCAGCTCGCCAAACCGCAATATAACCAAAGATGAGAATCAGAGTTGTCACTAGCTCTTTTTGTTCGCCAAGCAATACTGCCAGCCAAGCGATGAGCACAATCGCGTTGCTTATTAGCAGTGCTTTGTTACTTGATTGGCTTTCAAAGTTTTCGATGCCATTTGCCCACAAGATCCCTGAAAGAAAACTCAAAATTGCCACGCTGTAGGTGATGAACAGCGTTTCACCGCTTATCCCCATAAATTGGCTGTCGGTGAGCGAAAGGAGAAGACCGAATAAAAACGGAATTAACCCCATGTACCCCAGTTTGGCCATGGTGTTACGGGTTTGAGTTGTTGCCATGTAATCCGCCTTCATAACTGCTGCTCAATCGCGTTTTTGAGCGTGGCACTCTCTGGAGATGTGGAGCTAGGGAAGGTGGCGACGACTTTACCTTCTTTACTGATCAAGAATTTGTAAAAGTTCCATTTAGGCGTTACGCCCGCTTGCTGTTGTATCTCTGTAAACACGGGGTTGGCGTTGCTACCAGACAGTGAAGCTCGCGCCATCATTGGGAAGGTCACGCCATAGTCTAGGTAACAAACCTTTGCCGCCTTCTCTTCGCTTCCCTTGTCTTGGCGAAAATCATTACTTGGGAAACCGATAACCGTGAAGCCTTGGTCTTTGTAGGTTTGATGAAGTTGCTCGAGTTGCTCAAACTGCGGAGTGAAGCCACATTGGCTCGCTGTATTTACCACCAATAGAGTTTTGCCTTGAAACTCATCGCACAAGGCGATTTCTTCGGTTGAGTTTAACAAGCGCTGTTTGCCATTAAGTATTTCGGGACAGCTCGCTGCAAAGGCGATGGAACTCGTGAGGCTTGTAATCAGTGCGGTTGAGCAAAGTAGTGAACATTTCATAGGGTTGGCTCATTTTAGTTGGCGTAATGGTTATTACTCTTGAGCACGATGAAATGATCACTTTGCGTATTATTTACTGTCTCATTAACTCGCGCTTTTAGTTGTGCTTTTGCTCTCTGAGATAAGATATGGAGCGACCAAGCGACTGATATTCACTTTTGCACCAAGGCGAGCCGCTAATAGATACATGCCACCAATTTTTCGGTGCAGGAACAGCGCATCGGCGGGCGGCGTATGCCAATACTCTTGTTCCATGCTCAAAATGGTGCCTGCTTCACGAAGCCTTTGTGCCAATCCACTGGCTTTGAAGTCGTACTCTTCGTCAACTAACATCGGCTCACAGGCCATCTTCACTAGATTTAGAATCGCTTGGCGTTGTTCGGGAAGAATTGTCTCGCTAAAGAATCCTATTTGCTCTAAAGCTCGGTTGAGCACTTGCTCATCGTTGTTAATGACAGAGGAAAAGGCCGAGCGATAACCCTCGCTGAAGCGGTCACTGTACTCACGGGTTGCTCCGAAATCTAATAAGCCAATTTGTCGGGTGTTTTCAACATAAAGGTAGTTGGCGAAATTGGGATCGGTTTGCACCATCTTAAAATCGAACAACTCTCTGAACAGAAGCTCCAGTAAGCTGTGCATTACAAAGTCACGTGTGCTTTGGTCGTAACTTTCGATTTGCTCTATTGAGACGCCCTCAATGAAGTCCATGGCGAGCACCGATTCTGAAGAGACTTGCGGATGAATCTTAGGTACGACGAAGTGAGAGTATTCTTTCAATGCATCATGGTAACGAGTTGCGTAATCAGCTTCGCGAGCATAGTCTGCTTCATCGTGGAGCTGTTTCTTTGCCTCTTCTAACAAGCCTTTGTAGTCGACCGACTTTGGTATCAAGCCAACAATATTGAGCAGCGTGCCCACGTTATCTACATCACTGTCGATACTTTTTTTAATGCCGGGGTATTGGACTTTGACTGCGAGTTTGTCCCCAGCATCACTATAGGCTTGGTGAACTTGTCCGATAGATGCACTGGCGATCGGTTTAAAATTGAAGGACAGGAATTCGGTTTTCCAATGGTTCCCGAGCGAGCTTTCTAACACTTGATTGAGCTGTTTTGTTGGCAGTGGATCGGCATCGGAGCGCAGGCGAGAGAGAATGTCGGCTAACTCTGGTTCTAAGACATCACCCGCATCCATTGATAGCATCTGTCCTAACTTCATAGCCGCACCGCGCAGGTGTGCGAGTTGATCGGTCAGGCGAGCAATGTTTTGTGGCGTTAACAGTAAGTCTTTTGCTTTGGGCCTGTTGCCTTGTGCAATTTGTTTGGTGCCTTCCGTTAGCACGTTACCCGCGACTCTTGTCGCCAACGAAGCGAACTTACTGAATCTAGAAATTCGATGTGTGGGAAGGTTTCTCTCTTTTGCCGACATAAAGGTTCTCTCTGGGAATCAGGGTTGATACCAATCGTAGTAAATAACTGTTCACCCTAGCTTGTTAAAAATCTCGATAAAGTCGTTAGATTTTTTGATTGTAGAATAACTACTTATCTAAAAAATCCGCCTTGTTCTCAAGCTTTTTTCCTGCGCTATTTCTTGACACTTACCTACTGTGATTGGTATGACTACAAAGTTCTATCAATCATTACACAACCGTATGTTTTGTTGTGCTAACTTGTCGCGTGGAACAGTAAACAGAATTAAAAGGACAAAGCATGAAATTTATTTGGTTGAAAGTGGCCGTTACGGTATTGGTGTTCGCAGCCCTATTTGGCATCGTTTACTACAAAGTCGCCAGCGGCATGTCTTAACTCAACACTATTTTGTGCAGCTGTTACCGTTGCAACGTGATTTTCCGGTTAGCCAAAACGAAATCTTATATCGATTTTTGGCAAACCGTAGATAACACCAATCTGCCATTGGCTTAAAAATCGCCCAACGTAACGGGGCATACAGCCAACCCTTTCCTACTAGCTTCCACGCTTGGTAAGTCACGTCTAAACCGAGCAGCAGCTTTCCGTTTTCGTCCAGTGCATGCAAGATTGTATTGGCTGCCTCGGCATCTATTTGCGGGTAGTTTGAAAACGCTTCACTGTAGATATCGACGGTCTGGATCTGATCTTTGGAATCAGACTTAGTCAGTGCTGCCATCTCTTTTGCACATAATGGACAAGTGCCATCATAAAATATCTTCAGTTGTGTCATTGTTTGTTCGCCTGTGGCTTGCTTAAAAGAACCTTCAGTTGACCGTTAAGTCGGCACCCTTAAGTTCAATCGCGTATTATTTTAGAATGTTAAAATGGCTACGCTATTGTACCTTTTAAAGATCACTCTCCTCGTATCAAAGCTAAAAAAATGTCTGACGTAGACACTTTGTTCATCCTTTTAAGTCCTTGATTGTTTGGTTAAATCTCGGGTTTATGGACAAATGATGACAAAGCGTCCAATAAAGGTGTGCCTTCAATATATAAACATCAATTAATTCAACAAGTTGAACTTGGCTTGGAATATGCTCTATCGAACCTACGAATTGCTAAAGGATTTTCTCTAATTTGGGCATGGCAGAAAACCCTAAAAGCATAAGTATGGATAAATGGAGAGAGAACATGAAGGTTATAAATTATTTACTTAGTGTGCTTTTGTTGTTTAGTAGCCCCCAGTTGGTGTGGGCTACTGTTGATGTAATGGAACTCGATGGTAACGCGACCAGTGATAATATTGGTATTGATTGGGACGATGTAAATGATCCCAACAGCATGGTTGGGATTGCAGAATTTTTCGAAAAAGACCGTAATGGTATCGACCAAATCTTTTGGAAGGGCGGATCAAAAGATGATTCCGACATTACAGATTGGGCGTTCCGTACCGCGTCACCACAACCAAAAGATGACTTTACCAATGCGTATGCCGCTGCCTTTGAAAGCGAAGGTGACTTGCTGATTTACTTTGGTGCTGACCGATATGCGAACAATGGTGATATGTACATTGGGTTTTGGTTTTTACAAGACCAAGTAGGGTTACCGGATGGACAAACCAAAGGCGACTTTGTTGGGCAACATGTCAATGGAGACATCCTTGTGCTGATTTCATTCCCACAAGCGAGTGGCGGTAATCCGTATATAGAAGTGTTGCAGTGGGATTTAAATAATGGCGATGTCACCGACAACATGACGAGAATTTTCCAAACAGACGGTGATCCTAAATCGAATGATTTTGTGGGAGCTAGATGTGGCAGTGGCGCTGTTGGTGTCGATAAGATATGTGCGATTGCAAATGATGACTCTATCGGGGCAATACCGCTACCTAATGTACAAGGTTGGGACTACCTCGCGAAAACGGGTGAAACAACCTCTATTCCGACAGAGAGCTTTGTTGAAGGACGTCTGAATTTATCTGCGTTGTTGAACGATGAGTTTGGTATCAGCGACATTCCTTGTTTCAGTAGCTTCTTAGTTGAGTCACGAGCTTCTCGTTCGATTGATGCATCTTTGGCTGACTTCGTTGTCGGTTCATTCAGTTTATGTAGCATCAGCATAGCGGCGACTTGTAACACAACCAGCTTTACGGTTGATGGCATGTTTAACATCGATTACACCGTGATGGTAACCAATACTGGTCCAGGTTCGTTAGGCACCAATGGTGATTACGAAGTGGCCTTTTTATCTGAGTCACCAATCTTAGGCGCGCTTCCAGTGGTTGGTAATGGTGATGAAGTGTGGAGTGTCGGTGAGTCATTCTCATTCATGGGTAATTACTTGTCTGTAAATAATGGTGCCGTTGGCGTAATAGATGGTTCGGTGGATCTTGATGGGCTTATCGTGAATGCTCAAGCTCCCGTGGCCTACAATTGTCCACCAATAGACTTGAGCCCGATGGTTGAGATTTCTAAGGTGTGTAATAGCTTCTTAGAGGTTGATGGCGGTCAAGTTGTGCTTAAGAAAACCTATGATGTTGAAATATGTAATACCGGTGATATCCCATTGGCGATTGAATCGCTGGTGGATTCTAAGGATGACTCTTTGAGCCGTTCTGATTTACCTACTGAGGTAGTCAATAGCAGTTATTACCTCGACTTTGCTTTACCTTGTGATGATCTTGAGGATGTGACCACATGTGGTGCTGGTAATATGTGTAGTGCATTAAGTGCCGACCCTGAGCTGTTTGCTTGTAAAACAGGTGAAGGAGAGTGGATACCGAACTTTGGTGATGCGATTGGTCAAGTGTGTACACAAGTAAGTAAAACTTATGCGCCAAATGTGTTACCAACCGGAACTGCAGGAATGCTATCTAATCAAGTGACAGCAACGTTTGACTCGCTGTTCTTGCAACAAGCATTTATGGAAACATCGAACATTGCAACCTGTGATGTTTGTCCATTTACTGTTCCTGAGCCATAAGTACTTTCATTAATTGAGTACAACTAAACTCTAAAGCAGCCTAGTTCGTTAGGCTGCTTTTTTTAGTTAGGTAATTAACTAACTAGGCGACTTAAATTACTATCTGATGTTTTTTGATCAGCTTGTACAAGGTTGTCCGAGAAATAGACAACGCTTTAGCAGATTGGGAAATATTGTAATGGTGTTGCTGAATCACTCGACGGACATTTTTTGAAGAAAGTCGAGTGTCACTCTCAGTGGCGAGCGATGCACCTTTCAATTGAATCCCCATGTGATGAGTAGAAAGGGCGCTTGAGTTAGAAAGAACAATCGCTCTTTTTATGCAGTTGAATAACTCCCTGACATTGCCCGGCCAATGGTACTGTTTCATTTGCTCAAGGGTGTCACTAGGCAGTTTGATTTTGGATGCGTAATTGTGTTTTAGTTCAAATCGAATCAAATCTTCAATGTCTTCTTTATGATCATTGAGTGGCACTAGATCCAATGGAAGTACATTGATCCGATGAAAGAGATCCTTTCGAAATTTACCCGCCGCGACGGCTTGTTCTATGTTGACGTTGGTGGCGAAAATTACACGGCAATCTACAGTTAGTTGGTTGTTACTGCCTAATCGCTCTATCAAGTTATTTTCTAGAAAGTGGAGCAGGTAAGTTTGCAGCGACAGTTCCAGGTCGCCGATCTCATCGAGAAATAGTGTGCCACCATTCGCTCTTTCTACATGTCCGACGTAGCGCTTGTTTGCTCCCGTGAACGAGCCCTTTTCAAAGCCAAACAACTCGGAGTGAACCAGTGACTGTGGTATTGCGCCACAATTTACAGCGATAAACGGTTTCTGACAGCGGGCTGAGGCCTCATGTATTAAACGTGCACAGAGGCTTTTTCCTGTACCTGTTTCCCCTTGAATCAGTACTGGGAAATCGTTGTTAGCGATCTTAGTTATTTTCTTTTTAAGTTGTTGGATGGTGCTGGATTTCCCCACCAATTGATATTCATGGCATGAAGCAGGCTTAGGTTTGTTCTGTTTGGTGTCTACCATGCCATACGCATGCCCTAAATTTCGACAAAGCCACTCTGTATCAATTGGTAGGTGGTAATAATCCCAATAGGTTTGCTTAATGAGCGATAAGTTTCGGCTTGGTGGTTGTTTGAAGATAGCGATTGCTTTTAAACTTGGAAAGCGTGCCTTCAACGTTGATATTTGCTCACATTGCTTGTCGATCGAGGATGATGTTAGACAGGAAACGACAATTGGTGCGCAGCAGTGGCTGTGGGAATTGAGCAAGTGAATGGCTTGTTCGGTCGTTTCTGCAATTTGAGCTTTCCAGTTATGGAGGCGCAGTTCTCCCGCCCACTGATTATGGTGCAGGCATGTTGAGTTACATAGCAGAACCACAGAACGAATTTTAGGTTCAGGTGATACTCTCGCTGATGGCATTGTGCTCACTCTTCATGTTTCGACTCCATGATGAAACCTACAGTAAGCCCCCTAAATATCCCATAAGCTTAGAAGAGTTTAATTAATTCGACTACACAAATTTGACGAATTTGAACTAACAAATGGCGTTGTCTTAAGCAGGAAGGCCAATCAGGTGCTTTACTTACTGATATTTGTGCTTATTAATTAAAGGTATTCACGAATATCGTGTTTTTACTGTTTTATTTATTGATGAGCACACAGTAAACTCCGCGCTAATCACTAACGATAAAGAGCTGATATTGATGATAATTAACGTAGCAAAAAAGTTCATTTTAGCAGCGTCTGCGCTAGTTCTAGGTGGTTGTGTCAGCTACAGCGTTACTGAACAAGAAATGACGAACTACCTGCAAGATTCGGTGATGTTAGAACAAGAAGTCGGTGTGCAAAACGTTATGTATGCGCAAGTGGCGGTTGATGACTTAGCGGTGCAAATTGGTCGAGCTGATGCCGAGCGTGTGTCTGTTCTGGCGAATACCAATGCAAAGATTCAAGTGTTTAACATGCCAAACATGGGGCTAGATCTGGATATCGAATTCAGCGCGATTCCCGAATACGACAAAGAGAGTGGTGAGGTCTACTTAAAGTCTCTGCGTCTAGAACGCTTTGAGGAAAAGGGAAAGCAGCTTTCTCCTGAGATAGAGAAGTTACTTAAGCCTGCCGTTTCTATGATTGGCTTTGCTTTGTCTCAGTCACCGGTTTACAAATTGGACAGCAACAAGGTTCAAGAGTCATTGATCAAGTCATCGGAACCTAATCTAGTGATTAAAGACAACAAGTTAGTCATCGAGTTATTTGATTAACCCTTCCCGTTTAGCTGACACTCAGATTTAAAACACAATGGCTGCCGATTTGGTGGCCATTTTTGTTCGTGTTGAATCAGCAAGATTTCTGTTTTGAGGCTGTCCATTAAGCTTGTTTTCTATGGTTCATTTATTGAATTCGCCGCGTATCTCACCTTTACTTTACTCTTGTGAGCAAGTCATCGCTTCAGTCATCAAATCATAAAAAAGAAAAGGTGAGCGAACTATGAAGAATCCAGTAATAGCGGATAACAAACCCGTTAAGGTCGAGCTAACCGAAGGCGAGGAGTATTACTTCTGTACCTGTGGCAAATCGAAAAACCAACCGTTTTGTGATGGTTCTCATGCAGGAACGGGCTTCAAACCAAAGAGTTTCGTGGCCGAGGAAACCGGCGACGCTTACCTGTGCCGCTGTAAGTATTCGAACAACCTCCCTTTTTGCGATGGTACACATAAACAGTTCACAGCGGAACAAGTTGGGCAAGAAGGCCCGGAGGTTCACATTCAAGCGGCTGCGCCAGATTTGTCGCCAGCTGCGAGCGCAACCAAAGAAGAACCTACCGTCGAGTTTATTCATCAACTGGCGCGTGATGGTTTATCCAAGGTTGGACATCATGGGCCAATGACCTCCATGGGCGTTCCAAGACATCTATTGCCTCACTGGGACGATATTCAAGTGATGGTCGCGCAAATGGCCACCAAGCCTTTGCTGGAGAATGTGCCCGTTGGAACTGAACTGATTATTGGCCCCAAAGCGAAGAAGCCACTCAAATTGGACATCTCTTTGTTTGTGTCTGATATGAGTTTTGGCTCGCTATCTGAAGAAGCAAAAGTCTCATTGGCGAAAGGTGCCGAACTCGCAGGGACGGGTATCTGCTCCGGTGAGGGCGGTATGTTACCCGAAGAGCAAGCGGCGAACTCTCGCTACTTTTATGAATTAGCCAGTGCTCAGTTTGGTTACGATGAAGCTAAGCTCAAAAACGTTCAAGCCTTCCACTTTAAAGGCGGGCAGGGTGCCAAAACCGGAACGGGCGGGCACTTACCGGGCGCGAAGAACATAGGCAAGATCGCGGAGGTGCGTGGCATTGAAGCGGGCACGGCAGCGATTTCTCCACCCACCTTTGTCGACCTTAACACGGTCGAGGATTTTAAAAAGTTCGCCGACCGTGTTCGAGAGGTGACAGGCGGTATCCCGATTGGCTTTAAGTTAAGTGCCAATCACATCGAAGAAGACATTCAGTTCGCGCTTGATGCCAGTGCCGATTACATCATCTTAGATGGGCGTGGTGGCGGTACAGGGGCGGCGCCAGAAATGTTCCGTGACCATATCAGTGTTCCCACTATTCCAGCACTCGCTCGCGCTAGAGCGTATCTCGATAAACAAGGGGTCAGTGACAGAGTCACATTGATCATCACGGGCGGCTTGCGCGTGCCGATGGATTTCGTAAAAGCGATGGCGCTTGGTGCTGATGGTGTCGCTATCTCAAACAGTGCCATGCAGTCGATAGGTTGTGTGGCGGCGAGAATGTGTAACACCAATAATTGCCCTGCTGGTATTGCAACTCAAAAAGCCGATTTACGTCAGCGTTTGAATGTCGAGAAAGCATCGAACCAGCTAAAGAACTTCTTTGAAGCCTCGACAGAATTAATGCAAGTGATGGCGAGGGCATGTGGGCATGATCATTTGAATCAATTTAACCCTCATGATTTGGCAACATGGAATCGCGAAATGGCCGAGCTATCCGGTGTCGCTTACTCTGGTGTCTGTCCATTAAATCACTTTAAGTAAATAATACTTCGATAAAGCACACTCAATGTATTTTGGGTGTGCTGACTTTTTCCTGTGTAATGCCAACCTATGTTAAACCTTTCATAATCAACTGCTTTATAAGTGTTTTTAAACTATTTCCTATATTTTGAAAATATCGCTTTACCTCAAGTTAACTTGAGGTTTTATCATCATCCCCAATCTAAAAACACAATCTATCACCTTGTCGCCTAGTGCAGGTTTTGATGTTATCAAACAGACGTTACGAATCTTCAGTTATGAATTTTGAGCTCCGTAATTGAAGTCATGAGTGCAAAAACGTGAGAAAAATGAACAAGGATCAACAATGAAAGTATTAGCGATTGGCGCGACCAACAGTACAACATCAATTAATCAACAACTTGCAGCGTACACCGCAGGTTTAGTCGAAGGCGCGCAAGTCGAGGTGCTCGACCTTAATGATTTCGAGATGCCAATTTACAGCGAGAAAAGAGAGCAAGATTCAGGTGTTCATCAACACGCTCAACGCTTTTTTAGCAAGATTGGCGAAGCAGATGCTGTGGTCATCTCTTTTGCAGAGTATAACGGCTCATACACCGTAGCCTTTAAGAATGTGTTTGATTGGACATCACGAATCGACATGAAAGTGTACCAAGGCAAACCTGTTGTGATGCTCTCCACATCACCAGGCCCAGGCGGCGCAAACTCTGTGTTGTCGTCTGCGGTAAATTCGGCACCTTACTTTGATGCAGATGTGAAGGGGTCGATGTCGGTGCCAAGTTTCTACGACAACTTTAATGTAGAAACGGGTGAGATCATCAATGCCGAAATAGCCGAGAGCCTGAAATCGATCATGAGTCAGATTTAGAGAGCGAGAACACCACAATAAAACAAAGCAGCCATGTTCACGATTGCTTTTCATTGCGCCCGTTGTCAAAGTTTAAGGACATTAATTGGTTAAGGTAACAATAGGTCGCTACTCTAAAGTTAAAGTAAGCTTTAAATATTTATGATCTCAAGGATAGTGTCGTAATGAGAAACATCGTATACCTCACCATAGGCCAGTTGGCTGAGCGCAGTGGCGTGGCTCCTTCGGCGTTACGTTTTTACGAAACCAAGGGGTTGATTGCTTCGATTCGTACTAACGGAAATCAGCGCCGTTATCAGTCGGCGATGTTGAGACGAATTGCGTTGATCCAAGTCGCGCAGTCGATAGGCTTCACGCTGGAAGAGATCACCGAAGAATTATCGACACTGCCGATGAACCATACCGCGACTAAGCGAGATTGGGAGCGCGTTGCTAAGAAGTGGCAGGGGCAACTCGACAGTAAAATGGCGCAGATTAAATCGCTACAAGAGAACTTAACCGGCTGTATCGGTTGCGGATGCTTGAGTATGCAAAAGTGCAACTTGCTAAATCCTGATGATATCTTGCATGACCAAGGGCAGGGCGCACAACGAATTGTTGAACAGACTAACTGAGTTCCCGAAAGGCATGGAACAGCGAACTAAGTTTCAGGTGTTTGCTCAATGGGTTAAGCAACAGTTGTGACCGAATAGCGTGCCTAGACAAACACGAATTATAGGTCTAGTTTAGATGGTTCTTTCAATAAAAGAAGAGGTTAGTTATGTTCAGCCATGTTTTTCTCGGTACCGATGATATTGAACGCGCGAAGGCTTTTTATGACCCAATCATGAAAGTGCTTGGTTATAGCGAAGGCTCTGTTGATCCCAAAGGGCGCTGTGTTTACGTTAGCCAAACGGGTGTGTTGGGCTTAACGAAGCCGATTGATGGTCAGCCTGCGACTCACGGCAACGGTATGACGGTGGGTTTTCTTGCGTCTTCTCCTGAAGTTGTAGATGAGTGGCATCGAGTTGGCGTCGAAAATGGCGGTACCAGCATTGAAAATGGCCCCGGAGCGAGAGGTTCTGACGAGCGTCGCTTGTACATGGCTTATTTGCGAGATCCTGATGGAAACAAGATTTGTGCAACGCACTTTATGCCGTAGTTTACGTTATGCCATCGTTCATTTTATGCCACAGTGGCGTATACTTAGATCATATTGATGGTTCGGAGTTGGCTAAGTTGCGGCTCTGGACTTGTTAGCTTCCCGATAACTCAAAATTTTGCAAAGGACTGGCTAGATGAAACCGAACGAACTGTTTTATGAAAGTTTTGAGCGCTGCCGGATTGACCAAGAATTTCTCGAAACGTTTTTGGCTGATTTTTGCGAGCATAACCCAAGGTTTTCAGAACGTTTTGAAAATATAGGGTTAGAGCAACAAACCAAGATGCTTAAAGCCTCGATCATTCTTATCTATAACTCTGCGGGTCTGCCGAGCGTACGAAACTCGGTAAAAAAGCTTGGGAAGCGACATAAAGATTTAGGAATGGATATCTCTGAGCAAGAACTCAACGAGTGGTTCAATTCGTTACTCAATACAGTTAAAAAATATGACCCTCACTACGATGAAAGCGTCGAACAAGCTTGGACAGAAACTCTCGAGGCCGGCTTAACTATCATGAAGAAAGAGTGCGTAGTTCCAAACACTGTGAATAACTAGGTCGTTGATGGGTAGTTTTGCTTGTTCGTTAGTTAAAACCGGCATTAACTCTTGAAAGATTGACATTGTCAGGTAAGCCTAACGATATCAGGCTTACCTCTTATTGTTTGACTAGAAATGAGCAGCCCAACCAATCAGGAACCCTTGCGATGCGGTATCGTATTCAAAGGTGCCCTTGTTCTCGTAATCAACCCAAGTTGATTTGTAGGCAACATTTAAGTCAGACCAACTGTTTATCTGGTATCGCACGCCAGTTAAGAGAGATGAGGTAAAGTTGGTGTCACTACCAAGCCCTGCATCAATGGTTGCGTGAAACTTCCAATCCTTATTGATCTGCGTTATCCATCTCACACCTATTTGGTACTGTCCATCACGCGGTCACGTTTGGACGCACCTGTCACCTGAATACGAAGCGATGCTCGGTCAAAACGGTTGGGGACTCCAAGAAGTGGTCATGAAAGATCTTGATGATCACGTCGGTGAGATGATGGCGAAGATGGAAGAACTCGGTATTGCTGACAACACCATCATCATTTTCACGGCCGATAATGGCCCTGAAATCATGACATGGCCAGATGGCGGTATGACACCATTCCATGGTGAGAAAGGCACAACATGGGAAGGTGGTGTTCGTGCTCCTGCATTGGTGAGTTGGCCGGGTAAAATCCCAGCAGGCAGTGTAGGCAATGGCATCTTTGATGGTATGGATTGGTTACCAACACTGATTGCAGCGGCGGGTGGCCCAACAGATCTGAAAGAGAAAATGCTGAAAGGTCACGATGGGTTTAAAGCGCACTTAGATGGTTATAACCAAGTCGATATGCTGACGGAAAAAGGTGAGTCGAATCGTAAAGAAATTTATTACTACGAACGAGATAAGCTACAAGCGGTTCGAGTGGGGGATTGGAAAGCGCACTTCGTGGTACAGAATCACGGTTGGAGCGGCCCGAAAGAAGAACTCAATGCTCCGTTGCTGTTCAACTTACGTCGTGACCCATACGAGCGAGCAACTGAAGAATCAGGTATGTACTTGAAGTGGATGGGGCAGAAGATGTGGGCTTGGTCCTGCTCAAGCCGCTATTCAGCAACACTTGGCGACCTTCGAAGAGTGGCCTCCCGTTACGCCTGAATCTCCGGCAGAGAAAACCGGCGGTGTGGGTAACTAGTTAAATATCATAAAAAATCCCGCTCACACTGAGCGGGATTTTTATTGGAATGCGTCTTAACGTTGGTTCTATTTCAGCGTGGTGTTTCGTTCAATGAACTTCACAGGCACCATCAACTTAACCAAGCTGGTGTCTTGCTCTTGAATCTGGCTAACGATAATTTTCACTGACTCACGCGCAAGGCGTTTGAAATCTTGCTTGAAGGTAGTGAGTTGGTAGTTCAACCACTGAGTTTGCGGAATATCATCAAAACCAATCACTTGAAGATCTTCTGGAATACGCAGGTTGAACTCTAAGCGCGCCACATCCATTACCGCCATCGCTAGGTTATCTGTCGCGCAGAAAATCGCTTGAGGATGTGTGGGTTCTGAGAATAGGGTTCGAATGGTATCGAGTGCATCAAGGTAGTCGTAGTCAGCTTCAATAACACGAGCTTGCTTGCCAGTGAGGTCTTCGAATTCTGAACAAAAGCCCGATTCACGCTCGCCGTTGGTGTAGGTTGGTACGTTACCTGTCAGGTAAACTGCTGATTTCGTTCCCACGCTATGAAAGTGTTGAGCGGCAACTTGGCCTGCGGCGTAGTTGTCACTCACTACATGGCTACTCTTAGTCCCTTCAACCACTCGTGCATATTGAATGATCGGGATATCGAACTCTTCACACTCTTCATAAAGCGACTTATTAAAGGTCGCAGAAGCGGCAATCACGCCATCAACTCGGTATTGGAAGATATTAGGAATAGAGTGGTTATCGTTTCCATCAACTTGCCAAGGAATCAATACCGCAGAGTAACCCTGTTTTTGTAGCTCAGTGGAGATAAGCTGTAGGGTTTTCATGTGGATAGGGTAGTCAGCGTCAGGAAAAACTAGGCCAATCAATTTGGATTCATTTGTCGTCAGACTGCGGGCAAAGGCATTGGGACGATAATTCAACGATTTTGCTGCATCGAACACTTTCTGCTTGGTCTTTTCAGACACCGAACTGCCCGGTACAAATACGCGAGATACCGTTGATTGAGAAACGCCAGCGAGCTTAGCGACATCTTTTGAAGTAACGGTTGGCTTTGACGCCGTGGAGTGTTTTGGAGAGTTCATAGACCATACTTTTGAACCTAATTAACTGCGCACAGGATACCATAATTAGGTACGTACTCATAAAGCAATAACAAGGAATGATATGAAAAATAAGGAATAATGACTATTTTGAATTTGATGTTGGGTATAACCCACTCTCTGTGTTGGAAAAAAGTATGATTACAGAGATAGTGACTAAAAAGCTCTGCGTGAGAGCAGAGCTTTAGATTACGAGTTTACCCACAAATTGAGTGACATATTGCTAAGCCATAAGCCATAAGCCATAAGTCACTAGCCATTAGAAGTAGTAACGAATACCAGCCGCGAATTGATCATCGCTATTCTCGTAATGGTTACCAACAGACTTGTCGTTGCCATTATCAAACTGGTATTCCGTCCACACTAAGAACTTGTTCTTCTTAAAGTGGTACTCAAGGCCAGGGATAATTAGCTGACGCTTGTAGCCATTTGCGTTGTCGTCTGTGCCCGTTAAGTAGTTAACGTTAAAGGTTGGACGTAGACCATTTTCAAAGTGGTAGTAGGTGAAGAATTCAGCACCACGGTGGTCGTAGAATTCAGCTTGGCTGGTGGTTTCCCAGTTTGAACCTTGGCTGTAGGTGAAACCAACGAATAGACCATCATTGGTATAGTTAACGCCTAATAGACCAATGCGTTGTGTATCGCCATCTTTGATGTTTTGAACGCCCGCATCGACATCATCAAACTCATTCTGGTGGTAAGCTAAACCAATGGTTAGGCCATCCATAATAGTGTACAGCGTTGATGCGCCCATACCGTTTTTCAGGGTTGCTGTTAAGCCGTCTGCTAGGCCAACATCTTCGCGAGTGGTTTGGTAAGTGAAGCCGTATTTCCAGTTGTCATTGATGTTGTTGCGGTAAGTAATTGAGTTTTCAGCACGGCCTGTACCAGAAGCAATACCCCAGTCAGATAGGTTGTAGTAACCAGAACCACGTGAACCAAATACCCGGCCCATATCGGTAAACCAAGCCACGTCGTAGAAGGTAGACCATTGTTTTGTGCCGGCAGCAATCTTACCGTATTTCTCGTGCTCAACGCCTGCGTATAGAAGTCGGTCGTAAATGTTATTGCCGTTAGCGCCTGAGTTATAACCCCATTCGGCATGGCCAAAGCCAGTCCAGTCGTTGTCTAGTCCCATTTGACCCTTAAGGCCGAAACGCGAACTACCGCTGTTCCATTCGCCGTTGTGATCGCCACCTTTATCTTGGTAACGAACGTCGAAACGACCATCTAGTGTTAGGCTATCGCCCGCGTCATTGGTAAAAGTGTGTGCAGCAAAAGCAGAACCCGAGGTAAGTGCTGTCAGGATCACTGCTGAAAGAATCGACTTATTCATTGTTATTCTCTTTATTCAGGCCGCAGAAAGCCACCGTGCTTTCGAGCCCGTTATATTGGTAATGGTTTGGCAGGGTGTACCCCATCCATGAGGTACTAGTGGATTCAATTATTAGTGGAGCAATAATGAATTGGTTGGAGCACTTACTAGGAGCGAGAAGGATCTCCCAGTAAGCGTAGCAACCCAAATCAGATGCCTATTTAGGTTGCCACTGTTTCGTTTCAATCTTTTGGATTAAAGCGTTTGGATTAAAGCGTTGGGTTCATGATGGTTGAAGTACGTTCGAACACGTCTAGACCTTGCTGTTGTAGCCAGTAAGGAAGGTCGATAAGAACCCAGTTTTCAGACAGCTTGTCACCATCACGGTAGTACACGTCAACCACTTGCATGTTTGCACGGACTTCACCGCCAGTCATACCTAGGAAGCCACCTGTTGGTGTGTTTGATAGGTTTGGCCAACCGAAGAAGCAAGAGAAGTTACCTTCAGCGAAGCGACAAACGTGGCCGTTGAACTTCTTGTCTTTCAGGTTGTTACGGAAAGGCAGTTGGTGCTGCTGTTGGTAGCGAGGAATTGTGTAAGACGCGCCGATACCACATGGACCGTACCAAATCATGTCTTTTGACCAGCTCTTCGCTAGTACTTCTGGTGGGCAACCCATCGCGCCGCTGTCGTTAAGAGCAGACAGGTCATCAACCATTTTGTTTACTAGAGCAAGTGTCGCAACACCTTCTTCTGGAGCCGCGTCTTCGAATAGCAGACCGTCGTGGTTACGTGGGCCAGGGTATACGAAGTGCTTACCAGTTGATGGTGGAAGTGGGTAGCAACCCGCTTGATCCATCATGCCTAGTAGGTCTAGAAACAGGCCTGTCTTAGTGATTTTGCCATCAACAACACAGTTAAATTCTGCGTAGCGAACGTTCATGATCTTGCCAGTTGGGCGCATACCTAGGTATTCAGCGTCGAATAGACCCATGAAGTGACCCATGCTCATTACCCAAATCTCATCTGGGTTAACTTCGTTGTTACCACCGATGAAGATGTCTTGACGACGCTGCATGCGAGTCATTGACTTCATCATTGGTGCCCAGAATACGTCAGCTGCTGCTTGTGCGCCTTCTTGCTCACGGAATGGGTAAACACCGCGCCACAAGTAATCTTCAGAAGTGTGTGCTTTTAAAACTTCAGCAACGTTCTCGTGAGTTGCGTTTTCCATTGCATCGAAGTATTCACGAACAATGCGTTTCGCTTCTTGATATTTAGACATAATAATTTCTCTTTGTGTTGTCGAGTCAACATTCGGAACAGGACTCGATTTGGATTTTGTTACCGGCTGATTTATCAGCCGGCTTTAAATTTTTCGTATTTGAACTTCAGCGTATGAGTGTCGAATTAAGCTTTTGCTGTTTCCGCTTTTTTGCTCTTGTCGAAAATGCCGCCTTTCAATGTTTCGGGTAGAGATAGCCACAGTAGACCAGCTAGAATCCATACGATTGGTGAGCCCCACATTGCTGTCGCAAGGTCGCTGCGCTCTTGGATGAATACCAACACCATTGGTGCCCACATGCCGATGATACGACCACCGTGGAACAGAGCTGCACCGAAGCTACGTAGGTGAGCTGGGAACAACTCAGAGAAGTAGCCACCCCATACCGCAGAAGCAGACAGACCGAAGTTGTAGATAAGGCCTAGGATAGCCAGCATGTTTAGGCTGCCGATCATCACGTCGCTTGGTGCTACGAAGAATACTGAAGCCATGACACCCGCAAGGATGAAACCAAACGCGTTCACTTTACGGCCGTATTTGTCGGCGATTGCACCCCATACCCAAGCACCGAATAGAGAACCGAATGCTGAGATAGAGAAGATGATGCCGATAGTTGAACCGTCAAATTGGCGAACTTCTTTCAGGTACGTTGTCACGAAGCCAGAGAAGAATTGGTAGCCATAGAAGTTAAGGCCAGCCAGTAGTAGACAAGTAATGGTTAACTTGCGGTAAGGCGCGCTTAGCATTTCACCCCAAGAACCTTTCTTCGCTGGTTTATTCGATGCTTCAGCTGCGGCTTGATCTTCTTCACCGTAAGCGATCACTTTCTTGTCGCTAGGTAGGATGAAGATCATCAGTGCTGCAGCAACTAGAGGAGGAATACCACCCACCCACATTAGGCTCTGCCAAGGTGCATCAACGCTAGAAATGAACGCCGCGTACGCACCCATTGCCATTAGAGCAACCGAGAACATAGACGAAGCGAATGCGGTTAACTTACCGCGAACGCTTGGTGTGAAGAGGCCGATCATTAGGCTTACTGCTACGGTGAAGTAGCCACCTAAAGAAATACCGATGATGAAACGCATTGCTGCCCACATCGCGTAGTCAGTAAACATCATGTTGATGATGGTTGCGCCACCGTTCAGTGCAGTGATGACAATAAGAGTCGATTTCTTACCAAAGTTTGATGCCACCCATGCACAGCTCAGAGCACCAATAAGTGCACCAACCGACTGCCATGTATAGAACTGAGCGGTATCCGCCAAGTTAATACCATCATACGCATCAACGATGTATGGGCGTACGTAGTCAATAATTACAAAGTTATAACAATAGAAAAAGTAGCCAACTAGAATTGCAAGATAAGCAGCTACCCTTTGAATCATAGGAACTTCGCTCATGTGTTTTTTAGTAGTCATGACCGATAAACCTTTATTTTTTATAGGGTGTTTTTAGTTTCGATTATTGTGTGGCGTTTATTGAATATCACCACACCATCTTCATTTCGGGAGAGATAATAGAATTTTTGTGGTTATTAGATCCGTGATCAAAGTCAATTTTAAAATGAGTGCGTACCCATTTTATGCATTTTAGTGATCTTGATCTCATTAGATCGTTGTTTTGGGACTTTTTGGCCATTTAGAGTGTTTAATCATCTATCTTAGTGACAATACTCACACTTATTGTGGGTTTTTGAGGGAAAATATCCATTTTTGAGTACTATTGGCGGCGAATGAATTGCGAAATATAATAAACGGAATCTAAAAATGGTTACGTACTCAAGTTTTGTGGTTATTGCTCTTTATGTACTAACTACTCTATTTATCAGTTACTTAGTGAACAAGCGTTATAGCGTTGGTGGCGATTTCTCAACGGGCGGAAAACAATTTGGTTGGTTTACGGCAGGTGTGTCGATTCTTGCCACCTACATCAGCGCAATGACGTTCGTGGGCATGCCAGGCTGGGTTTATAGCTCAGGCATGGAAGCGATGAGCGTCCATTTGAATTACCCAATAGTGATCTTTTTCGCTGTGGTTTTCTTTGTCCCGGTGTTTTACAAACTCGGCCTGACTTCGATTTATGAATACCTAGAGCACCGCTTTGGCGTTGTTGCTCGCACGATCAACTCTATCGTGTTTATTGTGGTTCAGTGTATTTCGGCTGGGGTAATTTTGTATGCAGTTGCACTGATCTTGGTGCAAGTGTTGCCGGTGAGTATCTCCGAGGCGATCATCTACATCAGTTTGTTTACCGCTTTGTATACTTATGCGGGGGGTATCTCAACCGTTATATGGACAGACATGTTGCAGTCGGCGGTGCTGATCATCGGCAGCATTGCGATCTTTGCTTTATTGCTGATGAAGATTGATGCAGGTGAGGTGCTGTCTCCTGAACATCTAAACATCATCAATCTCGATTTCGACTTGGGAGTTGATACTACATTGTGGGCGGGTGTGGTTGCCGTGAGCTTCTTACATCTAAGTGTGTATGGCACTAACCAACTGATTATTCAAAGAACATTGGCGACTAAGAACGTTAAAACTGCACAGAAATCGATGTTGCTTTGTGGTTACGGCGCGTTCTTTATTTACCTGTTTTTCTCTGTAATGGGCGTTCTTCTGAGTGTCTTTTATCAAGACCAAAGCTTTGAAAACAGCAATGAAGTGATTCTCGATTTTGTGTTTAATCATACCAACCCAATCATTGTTGGTTTGGTGATTTCCGCACTGTCGGCGGCGGCAATGTCGACACTGGATTCTACTTATAACTCAATGGCGACAGTCGCAACGTTCGATTTCTATAAGCGCTTTTTCCGTAAGAAAGCTTCCGATGCACATTATGAATCGGTGGCAAGAAAGATGAGCTTGGTTGCTGCGGCTTCAGTTGTAGTACCGGCTTTGATGGCGGTTTCTAACGAATCTGTGCTTAAGACGATTGCCAGCCTGACATCCATTTTTGTTGGTATTCGCCTTGGCTCTTTCATCCTTGGTTTGTTCTTTAAAAAGGCAAATGAGAAAGGGGTGATTGCAGGCAGTATTGGCAGTGTAGCTGTGGTGTTCATTGCTAAATACAGTGGCATCTCTTGGCCTTGGTTTGCCTTGATTGGCACTGTGGTTTTCTTACTGTTAGGTGTTGTTGTGAGCCGCTTCTGGGGAGAAGTGACGGAGCAACAAAACGAATTTATAGCCAAGCAAAAGCATTTGTTTGCAAAGCCTACCGCGAGTCATTACGGCTTGTTGGTGTTCGCTGTTGTGACGATTGCTGCTTGTACTGTTATCCCTGATTGGCTTTATGCCGCTCTTTCTTAATTGACCGATTTTTTACTGGTATATCTATGTTATCGATCTTTGATATCTACAAAATTGGTGTAGGGCCATCGAGCTCTCACACCAACGGCCCAATGATTGCGGGTTTTCATTTCACACAATTAATCGCTGATAGAATCGCAGAAGTGACGCGTGTTCAGGTGGATTTATATGGTTCGTTATCGTTAACCGGAATAGGGCACCATACCGACAGAGCAACTATCTTGGGTTTGCTCGGCAATAAGCCAGACACCATTAAAATCACCAGCGCTAATGAAGCGATGCGTCTTGCTATCGACAGTGGTGAAATGCAGCTGAGTGGCCATCACACCATTGGCTTTAGCTACCAAACCGACATGCTATTTCATGAAGACAATCTGCCTTTGCATGAAAACGGCATGATGATTACCGCGTTTGACCAAAGCGGAAGCATAATTGTTGATGAAACTTACTATTCGATTGGCGGCGGTTTTATCGCAACCGCGGATGAACTGAAAAATGGCACGAAAACCCAATCGGTCGAAGTCCCGCTCCCATTCAAAAATGCCGATGAAATGCTGAGAAAAGCAGAAGACAGCGGCATGAGCTTGGGTGGCATGATTCTGAAAAATGAAGCGGCTTTCCAAGGCGATGATGTTATCTCAGAAAAGGCCGATCAAATCTGGCGAGTAATGACTCGCTGCATGGAACGCGGATTTGAAACCGAAGGCATTCTTGATGGAGGTTTGAACGTCACTCGCCGTGCACCGAACTTGTTGAAGAAGCTTGAAGCGAATGCGGCCGTTGAAAACGATCCAATGGAAATCATGGATTGGATTAACTTGTTCGCCTTTGCGGTGAGTGAAGAAAATGCGGCTGGTGGCCAAGTGGTGACATCACCCACTAATGGTGCTGCGGGCGTGATTCCAGCCGTATTGATGTATTACCATCGCTTCATTAAAGAGTTGGATACCAAGCAGTTAAAAGACTTCTTAGCCGTATCGGGTGCGATTGGTATTTTGTACAAAACCAACGCTTCCATTTCTGGTGCGGAAGTAGGGTGCCAAGGTGAAGTGGGCGTGTCGTCTTCTATGGCGGCAGCGGGTTTAACGGCATTACGTGGTGGCAGCAATGAACAGATCTGTATTGCGGCCGAAATCGCGATGGAACATTCGCTAGGTATGACATGTGACCCGATTGGTGGCTTGGTACAAGTGCCATGTATTGAACGAAATGCGATGGGCTCGATGAAAGCGATTAATGCTTCGCGAATGGCACTCAAACGTAACAGCAAAAGCCTGATTTCATTGGACAAAGTGATCGCCACTATGTATCAGACGGGTAAAGACATGAATAAGAAGTATCGTGAAACGTCTCTAGGTGGTTTGGCGCTGATTCATTTAGCTCACCCTTGTGAATAGCAAGCGTAAATAAACGATATCTGTTTCAAAATAACAAAGCCCAGCCCCTAAGTTTTAGGAATTTAGGGAGCTGGGCTTTTATTTTGCTTAAAGAAAAGGGCTGTCAGGAGAAGTGAACTAGTCCCCAAGAGGCAACTTATAGCTGTTTTTCAACTCTTTAACCGAGATATTCGACTGAATCGCACTCACGCCTTTTACTCGTCTGATCGAGCTAATACGCTCAAAGTACTCTTCTAAATCTTTCGCTAGCACTTGAATCATATAGTCGGCACCACCTGCAATGCAGTGACACATAGGAATCCAATCGGTTACTTCGACAAACTCTTCAAACGGTTCCGTGTTTTCAACCTCGTGGTTGCCCAGTGTCACTAGCGTAAAGCCTGCAACATGAAAACCTAACTTTTTACGATTCAGCTTAGCGGCGTAACCATCGATGTAGCCAGTTTCTTCCATACGCTTCCAGCGGCGCCAACATGGGGTTTCACTGAGGTTCACTTTCTCTGCGAGCTTACTGTTGCTCATGCGTCCGTCTTGTTGGATATGTTCTAAGATGGCGATATCTGTGTCATCTAATACTTCTTTGGTGGATTCTTTCTGTTTCATGGCTTTTTTAGAAAAGTATTGCTCAAATTTGCATTAATATTAGCCTATATAGCAATTTAATTCCTAGTCGAATCTGTAAACTCTCTTCCTATAAATACTTTACTTATTAGGAGTGAGAGGAAATGAGCTCTCAATTAATGCTGGCGTTCTTGCTATTTTCAACATCAATTGCAATTACCCCTGGGGCAGGCAATATCGCATTACTTGGGATTTCAAGTCGTTATGGATTTGCTGCGACTTTACCTTTTATCTCTGGGAACGCTGTTGGCATCATCATCGTACTGGCGGGTTCCAGTGTCGGTTTGGTGAGCCTATTTACCCTTTACCCAGAGCTATACAACATTTTGAAATACGCGGGTGCGGCTTATTTGCTGTTCATGGCGTGGTCGATTGCGAACATGCAAATCGAAGAAAGCACCACAGATAAACGTTCAGGTTTTATGTCAGGTGTGCTGGTGCAGGTTTTAAACCCTAAAGGTTGGATAGCGTCATTGACCGTGTTTTCACAGTTCATTACTCCGAATGCAGATTACTTGATTCAAGTAGTGACCATTATCGCGGGTATGGTGATTACTGGTGTGCCGTGCATGTTGGTGTGGGCGTATTGCGGCACCATGCTGAAAAAATTACTGCAATCACCAAAACAGATGATGTTTGTGAACCGTTGTTTGGGTGGAAGCTTAGCGATGGTGGTTGCCTTTATGCTTTATCAACCAGCATAAAGCGTCTCTACAAATAAAAAAAACCACTCCTAAATCCATAGGAGTGGTGTCTAAAAATCGACTAAGTCGTTAACAATAAAGTATTAAGCTAACAAATTTTTAAGGAATCTTGAGTTAAAAGCTTTTAAGCCTAGAAGCTTTCAGTTTAAAGCTTAAGCCGTTTCAGCCTCTTTAACTGGAGCTGAGTTACGGATTAGGTGGTCAAATGCGCCTAAACTCGCTTTTGCACCTTCACCCATCGCAATGATGATCTGTTTGTAAGGTACGGTTGTTACGTCACCCGCTGCGAACACACCTTTCATTGATGTTGCGCCATGAGCGTTAATTTCAATTTCACCGCGTGGTGACAGCTCAACTTTTGAACCCTTCAACCATTCGCTGTTTGGCATTAGGCCGATTTGAACAAAGATACCCGCAAGTTCGATCTGTTTTAGTTCGTCGGTGTTGCGGTCTTTGTATTCCAGACCGGTTACACGGTTGCCATCACCAATCACTTGCGTTGTTTGCGCCATCTTGATGATTTTGATGTTTGGTGTTGCGTTCGCTTTGTCGATAAGCACTTGGTCTGCACGTAGTGTGTCTGCAAATTCAAGTACGGTTACGTGTTCAACGATACCCGCTAAATCAATTGCCGCTTCAATGCCTGAGTTACCACCACCAATAACCGCTGTTTTCTTACCTTTGAATAAAGGGCCGTCACAGTGTGGGCAGTAAGCGACGCCTTTGTTGCGGTAGTCTTGCTCACCCGGAACGTTCATTTCACGCCAGCGAGCACCAGTACTTGTGATAACCGTGCGAGATCGTAATGTTGCGCCGCTCTCTAGCTCAACGTGGATGTAACCGTCTTCTGTGTCTTCGGCTGCGATGATGTTCGCAGCGCGCTGCTCAGTCATTATCTCAACACCGTACTCTTTTACGTGCTCTTCAAGGCTAGCGACTAGCTTAGGACCTGTCGTCGCTTTCACGGAGATAAAGTTCTCAATCGCCATCGTATCCATCACTTGGCCACCGAATCGGTCTGCAACCACACCGGTACGAATGCCTTTACGTGCTGCGTAGATAGCCGCTGAAGATCCCGCAGGGCCACCACCGACAACCAATACATCAAACGGTGCTTGTTCGTTTAGGTTGGCCGCTTTCTTTTCTGCTGCGCCTGAATCGACTTTGTTGAGGATTTCTGCCAGAGACATACGTCCTTGACCAAATAGCTCACCGTTAATAAACACGCTTGGAACTGCCATGATGTCGCGAGACTTCACTTCGTCTTGGAATGCTGCGCCATCAATCATAGTTGTCTTAATTAGAGGATTGATCGCCGACATCATGTTGAATGCCTGAACCACTTCTGGACAGTTTTGGCACGATAGTGAGATGAAAATCTCTACATTAAGCTCTTGATCGAGTTCTTGAATTTGCTCGATTACGTCCGCTTCAAGCTTGATAGGGTGACCACCACTATGAAGCAGTGCAAGTACCAGTGATGTGAATTCGTGACCCATAGGTAAACCGGCGAAACCGATCGCAGTGCCTTTCTCTTGGTTCACTACCTGCATGATAGGGCGGCGAGCACTTGCGTTATCATCTCGAATTACTTCAATTTTGTCGGTGAGAGAGGCGATATCATTCGCCAGATCTTGAAGTTTGTTCGCGGTATCGCTGCTATCAAGGCTCAGTACTAACTGAACATTGGTTTTTAGGTTTTCTAGGTATGCTTTTAGCTGCTGCTTCATTGCTTGATCTAACATAATCGTGCCTGCTCTTAAATTCTGTGTCTTGGTATTGACCAATACCTTCTTGCTGAAAAAGGAAAATAAAAAGGGGGCGCAAGTCGGCAAATATTGTGGTGTTGATGTTTTGAAAGGGTGGCGCGCAACTGCCCTTTAGGAGGGGGGCCGAAGCGCGCCTGTAGAACCGTTTAACTGTTCTGTTTTACTTGTTCTTTCTAGCTGTTCTTGTTTGAACTAGGCTTAGATTAAATCTTGCCTACTAGGTCTAGAGATGGCGCTAGAGTCTCTTCGCCTTCTTTCCATTTAGCTGGGCAAACTTCACCTGGGTGAGCGGCTACGTATTGCGCTGCTTTAACCTTGCGTAGTAGGTCTTCAGCGTCACGTCCGATGCCTTCAGCTGTGATTTCCATTGCTTGGATAACGCCTTCAGGGTCGATTAGGAACGTTGCACGGTCTGCAAGGCCCTGACCTTCACGCATAACGTTGAAGTTATTTGTGATGTTGCCTGTTTGGTCGCCTACCATGAAGTATTCGATAGTACCGATTTTGTCAGAAGTATCGTGCCATGCTTTGTGAGAGAAGTGCGTGTCAGTTGATACTGAGAAAACTTCTACGCCACGAGATTGAAGCTCTGCGTATTTGTCTTGTAGGTCAACTAGCTCAGTTGGACATACAAACGTGAAGTCTGCTGGGTAGAAGAAGAATACAGCCCACTTGCCTTTAACGTCTTGCTCAGTGATTTCTACGAATTCGCCGTTTTTGAATGCTGTTGCGTTGAATGGTTTGATTTCTGTGTTGATCATGATTCGACTCTCTTTCTAATTTGTAGTGTTTAACGCTATCCCGCGTCGATGGAGCTATATTGCATTCGCACCGGAAATTAGTGAAATCGGACATTTCTATAGATTCAATAGGCGAATCCTATCTTTGAAAGGAAAGGACTATCGGTAAAAGCTATCAACAAAAACGATTAACAAAAGCCATCAAACATCAACAACTCCCAATTTAAGTAGCTATGCTCTTTAGGTTGTTCTCTACATTGGGCTTATCTCTATTGGTGTGTGTATCTATGTATCTATGTGTCTATGTGTCTATGTGTCTATGTGTCTATGTAGGTAGGGTTCGGTATGGTTTCTTTAGATAAGTGGAGTTGTTATACCAAACCGTAAATAACAAAATGTTATCATTAATATAAATTATGATAATTTAAGTTAATCGTCATATCTCCATATACTCTCTCCATCGAAACGAAACATCGAAGCTAGACTTTGAAAAGCACAGAATTTAAAACGAATTTGGAGCAAGTTATGAAAATGAATCACGTAGGCATCATGGTTGGCGACATGGACAAAGCAGTCGAGTTTTACACGAAAGCGCTAGGTCTAAGAATCGTAATGAACAACACTAAAGTGATGGAAGAGCGCGAATCGGCAATCGGCCGTATGTGTATCGCAGTTTTTGGTGAAGGCTTCAAAGGCTTCAACATTGCACACCTAGTCACATCAGATGGTATCGGTGTTGAGATGTTCGAAATGGTTGACCGTGAAGATCGTCATAAGGTTGATTTCTCTCGCCTAGGCATCTTCCACTTCTGTCTACAGCTTCCAAAAGAGCAATTTCATTCAGCGATTAAACGCGTTGAAGAATTTGGCGGTAAAGTTCGTATGGACATCATGCGCTACCACCCAGAAGACGAACTAAAACAAGCGCAAATGGTTTACCTAGAAGACCCGTTTGGCAACCTATTCGAATTCTACTCGCACACATACGAAGATACGTACGCGACTGATTACGAGTAATAGGCGCTACCTACCTGTCATAAGGTAGAAGAACCGAAACACCCCCTAAAGAGGATTGGTAGAGATACCAATCTTTTTTTTGTGCCTGCGATATTGAGTGGAAGGTTACGGATAAACCAAGTCAAATGAGTGCTTTGTGCTCTTCGTTGCACTAAAACAAACCGACAGTGTTGCTCTATAGTGCAGCACTAGCTAAAGATGAAACTTAACTGATTGATAAGTATGATGTTAAACCATTGGCATATATGTTGCTCTATTGTCTTTATGTAAATTGTATACAATAAAAAATACATAAAGGAAGTCACATGGAACAGAACAGTGAATTGATCTACGGATTGGATGACCGACCATCAGTTAAAGCAGCCAGTTACGCGGCGCTGCAGCATGTATTAGCCAGTTTTGTTGGCATTATCACCCCCACGCTTATTATCGGTGGCGTTTTAGGGTTAGGTGAACACACTCCTTATCTGATCAGCATGGCATTAATGGTGTCTGGGGTAGGTACCTTTATACAAGCCAGAAAAATAGGGCCAGTTGGCGCAGGGATGATCTGTGTCCAAGGAACCAGCTTTGCGTTCTTGGGATCTGTATTAGGTGCGGGCTTCCTTGTTAAAGCGAATGGCGGTGGGCCGGATGAAATGCTCGCCACCATTTTTGGCGTTTGTTTCTTCGGTGCGTTTGTCGAAATTGTCCTATCGCGTTTTATCGAAAAGTTGAAAGTGGTGATCACCCCAGTTGTAACCGGAATCGTTATCACCACGATTGGTATCTCTTTGATTAAAGTTGGCGTCACAGATATTGCTGGTGGCGTTGGCGCAGAAGATTTTGGCTCTGGAAGCAATCTGATGTTGGGTGCCATCGTCCTCGGAACCATAGTCGCGCTTAACCTGAGCAACAATAATATGGTTAGGTTGTCGTCGATTTTAGTTGGGTTGGTAGTTGGCTGGGGCGTTGCCATTTTGATGGGCAAAGCGTCTATGGTTTCTTTTGCTTCTCAACCGCTATTGAGTATTCCTGTCCCATTTAAATATGGCTTCGCTTTTGATTGGCAAGCCTTCCTACCTATTGCGTTTATCTACTTGATTACTGTTATTGAAACGACGGGGGATCTTACCGCCAACAGCATGTTCTCAGGGCAGCCGGTTAAGGGGCCGAAATATATCAATCGACTCAAAGCTGGCGTGCTAGGTGACGGCGTGAACTCGCTTATCGCAGCGGTATTCAATACTTTTCCAAATACGACCTTCAGCCAGAACAATGGTGTGATTCATTTTACCGGAGTCGCGAGCCGCTACATTGGCTACTTCATTGCCGCGATTCTTTTTCTGTTAGGGCTATTTCCCATCTTAGGCGCGGTATTAATGACGATTCCAAAGCCAGTATTGGGCGGGGCGACATTGGTGATGTTCGGTACAGTTGCCGCAGCGGGCATCAAGATTATTGCAAATGAAAAGCTGGATCGCCGCAGAATCATGACGATTGCCATCTCATTAGGTTTAGGACTTGGAGTAATGCTAGTGCCTGACTTATTGAAAGAAGCACCCAAGCTAGCGCAAAGCATATTTGGGTCACCTGTAACCATGTCTGGTATTACCGCGCTTGTGATTACCGGGTTAATGTCTTTGGTGCCTGAAACTAAAGCCAAGCCGATTTCGAACGTTGTACATACCAGTAAAGCGTAACTTATACAGCCGAGAAGAAGCGTAGGTGACTGATTACGGACAATTGCGTTATCTACCTACCATAGGCAGAAAAACGAAACATCCCATAGAGAGGATTGGTAGAGATACCAATCCTTTTTTGTATTTGGATGTTTGGCTGAGTGACTTATCTACATGAAGTGATTAAGAAATATACAGATTTAAGACGTTGTTAAAGTTGACGTTTTGAAGATAAAACCTTTCATGAATATGACTGAAGCGAGCGTGCTTCATGAAAACATTGCGGAATCACACTAGTGATAGCCTTCGCTGAGAACTCATAATACTCAGTTCAATACTGCTGAACCGCACTACAATGAAAATAGATAAACATTACATGAAGAAGATCTACTGAAATAGCATGAAAAAACTAAACCTTATCTTTGCCGCTTTTCTTATTACTTTGCTTGCCGGATGCTCGTCACATGCGGCCGTCGATACTTCAAAAACAAAGGGCTATGCCAATTCACATGCGCTTGTGGGAGTGGCTTCTTGGTATGGCGATAAATTCCATGGAAAACTGACGGCAAGTGGTGAAACGTATAATAAAAACGCCTATACAGCCGCTCACAAAACCTTGCCATTTGGGACTATCGTGAGAGTGACCAATACAGCCAATAACAAGTCAGTCGATGTCAAAATTAACGATAGAGGCCCTTACGTAAAAGGCCGAGTGATTGACCTTTCCCACAAAGCATTTTCTCAAATTGGTGACGTTAAGAAAGGCGTAGTAAAAGTCAAAATTGAGATTATTGATGACAGCAACACCTTTCGATACAAACACTAGAATCCCCTCCTAACCTCCCCTTGGTGTACATCTCCGCTCCCTTACCAGCAACGGGAAGGGGAGGAAAAAAACCTCGATCTCGATGATTGAATAGCATATTTATGCTTACTCGATAAGGCTGCTTTTGCAGCCTTTTTTGTGCCTTTCGATAATCCATTTTTAATAAGATTATCTTATTTTCAGTATGTGGGTTGATGATGTAATGTGGTCAATAAATCAGTGTCTTAGCTTTCTTATCATTAGGGTTCATTGAAATTCATTGTGAAATAATGAAAAGCTAACCTAATCCAAGTTGAGCTTTGGTGTGATTAACAGTGAAAGCCTAAGGGCAATTACATTTAGTTACTTACTGAAGTAAAACTGAAATATTAGTTACACGGTTCTGAAATTTTTGGTGTTTAGCTTATGGGCTTCTATATCGCATTTAAATAAGGAAATACCCGTGAAGCTAACCCCTGTCGTTGCAGCCGTAATTATGTCTTTTAGCTCAGCAAGCTATGCTTTCAGTCTTCAACAATCTGCCAATGAAAACAGTGAAGATCTCGTATGGACAGGGCACCTAAGCCCAGACAGCGACACGGTTATGTCTGCGATGCTCGCGGCTCATATCTATGGTGGTACAGCGACAGTACCAGAGCCTATCAATCCAGAATCCACCTTCATCTTGAACTACTGTAATGCTGAATCTCCACGCGTAGAGACAGATTACTCTTCATATCGAGTGGGGCTGGTGGATTTCAATCAAGTCACTCAGCTAGCGCCAACCATTGATCAAGCATCGATTGTTGCTGTGGTTGATCATCACGCAATTGGTGGCTCACCGATTAACACACCACAAATTGTCGAGATGGACATTCGAGGCTGGGGCTCGGCTGCAACTATTTTGGCTGACAACGCTGAAAAGCTGGATGTGACACGACCTAAGCATCTTGCTTGTGTCGGTTTAGGCGCAATCCTTTCTGATACTGTGGTATTCCAATCATCGACCACGACTGAGCATGATCGTGAGTACGCAGAGAAACTTGCAAAAGTTGCAGGTATTTCAGATATCGAAGATTTCGGCCAACAGATGCTGATTGCTAAGTCGGATCTCAGTCATCTTTCTTCTGAAACCATTCTGACGCTGGATTACAAAAACTTTAAATACGGTGGCAAACAGGTGGGTATCGGTGTGGCTGAAACGCTAACGGCTCAACAACTGATTGAGCGTAAAGACGATCTTCTAGCAGCAATGAAGACTTACAAAGAAGAGAACGGCTTAGATCATCTGTTCTTCTCCATCACAGACACGAAGAACAAAGAAGCTAACCTATTGTGGGTGGATGAAAGCGACTATCAAGTCATCAAGTCGGCTTTCAACGCTGAACCAACAAGCGACATGCTGACGTTAGAAGGCGTCACTTCGCGTAAGCGCCAGATTGGCCCTGCGGTTCAAAAGGCAATTGAGAGCTTGTAAGTAGAAAGAGAGTTTGGAGGGGATTGGTAGAAATACCAATCCCTTTTTTAATTATTGGGCGTCTAAATGGGATTTGGACAAAAACGTTTTATAGATATCACTAAATTAGTAGTTACCGGATTACCTGAGGTATAGCAAAGCTTTTAGTCGATAGGTCGACATCAGTCACCCACAACACAAGTCTTCCCTCTGCAGCTTGTTATGCCAAAGATCAACAGCATACTTCCTTTTTAGGAAGCTTCTGAATTTAGATCTACCCCCATGTATTCCCCTAGCTCCCTTTTTATTCGGTGCAACTCATTAATTGGAACTGTAAAACGAGCATATGAAGCGTCTTGTGAACCTTGAAGGGCAACAACGTACCTTCCAATCTCCGGGTGAGCTGTCGTAGTAATACTCAGGCATTGACCTTCAATAGAGAATTCAGTCACCGTATCCATATTGATATAATAATTATTTTCCAATTTTAACGCTTTTTTTGTCATAGTAAACTCCTTACTCTCTTGAGATGCGTTAGCGTAACGTACTGTTATAATTTAGATTTTTCAATAGTTTCCTTTGTAGGTAGTTGGTTTTCAAAATACTGTCGAAATGCAATATGGACATCTTAAATCCAGTGCTCACTATTATCTGTTTCTAAAAACTTAATTGCTTTTTCAAGTATGGGAAATTCGCTTGGTGCAGTGTCCAGTTTTGCAGTTGCAGATCAGTTGACGATGTCGCTATTATTTCCAAAGAGGGATATGACTATGGGTAAGCCCTTCTTCCTTACTGTTCATTTGATGATCGTAAACTTCTATACAAGCACGGTATTGTTCTGTTCTCAATAGTGAACAATCAACAAACGTCTTTGCCGTAAGAGACTTTGCTGTAGAAGCGGTACTGTCACCAATGCTCGCTGCAAACCACATTCCCAGCAAATTACCGCCCTGTACATACGGTAGTGCCACGTCTACCCCGTCATGGGGGTTGTGGTAGACTTGATCTAAGTTGATACAGGATTGTTGTTCATTTCGAAATCTGCACTCTATCTGCGCATTAATAGCATGGGCCAAGCATACATGAGGGTGTTCTGGTTTCATCCTTTCAATTAATCGCTCTATCGAATGTTTGCTAAAACGTAGATCTGAAGCGTAAAAAGAGTATTTTCCATTAAGCTTAGTTACATAGCCCCCACCAAACTTTTGCGTCATCGGGTCAAAGAATGCCTGCATTGCTATGTGCGACTTATCCCCTAAATAGATGCCTGACACTGCCTTGCCATCACCAATGAACTTCATACACTTTTTCTGTAAATTCTTTATGCCTTTAGCACTGGCAAGTATGTTTAATAGATGATCTTTGTTTTGTTCGCATTCTCTGGAAAGTCTACCAACTAACCCTTTTGCCAATGACTCAGTAATGACTTTTGGGTCAACTCTTAAAGCTCGATTCATATTCACTAACTCCTTATCGTTTGGGCTCGCTCACACTATATTTATGCCAGTGCACATATAATAGTAAACAGTTGGAAAGGTTAGTAAAAATAAGGAAAGCCTTAATTTTCATTTGGTTAGAAAAACATGACAGACCGTAGAAAAATAGTAAATGCACCTCAATTCCTACCTAAACTTATTAAAATGTACGAAACTCAACAGTCTTTCGCCGATGAAGTTGGAGTAAGCTCTTCTCAAATAAGTAAATGGAAAGACGATGATGACAGTCAATTGCCTCAGGTAGATAAGTATCCCCAACTGGTTTCAATTGCACTTGAGCACGATTTTTTTGTGGAATTAGATGATGGCGACCGAATAACGCCACCCACAAAAGAGCCAGATTTTATTCAAAAGCTCCCCCCCGACACAAGGCGAAAGATAGCTCAATTCTTAACCGTTGGAGTCTGCGTTTTGGCTACTGGCGGAAGTTATTATGCCTACACCACATACCGTGATATTAGCGATAAGTTCGGCAACAAAGAGGTTGTAGAAGTGCTCAAGCAACGTTCCCAAAAAAGCATAGAACTGTGCGAGCAAGATTCTTCTTTATGTGCTGACATTGATAAGGGTAACAGTGAACCATAGTTCTTAAGAGAGCCAGAATAAATATAAATTTGGTATTCTAACAATAAGTACTGTCGCATAAGATTTAGTAGGGAAAGTAAGTACTAACAGTATATGAATGACCTTTTACTCTAAACGGTTTTGGGGCAAATCCGTGTTAGTCCTACTAAAAATCCCCTCCTAGCCTCCCCTTAATCAGTATCTACAACCCATTGTGGTTCGTAGAAAGGGGAGGAACTGAATACAGATCGTTACATGTGCAGTTACACATTCAGCGCTAAAGAAGGTTCTCCCCCTCGGTCGTCAATCTAGAGGGGGGATAAACTTAATTGGAGGGGGAGTTAGAGGGGGTGGGTGTTCGAAATCAGCCCGAACGCACAGGATATCAATGCTCTCAATTCAGAAAAACATTACGCTTCACCCAAAAGATTGGAATGCCTAAGCGTTCCAATTTTAATATCTGATTTACCTACGCCGCCTAGTGCACCGAATCATAAATCAATGTGCTTCTTCAGCTCTTAACCAAAACTCGGACAGGTCTTCAAAAAGGTCATCGTTATCTAAGATGCTCAAATGGGTTTCGTTGTAGCCGAGGATTTGTGACGCGTGGAGTTGGGCTGGGCGCGACAATTGGCTTGATAAATTGATCACACTATCGTTGCTGTTGGTATTAAATAGGTCGCCCGAGTTATAACCAAAGGCTAAAAAGTGGGGAATGTGAATCTTACTGCTGTCAATTAATAAGTCAGCGATAAATTTCCCGTCTGGATTTAAATCAACCCATGCCGGCATTACTACGGGAGAGTACTCGACCCCTTGTTTAGCAGACTCGACACCACTAAACGGCGAAGATATGGTGGCTACGCTGCTTACAAAATCGCATAGCTGCCCAATACGGCACTAGCGAAGACTGTTGGTGGCGACAAGCCCTCCCATACTATGTGCCACAACATGTAATTGTTGGATTTTGTATTCCGTTAACACCGTGTGCATGAGGTTATTCAGGCCTTTGGAGTTCAAAGCCAGAGACAAGCCTGAAGGATAGTTAAAGACCCAGATCTGATATTTAGATTGGTCGACTTTTTCAATCAGTGGGGCAAAATCTAACGCAGTGGCGTTGATGCCATGCACAAACAAGATCGGGATTTTGTTTGGGTCGAACTCTGACAGAAAGTAGAGCCCAGCGTTATCTTCGAGCAAAAAGGTCAGCGGCTGCCACATGCCGAGTTTGCCATTTTTTCTGTCAAAAGGTGGAGCTTCCAAGCTCACGACTGTGCCTATGTCGATCAAATCCAATTCGATTTTTAACAGTGAAGGTAGTGAACGATCAACAAACGCTCTTGGGGCTTCACTCTCATTAACCGTTAGTGAGACTTCTATTGTTGATCTGTCTTGGTGATCACGTAGGTTGATTACACTGAAAGCTTCATCGGCTTGTAGGGTAAGGTCTTGATTCTTATCTTCAAAGATAAGTAGGTAGTGGATGTTATTCGATACATGTAAGTGAATACTGTCACTGTCTATGATGCCATCGTAGCCATCAACCTCGCCTTTGTTAATGTCTTTGATTTGTTCAATCACCACGGCAGAACCGGAGGCATGTTGATTCAAGGTAACCATGTATTGATTGGTTATGGAGTCGATGGCTTGTATCTCATTAGATAGATTTCTAAAGTTACCGCACCCTGACAGCAGTGAACTGAGTAATAGCACTGTGCTGATTAAGCGTGCAGTAAGTAATAGCTTCATTCTAATTTCATCCTTATCCCACCCCGATTTATCCATAAATCAATAACCTGAGTTTAATAGTAGCAATAAAACAGCGCTTAATAAAAAGGCAAGCAAACGACTATAAAGTTCGCTTGCTTGCCTGAGAGGTTTCATTACTTAGTGAGTATATTGAACACTAAAGCGTGTTTTTATATACCTTGCCGTCTTTCATGATCAGTTTTTGTGTCTCTGTGTTTGCCACACAAGCAACTCTTTCCAGTGGGTTGCCATCGATGATCAATAAGTCGGCATACACGCCTTCAACGATCTGACCTAACTTGCCTTCTTGGTATGGGTGTTGGTAGGTCGACATTTCGAACAAGCGACCACAGTTTGATGTCGCCATGCGAAGCGCGGTGATGGTATCGAATACTTGCTCAATCGCACCAAGTTCATTCAATTGTGTCGCGTGAACGTTGGTTTCACCTACACAGTCAGTGCCAAAATCGATGTTCTGGATGTCGTATTTCTTAATCAATTCTGCCGACTTGAACATGGCTTTACCCACGCGCTCTGTTTTGCGGTATGTCTCTTCGTTTGGCAGTGGGATCTTACGCTCTGCAATCAATGAAGAGGTAAAGTAAGACGGGATCACCCAGATACCTTTCTCTTTAATTATCTCGGCAATGTCGTCGTCCATGATAGTCGCATGTTCGAATGACATCACGCCCGCTTCAGCGGCTCGGCGCAGCGACATAAGTGCCGTAATCTGAAGCGGCATCAACCGCAGCTTTCATCTCTTCAGATGTGAACTGCAATGTGTCTAGCGGATCAAACGTTGAAGATGCGCCACCACCCGCCATGATCTTGATTTGGGATGCGCCCATAAATAGCTGTTCGCGAACCGCTTTTAAGACTTCTGAACGACCATCTGCCACTTTCATTGCGCCAAGCTTCCTCATAGGTGAGTCTTCATGGCCGTTTGCTAAACGCTCTTGTGCTTGGTTTTGACGGTAATCGGAGTGACCACAGGTTTGTGAGATAGCTGCCATTGAAGGCAGAATACGTGGGCCAGTGGCATAGCCGTTGTCGATACTGGTTTTTAAGGCCAAGCGTGCTACCTGCTACATCACGAATGGTGGTAAAGCCACGCATTAACATCTCTTCAGAAATCTTTGCTGAGCGAATCGCCACTTCTTCACGCGTCATGGTATCAATGACATTGAATGGTGCAGATAAAGTGATATGAACGTGCGCATCAATTAGGCCTGACATGACCGTGCCACCTTGAGCATCAATCGTTTCATCGGCAATCGTTGGGTCAATCTCTCCAATCTGAGTGATCAAGTTATCTTCGATGAGGATCGATACGTTCTCGATTAAGTTGCTCTCAACACCGTTAAATACGTTCGCGTTAGTGATTAGCTTTTTCATAGTCTGCACCTTTTGGAAATGAGTGTGTGTCGCTGATGGAGTCATCTTATGGGGCGCAGCATTTAATGAATGGCCATTTGGTGACAGTGATGAATTGGGTGTGTTTTTGCGATTGCTATAAGAAAGGCAAGGGGGATTTCTGTCGAATTATTAATTTGAGGAATGAATGTTGGCGATGTCATGAAATGGTAAGTTTTGCTTTGATTCGAACGCTAAGATGTATTTCAAATCAAGGCGACTTATCAAATTAGATTAGAGAGAGACAGAATGACTAAATCAGACAAAGTTTACGGGTTCAACACACCACAACGTCTATTCGTAGGTTACACGTTAGCCGTGCTGGTGGACTTAGTAGTGCTTAACTTCTTCGATGAGTACTGGGACTTCGTTAACATTGAGTCTTTCACTATCTCTTTGATTGCGGCATTGTTGCTGCAGCTATTATTGAAGCTCTCTATTGGTTTAGAGCACAAGATTGCTGAACACTTCAAAAGCAAGCCGGGCACTGCACCTAAGGTGTACCGAGCAATCACCAATTACATTATCTTGGTGGGCTCAAAATTCGTGATGCTAGAAGCGATTAACCTTCTGTTCGGAGATAAGGTGAGTTTTACAGGACCTTGGGGCGGCGTGGTTGCTTTCTTCGCTGTGGTATTTACGATTCTGGTTGCTGAAGTGATTGTATCGAAGATCTACTTTGCTCTGGATGACAAACAAGATTCAAATGTGAAAGCGCTTAAAGAGACCAACGCGTAATAGAACTAAAATACAAATGTGAATAACAGACGAGCCAGCTGAATAAGCTGGCTCGTTTTCGTTTGAGTTGCGATAACCAATTCGATACGCGAATTGGCTCTATTTTTCGTAAACCACATCCCCGCGTAACACCGTCATCAACACTTGAGTCTTAGCGATTTGTCTTGCTGATACTGTGGTGATGTCGCGGTCGAGAATGGCGAAGTCAGCGGATTTGCCTACCTCAATAGAACCTGTTACATCTTCAATTCCAAGACTTTTGGCGGCATTGAGCGTGTAAGCGTCGATGGCTGTGTAGATATCGGTTAGGCCGGTTTGGCCCATGATTAAGCTGTTCGCGATGCCGACCAATGGGTTGATGTCGTGTACGTTCCAGTCACTGCTTAAGGTGATGTTTGCGTCGGTCTTGAGTATTGCATCGAGGTTCATCATGGCTTTAGCACGGCGAGCACCTAGGAAAGCTTCAGCCCATTGGTGTTGATGCCTTGCAACGTAATCAGAGCCAACTTGGAAATCTGCAGTTACATCTAACTGGCGAAAGCGTGGCACATCTTCATCATTGATTAATTCGACATGGGTTAGGGTGTAGGGTTTGGTTGAACCTTGTTTGCGAATACTTTCTATCGCATCAAGAGATTCACGAACCGCTCCATCACCAATCGCATGAATGTGGGCGCTAAAGCCGATTTTCTCGAGCGCAGTTAACCATTCTTTCATTTGTTCTGGCGGAATATAGTTCAAGCCATTAGGAGACTGGGGTAGATAAGTATCTAAGTAGGGCGCGAGTGTTTTGGCGGTGCCATTGATAAAGATGCCATCACTGTACATTTTCACCTGATCGACAAGTAACAGATGGCTTTTATCGTCGGAATGCATTTTCTCAAAGACTTCTAATTGAGAAGACATCACCATCGATGGGTACACCCAAGGGCGTAGCGATACTCGCGCCGTTAAGTCTTGATTTTGCTCGGCCTCTAGCCAAACGTCATACCAACCTCGTTTCCAATACATGCGACCGTCGCCAATGGTGGTGATGCCGTGGGTTGCCGCTTCCTCAAGCCCGAACATTAAGCCTTGGTAGCTTTGCTCAAACAGTTCACTTTGGCTATTCCAAGCCATCTCCATCACTTGATCGCCAGCATTGTCTAGCAAGATGCCATTGAGCTTGCTGCTGTCTTGGTCTTTTAAATAAACACCGCCTTGTGGGTCTGGAGATTGTTGGCTGATTCGAGCGATTTTTAGTGCTTTTGAGTTGACCCACATCGAGTGTGAAGTCTGCTCCATAAGCACCACGGGGCGATTAGGGAAGACACTGTCGATGATCTCTAGTGGCGTGTAGTCAGAGTCGCTATCGAGCGTCGCTTCCAAAGAAAAACCATAGCCCATAAGCCAACCTCTGCCATCGGTATCAGCATTGATCTTACACGCTTCTAAGTAGGGGATTTACTCTTCTAACGTTGCTTCAGAGTCGAGTTCACAATTGCCACCCAGCTCTGAGGCGGCTTCAAACACATGGTTATGGTTATCAATAAATCCCGGAAGGACAAAGGCATTGTCTAAATCAATGACATCAGTGCTTTGCCCTTGAAAAGTTTGCGCCTGTGATTGGTTACCAATGAAGATGATCTTGCCTTTGTGGGTAACGATCGAGTCCGACTCACGATGCCCGTATATATCAGCATTGATAAAGATCTGGTCAGCACTTTGGTTATGAACAGATGTTTGCGCTTGAACTGGTGTTTGTGTTTGAACAATAGTGTTGGCTTGTGCAAGCACCGGCGCTACGGCCGATAAGCTTGTGAGTAATGCTATCCATGCAGTACGTGGCAGAGTGAGCTTGTTATTCATTATTATGTCTTCCATGTTCCACGGTTTAGTAAGTATAGAAAGCGAGTGGCGAGAATCATATCGTGAATTTTTAATAATAAAGTGTCCTTGGTTGCTCTCTTGTTTGAATGTAATTCCAGTGCCTTTTGAGGTGGTTGTGGGAATACAGCTCGTCAATAAAGGATTGCGAATCCATTCGCAGACTAAACAATTCACATAAGGTTCTGAATAAATTACAGTTAAGTGAGCTATAAAAATGGATTTAACGTATTACCAAGGATGTAAGTTTATGTTTTCAAGAGACTTACTCGCATTACTAATAAAAACAAGTCGAGGTTAGGATGAAAAAAATATTATTGCTGCTTAGCGTGATCTTATTGGGTGGTTGTGTTGGCATGCCCGAAACGGTAAAGCCTGTTCAACAGTTTGAGTTGGAACGATACCTAGGGAAATGGTACGAAGTGGCTCGTTTGGATCACTCGTTTGAGCGTGGCTTAGACAACATCAGCGCTGAATACAGCCTTCGTGATGATGGCGGCGTGAAGGTGATTAACCGTGGTTATTCGGCGGAAGAAGGTGAGTGGAACGAAGCGGAAGGAAAAGCGTACTTCGTTGAGGGCTCTGAACAAGGCTATTTGAAAGTGTCTTTCTTTGGCCCTTTCTACGGCGCTTATGTCGTGTTTGAATTAGACAAAGAGGGCTACCAATACGCGTTTGTTTCTGGGCCCGACACTGATTACTTATGGCTACTCGCAAGAACGCCTGAAGTCGCACCAGAAGTGATGGAGAAGTTTAAAGCCATGTCGAAAGAGCGTGGCTTCAATACCGATGAGCTGATCGTTGTGGAACATACCCAATAAACCGATCGCTGTTATTGCTGAGAGTGACTGATGATTGATAAGGCACAGAGGATGAATTTCTCTGTGCCTTTTTTATTCAAAGATAGAGCTACAATTAACGAGGCTGGTTGCCGTTCAAGAACAGCGCGACACATTCGCGAGTGTAGTGAAGTCTTTCTTCTTCAGATTCTCCGCTATCGTGTCCGAAGAATCCCCAATACGCCGATTTGCCGTGAAACATCAGCAACAGTTGGCGTGCTGCAATGACTGGCGAGCTTGATGTCGACAGTGTGAGATCACCAGAGTCTATTTTCGACTGCAAATAATCAGCAAGTAACTTGGTGGTTTTCTGAGGCCCAGTTTCTAAATAGATAGAGGCGATCTCTGGATGCGTATTCGCTTGGCTAATGGCATTTTGAAAGGTTTGTCTAGATTGTTCATCAAGTAATAAATCTTGAAACTTCACACCAAATTTCACCAACTCATCACCCACCGCAGCATCCATATCAAAGGCAGCAGGACTGAGTTCTCGCTCCGCACACTTGGTTTGCATGCAGGTTTCGAAAAGTTCGTCTTTGTTTTTAAAGTGAGAGTAGACCGTTTGCTTGGAAACGTTCGCTGCTTTGGCTATCTGATCCATATTGATCTTGAAGCCATGTTCAGAGAAAAGTTGGCTGGCTGCGGTTAAGATCTGCGATCTCTTCTGTTCACTCTTGATGATTTTAGTCACGTGTTTGCTTCTCGTTACTTAGTGTTGTCTCGTTACCTAGTTTGTCTCTTTGCTTGGTGCCTGTTGGTGCTCAGTTCTATGTGTCTCGTTTTACGCTAAGCATTATGCTTTTTGTGATGGTTTTATCAAACACTAACCATGAAACTTATTTTTAACATAATCAAACTAGACAGTCTAGTTTGGTTTGGTTAGTCTAAAAAAAGAACATAATTGAGTACCGCATAGGAACAGGAAGTATGTATAAATTGATGAAGGGAAGCGCAGTAGCAGTGGCGTTGTCGACTCTTCTTGTCGGGTGTGGTGAAAATACACAAGCCGAGACAGCATCCGATGCAGATAATGCTGCAGTGGAATCGAGTAGTGCAGCGTCGACAGTCTTAACAGTAGAAACTGTCGCTTTGGAACGCTCTCCATCGTATGCGGTACAGCGTGAATATGTCGGTGTGGTAAAGGCCGGGCAGCAGGCGAATTTGGGTTTTGAATTGGCGGGTAAGGTCAATGAGATTCTGGTGGATGTCGGTGACACAGTCACAACGGGTCAGCCATTGATCCGATTGGATACTCAACTTTTGGAAACCGAGTCTAGCCAACTGAAAGCGCAGGCTGAAGAAGTCAAAGCTCAATTGAGTTTGGTGGCAGCGAACCTTAAACGTCAACGTTCATTGAAAGCGAAAGGCTTCAGTGCCGAAGCGGAGATTGATTCTCTCACCAGTGAGCAACGCGTATTGCAGGCGAACTTGTTGCGCATCGATGCATCGGTAAAAGGCAATGAACTGAAATTGGTGAAGTCGACAGTGCTTGCGCCTTATTCTGGAACCATCGCGACGCGCTTTGTTTCGCTCGGAGATGTGGTGAATGTGGGTAATCCAACTCTTACACTGCTCGCTTCTGAGGGCAAAGAGGCCTTCATCGGTATTCCTGCTCACCAAATGCAAAAAGTCACCTCACTTTCTTCGCCTAACATCCGAGTTGGGAGAACAGATTATGCCGTGGAGCTATTGAATCCCGGCGCAATGGTCGACACCCAATCTCGCAGTGTCGGTTTGCGTTACCTATTCCCTGAACAATCATCGGTATTGGAAGGGCAACTTGCCTACCTTAAATTTGATGAGCAGATTGATGACTCAGGTTACTGGGTGCCATTAACGGGTTTGATTGATGGATTGCGCGGTGTGTGGAACATCTTTGTGATTGGTGAAGACAATAAGGTTGAACGTAGAAGTGTTCAGGTGTTGTTTGCCAACAATCAACAAGCGTATGTGAGTGGGGCGATTGAAGACGGTGAACAGGTCATCGCCAGTGGTTTACATCGCTTAGTTCCGGGCCAAATCGTGAAACCAGTCAGTGCGGCTGAGTAGGTAATAGTATGAAAATAATAGAGACTATTTCCAACACTCGACTGCTTATCTTGATGACCGCGCTGCTGATGGTGAGTGGTATTTCGGCGTTCATGACGTTGCCACGTGCAGAAGACCCAGTAATCATCAACCGTTACGCGAACATCACAACCAGCTTCCCCGGCGCCAGTGCCGAGCGTGTTGAAACCTTGGTTACTGAGGTAATCGAGAACAAGCTGCGTGAGCTGAGTGAAGTTAAATTGGTGAGTTCAACCTCTAGGCCGAGCGTATCGATTGTCACGCTAGAATTGAATGACACCATCACCGAGCCAGAACCCGTCTGGTCCCAAGCTCGCGACAAGTTATCTGATATCGAATCCATTTTGCCTGCGGGTGCTCAATCGCCTGATCTCGATAGCGACCATACCTATGCTTTCACGACCATCGCATCTCTAACTTGGTCTGGTGCAGGCGAGCCTGATAGGTTAACGCTGGGCCGTTATGCCAAAGAGCTCGCCAAGCGACTAAGAACTTTGTCGGGTACTGAATTCGTTGATGAATACGGGATGCCGCAAGAAGAGATTCAAATCAGTTTACGTACGGCCGATGCCGCTGCTCTAGGGCGTTCAAGCGCCAATATCGCTGAATCGCTCGAAGGGGCAGACGCCAAGAACTCGGCGGGTGAACTGGTCAGTGCTTATTCTCGCTTTGGCTTAGAAATTAAATCTGAACTGGATTCCATTGAACGCATTAAGCAAGTGCCAATAGCCACTGATAGCAAAGGTCACATCATCCGTATGGAAGACATTGCTTCGGTGAAACGTGGTGAGAAAACCCCACAAGACCAGATTGCTATTGTTGATGGTGAGCCGGGTGTGATTGTCGCGGCAAGAATGCACCCTGATCTGCGAGTTGATAACTGGACGTCGCGAGCTAATGCTCTGATTGGTAAATTTGAGCAAGAGTTACCAAGTAACGTTAAGGTGACCGTGCTCTTTAATCAGCAAGGTTATACCGAAACTCGCTTAGACGATTTAGGCAAAAGCTTGATGATCGGTTTCGGTCTGATCTTGATTGTTCTGTTTGTCACTTTAGGCGTGCGTGCCGCGATCTTAGTCGCCATTTCTCTGCCGTTAACCTCATTATTGACCCTGTCGATCATGAAAATGACCGGTGTGCCGATTAACCAAATGTCGGTGACAGGCCTAATTGTGGCGCTCGGGATCATGGTTGATAACGCGGTGGTGATGGTCGATACCATTCAGGCGTATCGTTTGAAAGGGCAACAACGAGCAGAAGCGACCATGAATGCATTGAAGCATTTATGGGTGCCGTTATTAGGCTCAACTTTAACTACCGTGTTGGCGTTTGCCCCGATTATCTTGATGCCGGGTGCATCGGGTGAGTTCGTCGGTGGTATTGCGATTACCGTTTCTTTCTCATTGATCGGCTCTTACATCATCTCGCACACCTTAATCGCAGGCTTAGCGACTAAGCTACTGCCGAAACAACTCAGTGATGTCGACAAGAAAGGACAGCACCATTGGTACATGACCGGCTTAAGAATCCCGGCTTTGACGCGCTGGTTCTCGTCTTCTGTCCGCTTTGGTGTCACGCATCCAATTATCACGATTGCTTTGGTGTTGTTGGTTCCGTTTACCGGTTACTGGAGTATGTCTCAGCTGACTGAGCAATTCTTCCCGCCATCAGACCGAGACATGTTTGAGATCCAGGTGTACATGCCGCCGCAAGCGAGCATTTATGCCACTAAAAACACCTCTGAAAAAATCGACGATATCATTCATCGTTACCCTGAAGTGGAGCGTATCGATTGGCTCGTGGGTGCAAACTTCCCATCCTTCTATTACAACCTGCAAGCAAGGCAAAATAATGCGCCATACTTCTCGCAAGCCATGGTGAAAACAGAGAACTTTGACCAAGCCAATACGCTAATTCCACAGTTGCAAAAGGTGTTGGATGAAGAGGTGCCGGAAGCACAAATCTTGGTACGTAAGCTTAACCAAGGGCCTCCATTTACCGCGCCCGTTGAACTGCGAGTGTATGGTGAAAACCTCGATACGTTGAAAGCGATTGGTGAGGATGTGCGATTGATTTTGGCGGGTGTTCCTCATGTGACGCACACAAGGGAAACGCTGCAACCAGGTACTCCGAAGGTGTGGTTGAAGGTCGATGAAGATACCGCAAAGCTGAATGGTATTTCATTGAACCAGTTCGCAGGTATGCTGCAAACTACGCTGACAGGTCGTGAAAGTGGCTCTGTGATTGAAGGCAGTGAGTCGGTACCAATCCGTGTTCGTGTGGCAGATGAGGCGCGTGAAAACTTGGCTCACTTAAGCAATATTCGTTTGCCAATCAGTTCTGATGTCTACTCAACGGGGATCAATGTTTCGACTCTGGCAGAACTGGAATTGACGACCAGTCGCGGTGCGATTACTCGTCGTAACGGGCAGCGTGTGAATACCATTGAGGGCTACATTGAAGCGGGTGTCTTACCTCAAACTGTGCTCAATGAATTCCAAAAACGCTTAGAAAGCTATGAGATGCCATCGGGTTATACGATTGGTTTTGGTGGTGAATCTGCTGAGCGTGACAATTCAGTCAACAGTCTTATCTCGAATGTCGCTGTCGTGGTGGTATTGATGGTGTTGGTGGTGGTGATGTCGTTCAACTCGTTCCGAATGAGTAGCATCATCTTCATGGTGGCGGGATTGGCTGGTGGTCTAGGGTTGTTGTCGGTGTGGATTTTCGGTTACCCATTTGGTTTTACGGTGATCATCGCGATGCTCGGGATTGCGGGCTTAGCGATTAACGCTGCCATTGTCATTCTGACCGAATTGAAGTTAGACAAGGAGGCTTCCTCTGGGAATGTTGATGCAGTCGTTGATGCTGTTATGTCGTGTACTCGTCATATCAGCTCAACCACGATTACAACCGTGGGCGGCTTTATGCCACTGATCATTGCTGGTGGTGGCTTCTGGCCTCCATTTGCGGTCGCGATTGTGGGCGGTACCGTATTAACCACCCTTATCTCGTTCTACTTTGTACCTGTGGTTTATCATTTGATGACTCGAAATCAGCGAAAATCCATGACTACTCAAGCGGCATAACTGTTTTTCAATTTAACGTCTCTTCAATTTGGCTACTCTTTAATTGCCCATAATCGAGCCGTATCTGGCTCGATTATGGTGTGGTTATTCTCGATAAATTCATCCCAATTCCTACCTTTTTGTTGTGCTTTTCACCGCTATTACGCCCTCAATTAGTCAAATTATCCTTTCTGTTAGTCATTATATTCTTTCAATTCGTCACATTAGTGCATAGATGAATGCTTGATTATCTTGTTGGTGAATGAGTGGGTGTTTTGAATAATCTAACCAGTGAATACCTTGTAAATGGTATGTGAATTCACAATTTTGACGGGCGTCACACTTCTATTTATTCGCTCTTTCTAATGTACCTTGAACTTGCCCCGAGCTTTGGTGGTGAGCGAGTGTTTATCTACTTTTTCTCAATCCCTTGTCAGTACTGGCTCCATCTGTGTAGCACGCTATTGATGTGTGTCTTAATCGCTTACTGCTTCTTAGTTTTCGTCTTCATAAATGGAAGGTTAGTTTCCAAGTTTGTTTGGTGAGCTTTCAATTTCAACTCTTCATAATGCGCCGAATGTAACAATGTATTTCAAAGTGTAACAATTAAGTCATGTTTTCTGTGTGGTTTTAACCCAGCAGTAACGAACCTTATTGCATTGCTTTTTGAGATGCGGCGTTTCACATGCTCAACACATAAATATTCTAATGATCATGACAACCAGTACTCAGACGTTCGTTCTGAGGCTGGATAACCATCGAGAAAGTTAATGGAAGCTTCAAGATATAAACGCATTTTATCGAGGACAAATTTGTCGAAGATTGGTTTGCTGGGAACCGTTCTGATGCTCGAAGGATGTAACTCCGCATTGCTCGACCCAAAAGGTAGCGTTGGCGTTCAGGAAAAAGAGCTGATTATCACGGCTCTGTTGCTGATGTTGATTGTCGTCATCCCAGTGATTCTGATGACCATCTACTTTGCTTACCGATACCGCGAGAGCAATACCACGGAAGAGTATGCACCTGACTGGGCACACTCAACCAAGATTGAAGTGGTGGTATGGACGATTCCAATCATCATCATCGCGATTCTAGCCACCATCACTTGGCGAACAACACACGAATTAGAGCCATCAAAGCCTCTGGTGAGTGACGTTAAGCCTATGGTGATCGAAGTGGTCTCTCTGGACTGGAAATGGCTGTTCATCTATCCGGAGCAAAACATTGCGACGGTTAACTATGTTGCGTTCCCGAAAGATGTACCGGTGACGTTTAAGCTGACTTCAGACAACATCATGAACGCGTTCTTTATCCCGCGTCTTGGTTCGCAGATCTACGCGATGCCGGGAATGGTGACCAAGCTGAACTTGATTGCTAACCATGAAGGTGACTTCAAAGGTTTTGCATCGAACTACAGTGGCAAAGGTTTCTCACAGATGAAATTCACTGCATCAGCCATGCCTGATCAAGTGGCATTTCTAAACTGGGTGGAAAAAGTGAAAGCAAGCCCTGATCGCATTGAAGATTGGGAGCAGTTCCGTTCATTGGCTGCGCCAAGTGTGGCTGAACCCGTCACTCTGTTCTCCAGTATCCCACCATTTTTATTCACCGATGTCGTGACCCAGCACCCTGGTTCAATGAACTGTTTGCCGGAAACCCAAGGATAATCGTCATGTTTGGAAGATTAACTCTAGACTCAATTCCCTACCACGAACCCATTATTTTGGTCACGTTAACCATGATCGCTTTAGTGGGCAGCTTAGTGGTGTACGCGGTAACCAAAGCCGGTAAGTGGCAATACCTTTGGAATGAATGGTTTACGTCGGTAGACCACAAAAAATTGGGCTTCATGTACATTGCTGTAGCGATGGTGATGTTAGTTCGTGGCTTTGCTGATGCGGTCATGATGCGCAGTCAGCAATTGCTTTCTGCAGCTGGTGAGACTGGCTATTTACCGCCACATCACTACGACCAAATCTTCACGGCTCACGGCGTGATCATGATTTTCTTCGTAGCGATGCCTCTGGTTATCGGTTTGATGAACATCATCGTGCCGTTGCAAATCGGTGCTCGTGATGTTGCATTCCCTTACTTGAATAACCTGAGCTTCTGGCTGTTTGTGGTGGGTATTATCCTAACCAATATGTCACTGGGCTTAGGTGAGTTTGGCCGTACGGGTTGGTTGGCGTATCCGCCGTTGTCTGGCATTGAGGCGAGCCCGGGAGTCGGGGTCGATTATTGGATATGGGCACTGCAAATATCAGGTGTGGGTACCACGTTAACGGGTGTGAACTTCTTTGCGACCATTTTGCGCATGCGTACTCCATCTATGCCAATGATGAAGATGCCAGTGTTCACTTGGGCATCTCTGTGTGCCAACATCCTGATCATCATCTCTTTCCCAATCCTAACGGTCACCATCGCGTTACTGACTTTGGATAGATACATCGGCACGCACTTCTTCACCAATGACCTTGGTGGCAACGTGATGATGTATGTGAACTTGATTTGGGCATGGGGACACCCTGAGGTGTACATCCTAATTTTGCCTATCTTCGGTGTGTTCTCTGAAGTGACTGCAACCTTCTCTCGCAAAAAACTGTTTGGTTATACCTCACTGGTATGGGCAACGGTGGCTATCACTATTTTAGCGTTTGTGGTTTGGCTACATCACTTCTTCACCATGGGTTCTGGCGCCAATGTGAATGCCTTCTTCGGCATCGCGACCATGATTATCTCTATCCCAACCGGGGTTAAGATCTTCAACTGGCTATTCACCATGTACAAAGGTCGTATCCGCTTCACCACGCCAATGATGTGGACAGTGGGCTTCCTAATCACCTTTACCGTGGGTGGTATGACGGGCGTATTGATGGCAGTACCGGGCGCAGATTTCATTCTGCATAACTCAGTATTCCTGATTGCTCACTTCCACAACGTGATCATCGGTGGTGTTGTGTTCGGTTGTTTTGCTGCGATTGGTTACTGGTTCCCGAAAGCGACCGGTTTCACTCTGAACGAGCTTTGGGGTAAACGCGCATTCTATTGCTGGATCATTGGTTTCTTGATGGCGTTCTTGCCGCTTTACGCTCTGGGCTTTATGGGTATGACGCGTCGTTTGAGCCAAGACATCAACCCTGAGTTCTTCCCTCTACTGGCGGTTGCGGCCGCAGGTACAGGTGTGATTGCGATGGGTGTTGTTTGTCAGTTCGTTCAGATTTACGTGAGTGTTCGTGACCGCGACCAAAACCGAGATCTAACCGGTGACCCGTGGGGGGGACGTACATTCGAATGGGCAACGTCTTCACCACCGCCGTTCTACAACTTTGCAAAACTGCCTAAGGGCGATGAACTAGACGCGTTCTGGTATCAAAAGCAAAGTGGTGAGTTTGATCCAACTCAGGAAGAAGAATACGAACGTATTCACATGCCGAAGAACACACCGACAGGCATTTATGTGTCGGCATGGGCGTTGGCATTTGGCTTCGCAATGATCTGGTACATCTGGTGGCTAGCAGCTGCAAGCTTAGTGGGTATCGTAGTGACGTGTATTCAACACAGCTACAACGACGATGTGGACTATTACGTGGAAGTTGAAGAGATCAAAGCGATTGAAGCGGCTCGACGTGCACAGCTTGAAGAAGCGAAGAAACAGTCAGTGAAAGGCGACCATTCTGGTCGTGGTAACAGCGCTGACACTGATAACAACGACAAAAAAGATGACTTGGAGACGACGTATGCAAGCTAATACTCCGTCACACACTTATGATCTTGCACACTCGCATGATCATCACCACGAAGCTGCGGGGAATAAGTTGTTTGGCTTCTGGGTTTACTTGATGAGTGACTGTGTCCTGTTTGCCACGCTTTTCGCGACGTATGCCGTGCTTGAGAGTGGATCAATTGCAGGGCCGACAGGTAAAGACATCTTTGAACTGCCGTTCGTGTTTGTCGAAACCATGATGCTGCTGTTCAGTAGCATCACCTTTGGTTTTGGCATGATTGCAATGAAGCGCAAAGACGTGACCGGACTGAATCGATGGATCAAAGTGACTTTCGTATTGGGCTTAGCCTTTATCTGTATGGAAGTGTATGAGTTCCACCACTTGATTGCAGAAGGTTATGGTCCTCAAGAGAGTGCGTTCCTTTCAGCGTTCTTTACCTTGGTTGGTACACACGGTTTGCACGTAACGTTCGGTCTTATCTGGATGGCGGTGGCGTATCACCAACTTTCAACCAAAGGCTTGAACGACAACATGTCGATGCGTTTCCAGTGCTTAAGTTTGTTCTGGCATTTCCTTGATATCGTTTGGATTTGTGTATTTACCATCGTGTACTTAATGGGGGTGATGTAATGGAACAGCATCTAGACAGCGGTGCAACGGATTACGTGAAAGGCTTTATTGCTTCACTAATTCTCACCATTATTCCGTTCTACATTGTGTGGGCACATGCGCTACCAAGTACGGAAACTTACGTGATCTTGTTCGGCTGTGCGCTGGTGCAAATCTTTGTCCACTTTAAGTACTTCTTACATATGGAAGCGAAATCTTCCGATGGACGTTGGAACTTGGTGTCACTGATGTTTACCGCCATTGTTGTATTGATTCTTATCGCTGGCTCGGTATGGATCATCTACAACATGAACGTCAACATGAAGTTGTAGGCTAGGGTATGCTGAAAAGATATCTGTCTATCACTAAACCGGGCATCATTTTCGGCAACCTGATTTCTGTTGCGGCGGGGTTCTTCCTCGCCGCAAAAACAGAACCAGCCAATGCGATGTTGTTACTGACAACATTAGCGGGTGTGGGACTTGTGATTGCATCAGGTTGTGTGGTGAATAACATCTTTGATCGAGACATCGACCAAAAGATGAAGCGCACACAAAATCGAGAATTGGTTCAGGGCAACATCAATACGGACGTCGCGTTCGTTTATGCCTTGGTTTTACTGCTCTCAGGCACAGCGCTTCTGTTTCAGTTCGCTAATCCGATCTCTGCGGTCATGGTGTTGCTTGGCTATGTGTTTTACGTCTTTTTCTACACAATGTGGTACAAGCGTACATCGGTGTACGGCACTTTAGTCGGCAGTATTTCGGGCGCAGTTCCGCCATTGGTGGGTTACTTGGCGGTGACTAATTACATCAGCCTTGAAGCGGTATTGTTGTTTGTGATGTTCTGTTTATGGCAAATGCCACACTCGTACGCGATCGCGATGTTCCGCCTTCAAGATTATCGAGATGCAGGCATTCCTGTGTTACCGGTGAAAGAGGGCGTCGACAAAGCGCATCAACACATGAAAGCCTATGTAGTGGCGTTTGGTGCAGTATCATTGGCGCTGTTCCTACTCGGGGAAGCAGGTTATGAATACCTAGCGGTGTCGGCAGCAGTCTGTTTTATGTGGACCAAAGTGACATTCCGCAAAGTCGATTGCCTTAACTACATCCAGTGGTCAAAGACGGTCTTCAAGGTCTCTCTGCTGGTGGTTATGAGCATCAGTGGTGTACTGGGGCTGGAGTTGATTCCGTTGCCTACGCTTTTTTGATTTAAGTTTGTCGTTGAACCCTCAATGTTCTGAAGTCCGAGGGTTTGACGACTTTTTATCTGTCCCGCTTTAAGCTATTACCCTCCAAAAATATCACCAAGCCAATCTTCAAGCTGCTCTCGTTTATCTTGTGGGCCATTGATGATCACTAAGCCGTTTAGTGTCGCGTGATCCCAAGATATGGTGCCAGTTGCTAGCGCATCGAACACATCGAGTTCAGTAATTAACAGTAGATCTTCCTCAATAGGCAAAGTATCTCTACCTGACACATCGACCCCCTTCTCAAGTTTCACTTGGCTGTAATGACCTTTGATTGCTTCGAATAAGTTGAACTCAATTTTGCTTGGGTGGGGTTTCGCAAGCGCGGCCTTGATGGCAAAGAGTCGAAAGTGATCCGGCTTATTGAGGTTGTTGAATTCATCGTCTTGTCTGGCTGTAATGACGTTGCCAAATACCTCGAGTGAACCGGGCTCTGTCACCAAACTAAATCCGGTATCTTGGTGAAGACCACAGGCAAACGTGAGTGAAGAAGTAAGCGAAAGAATCAGAGCAAATCGTTTTAACATAATGGTTATCGAGACCTATAACAGGGTTAAGAATCTGACGCCAGAAGCCGAACCTGACGATAAAAAAGGGACCACAAAGGGTCCCTGTATTTGTTTGTCGTCCATGTGAAGCGGTCAGCGTATTGGTTGATAGTGTGTTAGTGATTGTTTACTAACACGCTATCGTCGAAGAGTTATCATCGAAGAGCTATCGTCGAAGAGCGACCGTTCGAACTCGCTATTAGCGAACGATGAGCATGATCTCTTCTGGAGTCATTGGCTTATCGAAGTAGCTCATGAATTGACCGAAGCCTTTGATGTCGCCATTCGAGAACTTGAATGCACCAGACTGTAGGTTGGTACCAATCACTTGTTGAGCGTTTGGACCCGCAATCAAGATTTGGTTCAATACTGCACGAGTGGTGTTGATTTGAACGTCTGCGCCTTTCACTGCCTCTTCGTGTAACTGAGCAATGCCGTTACGAATTTCGATAGTGAATGCTTCGTTAGTATCAGAGAAGTTGTACGTTAGCATCATGTTTATGTCTAACGAGTTTTCTGCGATTAGCGTCGACGTCATCATATCGAAGATTTGCTTACTTGGTAGGGCAGTTAGTACGTCTACAGAAGCAAAGCTGATCATGTTAGAGAAATCACGAGTACCTTCTAGTTCAGCTGCAGCATTCAATGCCCAGTTGCGCCAGTTGATGTTCACTTGATCTGCAGACCATGCTTTGTAAGCTTGTGCTTTCAGTAAGCGTGCTTCCATGTCATCTTTGTTTACCGTGATTGGGTAAGAAAGAATCTCTGCTGCAAAGGTGTAGTTCTCTGCTTTCATCGCCGCTTTTGCAGTGTCGATGATGTTGTCACGACCGCCCATGATCTCTACGAATGCTTTAGCGCGTTGCTCGTAAGCCATTGGCTCTAGCTGCCATGGATCCGCTTCGAAGAAACCGTTGTAACCTACGTAAATCTGGCGAACGGCGTGTGCAACGGTACCGTAGTGCTCACCTAACCAAGGGTGCTCAGCAAGGTGCTTAGGAAGTTTAACCACTTCAACTAGCTCGTCTGGCGTCATACCTTTGTTCATGTAACGGATTGTTTGGTCATGCGTGTATTGAATCGCATCACGATAAGCCGTTAATACGTCAGATACCGCTTCTTTACCTTCAACAGGGCGACCGTGAGAGTTAATCATGATCTCAGTGTCGAATTTACGCATTACGTCGATGCCCTTGAACCACATTGATGGGTCACGGAATTTAGTACCACGGATGGTGTGAAGGTTAGGGAAGTTCTCACCTTGAAGTACTTCAGCCGCGTGCAGGATTTTCTGCTCTGGGAAGTAAACCACTAACTCATCTTTAGTTTCAGATGGCACGTTCTCGATGTGCATCTTAACGCCAGCAATTTCGATTTCGATGTGGCTTTGGCTTGGTACAAGCAGGTTTGGTTCAATGAACGAGATAGCACCTTGCATGAAACGTGGACCAAGGCCGTCGTTTACTGTGCCGTGCTCACCTTCTTCTACGTGCTTAGCACCTGTGTAAGAAGTACGGTGACCAAATAGAGTACCTAGGTTTGAAGACCAGTTAGCCACTGCTGCGGTTAGGCCTTCTTCAGCGATGATTTTTACTTCGCCTGATGCTACTTCTTCATCAGTCACCCATGCACGCACACCAGAGATGTGGTCGATGTGGTTGTGAGAATAGATGATGGCTTTAACCGGCTTGTCTGTGATTTGACGGAACTGTTCTTTAACCGATTGAGCCATTTCTACCGACTCACCTGGATCAACAATGATGATGCCGTCCGTACCTTCGATCATGACAGGAGTGTCTAGACCGAAGCCGTAACCAAGGTAAATATTGTCATCCACTTTGATGATTGCTTGGTCCATTTTACGACCGTGCTTGGTGAGGATTGGATGAACGTGATCAGATTCTTCAGTGTAAGCCAGTGAGTCGCCCGTTTTCGAAACAACTTGGATGCGCTCGCCTTTGCCCCAGAACAGGTTTGACTTGTGTTCGAAAAGAACCTCGCTCTTGTAGCGAGCATCAAGGTCAATGTTTTGGTATTGCGCAGCATTTGCTGTTTGAAGTTCTTGGCCTACTTTCGATGTCGCTTCTACAGTTGGAGTTGCAGATGCAAAACCAGAAGCAAATAGAGCGCTCGCAACAGCAACAGGAAGTGCCATTTTTTTGAATGTATTAGTCATGGTAGTGACCTTATATTTGGATACAGGAATTGGATTTCTTGAGCCAAATGATAGAGGTGGGAGAGGTCGCTATCTACGCGCTAATAATATTTCAATCTATCGTTTTTTCGATGATTTGTTTGATAAACGATTGTATTGGCGATTAATTTTGATCTAAATCAATTAGTAAATGAGCTTGCAACAGATACAAAAATGCCCTGAAATTCAGGGCATTTGTTTTACAATTAGTCGCTAGTTCATGAGTGGCTGTGATACGAGTGAATAACAGCCAAATCATTGAATATTTAATTGCTTATCAAGAGCTAATCGTTTACCAAGCACCTAAGTATGACTTGTAAGATTGTAGGCGAACCGTTGCTGCACCGATTACATCGATGAAGCCCCAGAACGGATGTGGCTTCTCAGCTGAGATCCAAGCCGCGCCAGTTGAACCAATAGGGATGTTGTAACCTTCTGGTTCAATGATCTCAAGTACGATAGTACGACCTAAACCATTGCCGTTTCTTACCACGTGTTGACCGACGCTTTGTGGCCCCTGAAGTGGAGAAATACTCGACTCACCGGTACCGGCATTAAAGCTGTGTACTTTTGATCGGAACACGTGGCCTGGGTATGCATCAACGAAGAACTCAGCGAAGTCTCCTACTTGAACATAGCCATAAGTTTGGTCTGAAATACGCATCTCAAGAAACTTTTTGCTGGTGTTGTAGAGGTGCATGTTACCCATGACAGAACCTTCAGCAATATTCACTATCGATACCTGACCATCAAACTCAGCTCTAATGGTCTTTTTCTCTTGCGCCCAATTTACTTTTTGTAAATCGGCTTTTAACGACACCAGTTCAGCATGCAGCACTCGAAGATCAGAGTCGTACTTTTCTACGTCACGCATATTGAAGATTTCAGGTGACGTTTCAGCACGCTCTAAATCGCGATCCATCTGCTTGATTTGTTCTTCTTTCTGAACAATTGAAGATTCGATCTTGGCTTTATCTGCGGCAGAATTGATGTCGACGAGAGTGTAGATTATGTCGCCTTCTTTAACCATTTGGTTGTGCTCAACAAGCACTTGGTCGATCTGCTGACCAAAGATAGGTGACATCACCGCGTGTGGTGCTTTGACTGTGGTTGAGTTGGTTAAATCAACGGGTGCCCACAAGCGAGAGATTACTGCTAATACTGCAAGAATCGTTACACCCCCAATGGCAGCCCAGGTGTAGTTCTTGAAGTTCTTCTTAAGTGCGCCTGTCGCAAATAGTGACCATACAATTAGGATGTATGGAATCATCATCTCTTTCATTATGCGACCTCTTTATTTGTTGGAGTCTTTTCTTTTGAAGGCTGAGCTTCTGGAGACTGTTCTACTGGAGATTGTTTGGTTTGAGACGGCTCCGTTACTGGTTCTTCAGGTGATACGTGGACTACGGAGGCCTCTGTATTAGTCGCGTCTCGTTTAGGTTGTACACCACGGCGAATCACATCACTCAGTGATTGACCAATATGTTTCCAGTTCGCTAGCGCGATAACCAAGGCGATAACCCAGAATGTTTTGCTGATGAAGAGTCCGCAAAGTGACAGTGCAAACACGATTTGAACGTGAGCGCTTTTGTGTTCTTTTGCTTTATGCACACCCAGTTCATGTAACTGCCACATGCCGTAAACACCGGCTAATACCACAGCAATTGTCACTGAGAACAAGTAGCCAGAGAAGTACTCCATCTGGAAGAAGTTCATCATCATTTCATTGGGGTGGTTGTTGAACTGAGACATGTCGATGTCTTTAGAGTGGATTGTGCCTAATGGTGCAAGCGCCCATGCACCAGCAAACATCACTGCCATAAACAGACAGAATTTGACCAAGACCATCACAATGGCCCAGATTTTCTGCAAAACGATTTTTATAAAGTTCATATCTCAACCTACATAAATAAGAAGAGAGAATTTGCAGCCTAGAAGTTTAACTTTAACAACATCTTAAAAAGTAGGTGTTTATTATTTGGGTTGATTGATGCGCATAATAAACAAAAGTATTAGATGGTATTTAAAGTGATACTACGCAGTCCAGACAACCGATTCTCGGTATCAAGAAGCTAATGTGCTTCATTACAAATCAATCCTTGTTGGCAGACGTAAACTGAATGGCTATTTGGCTATCGAAAATATATTCGACCTGTTTTATTAGCCGCTGTCGTTATTATGTGTAATACCTCAATTATCGAGGGGCTCTTCCATGGCAGTTGACACATTGCAGTAAAAATATTCGTCAGCTTTCTGTTTGGGTTAATAATTGATTTGTTGGCAGGATAATAGGAAGAGTTTTGAGCGGTATCTACCCAGAAATACGATTTGATAATATCGTAATTACGATGAGTTGTTGTGGTTCTGAATTGGCAGGTTGAATTATTTGCTAGCGCTCAAATTCGGCTTTAAAACATTGTGAGTTAAATTGGCTTGGATCAATGAAATGATTAATAAAAGCATCAATAAGTAATTTGTCGAAATTAATCTTTTTACACAGTTTTTACAATAAAAGGAGTGATGGATATGAATGATGAATTATAGATGACTGATAATAAGTTTTGCCTGTCGGAAAAATATTCACTAAAGGTTAGAAAATTATACCGATGATGTGTCAAATATATGGGTTTAGTTTTTAGATAAGCTCCCTTCGTAGAAGATTCAATTTGAATATTGTAGCGCTAGTTACTCAAATGTATATCTCAATGACACTCAACACAGTGTCATGACAAACGAGACAATTGTGCATTTTTCGTTGTTATTGGAGAATCACTCATCGATGAGGCCCTTCTTCAAAAGTGATCGGTATGAAGGGGTGCTACTGTCTCAATTTGCGACGTTAAACGAGGGATTGTTATTTTATTTAATCGTTTTTACGATAGCATAGTGCTCATGGTCGCCTAACGAGTAATGATATATGAGCAACGAAATCCCCAACTTCAACCTACTTGCTGTGTTTTCTGCGGTGATGGAGCAGGGCAGTTTGAGTAAGGCTGCGGATCAACTCAGTACCAATCAATCGACCATCAGTACCGCATTAGCGCGCCTAAAAAAAGAGATCGGCCAAGAGCTTTTTGTTCGTAAAGGAAGAGGTGTTGCGCCTACGTCTTATGCCCAAAGCTTATACGAACAGATAAAAGCGCCGATCAATGAACTCAATGGCGTGTTTCAGTCGATGGCTAATTTTGATGAGCAATCCTCTGAGCGTAAGTTTGTGATTTCTGCACCTGAGCACTTACAGTGGGTTCTGCTCAACAGTTTCGCGGCGCTTCCTAATCAAAACTTGTCGCTAGAAGTCTTTGATCAACCAGACAGTGATGAGCGAATTTACGAAGATCTTTTGACTCAAGAGTTTGATGCGATGATCGATATTGTGGTGCCTGAACATCCAAGTATCGTCACTGAAACCTTGTATGATGGGGAGTTTGTGATCGTATGTCGATCTGATCACCCGCGAATTCAAGGGGAAATCAGCGAAGCGCAGTTCCTCAGTGAAAAACATGCTGTACTAGACAGAACCCGACGCAAAGTTCGCAGTTTGAATCACTATACGTCTTTGGATTTATCCCAACGTAAAATCGTGTTTCATGGACGCTCGCTGTTCAGTAATATCTTGCTGTGTAGCCAATCCGATTACATTACTGTAGTGCCTTTATCTATGGCCGTGCAGTTCCAAGAAAAGTTAAGTTTGCAGCTGTTCAAACCACCCTTTGAATATCAGCCGATATCTCACTACCTGATTTGGTTGAAGAAGCAGAACAGTGACCCTGCTCATAAATGGTTCAGAGAACAAGTCATCAGTACGTCAGATGCAATGTCGAAGGCGCTTAAAGATAGGCGCTTGCGGTTTTAATTGGAATCTAACCCGAAGGGAAGCATTGGCTTCCCTTTTTTGTGTCATTGAGTTCGTGTTAGTCATGAGGTTTATAACAAAAAATTATCACATTGAGAATTTTTGATAATTTCCTTAATTCTCCGATGAATCGTATTATTTCACTCAGAGATTAGTGGATAACCTCCACTTAAAATAATAACGGCGCCATGCTTGTGGTGCTAATAAGGGTGAAATATGAAATTCCTACACACAATGATCCGAGTTACTGATTTAGACAAGTCTATCGAGTTCTACACCAAGGTATTGGGAATGAAGGAACTTGAACGCCACGAAAACAAAGAGTACCGCTACACATTGGTTTTTGTTGGCTATGAGCAAGGCGGCACGACTATCGAGCTAACGTACAACTGGGATACGAATGAGTACGAGATGGGCAGCGCGTTTGGTCATCTGGCATTGGGTGTAGAAGATATTTACGCAGCATGTGACAAAATCAAATCGCTAGGTGGCAACGTCACTCGCGAAGCGGGTCCAGTGAAAGGCGGCTCAACTCATATCGCTTTTATTACTGACCCAGACGGCTACCAAATCGAACTGATTCAACTAGGTTAATCGAGGATATAACAATGACAAACGCACTATTTCAACCAATTCAACTTGGTAATATCGAGCTTAAAAACCGTATTGTTATGCCACCGATGACGCGTTCTCGCGCAACGCAACCTGGTAATTCAGCAAACGATATGATGGCGGCTTACTACGCTCAGCGTGCTTCTGCAGGTTTGATTATTGCTGAAGGCACACAAATTTCACCTATGGGTCAAGGCTATGCTTGGACTCCGGGTATCTATTCTGATGAGCAGATCGCTGGTTGGAAAAAAGTGACTGATGCCGTACATGAAAAAGAGGGCGTTATCTTCGCTCAACTTTGGCATGTAGGCCGTGTAACACACCCAGACAACATTGGTGGTGAACAGCCAATCTCGTCTTCTGCACTTAAAGCACAAAACGTAAAGGTATTCATCGATAACGGTACTGATGAACCGGGCTTTGTTGATGTGGTTGAACCTCGTGAAATGACGAAACAAGACATCAAAGAGGTGGTTGAACAGTATCGCCAAGCGGCTTTGAATGCGGTTGAAGCAGGCTTTGATGGTATCGAACTTCACGCAGCGAATGGTTACTTAATCAACCAATTCATCGATTCTGAAGCAAACAACCGCACTGACGAATACGGTGGTTCAATTGAAAACCGTTTACGTTTCCTAGGCGAAGTGGTTGAAGCTATGGTTGAAGCGATTGGTGCTGACCGTGTTGGTGTACGCCTTGCTCCGTTCACATCGTTGAATGGTACGGTTGACGCTACACCAGTAGAGACTTACACAGCGGCGGCAGCACTACTTAACCTATACAAAATTGTTTACCTACACATTGCAGAAGTTGATTGGGACGATGCACCTGAAACGCCAAAAGCATTTAAAGCAGCAGTTCGTGAAGCCTACGAGGGTGTCCTTATTTATGCGGGTAAATACGATAGCGAGCGTGGCGAAAAAGCCGTTGCTGAAGGCGTAACTGACATGGTTGGTTTTGGTCGTCCATTCGTTGCGAACCCAGATTTACCAGCTCGTATTCAAAATGGTTACCCACTTGCAGCGCACGATCCAAACACATTGTTCGGTGGTGCTGAAAAAGGTTTAACGGATTACCCAGAATACGCAGGCTAAAAACAGCTGCCTGAAGCAGAGTATTGAGATAGTATCTCGATCCTGTTGAATGTTTATAAAAAGCAACCTTGCAGAGTCGGGTTGCTTTTTTTGTTATTGGACTAAGTAAAATGATGAACGTGAAAGCGATGCGCGGAGAGCTTTACCTTCTATTTGCCACCCTGCTAGCTGGGGTGGGATGGATTGCATCTAAGCTGGTGGTATTAGAAATGCCTGGGCCAGTGTTCATTGGTGTGCGATTCCTCGTCGCGAGTCTTATTCTTCTGCCATTTTGTATTCACCATATTCGTAAGCTTTCGTTTAAGCAGATTCTGTCTCTTTGCGGCGTGGGTTTGTTGTTGTCTGCCTCATTGCAGGTATGGGTGTTTGCAGTTTCGGTGACTGAAAGCTTGTCGGAAGGGGCATTCATCATGAGCTTAGCCATGATCATTGCACCGTTTGTGTCTTGGATTTTGTTTCGAGTTAAGCCTAATCGCGCGTTTTGGATGTCTTTCCCGATCGCGATTATTGGCATGCTGTTGCTGACTTTGGGTAACGGCTGGCATGTTGAGCAGAGTCAGATTTATTTCTTACTAGCATCGATGTTGTTGTCTGTTCACTTTGTGATGAACAAGCGTGTGATTACCAATATCAAGCCTATCGCATCAATCTGTGTGCAACTGTTTGTGGTGGGTGTGAGTGGTTTAGCCTTTGCTTCTATGACAGCTCAGCCGGAGTTCGAAATCACCAAAACCTTAGTCTTCTGGTTTATTGTCTCTGCGGTGATCGCAACGTCTATTCGTTACTTGCTACAAACGGTCGGTCAGCACTCCGTGAACATGGAAGTGGCGGCATTGATCATGATTCTTGAGCCTGTGTGGACGCTGCTGTTAAGTGTGAGTGTGCTTGGCGAAAGTGTAGAGATGCAGAAGCTGCTCGGTGGGGCGGTGATCATTGCTTCACTATTTTGCTATATCAAATGGTCGAGACGAAAATAAAACACTCGGCGCAAGGCCGAGTGTGGGTTGTTTTTCAATACACGTTCAGAGTGTAATAATTTCTAAGCACTAAGCTTGCTAAGCAGTGAACGCGGTAAGATCAGATTGCCGCGACTACTTTCTGAAGTAGCTTGAGCATTTGTTGTTGCTCTTCAGCATCTAACTCGTTCATCAACTCTTTGTTTAAACGAACGGGGATAGGAACGAGTTGTTCTTCAAGTGCTTTTCTGAGCCTTATCAGGCGAGTGTTGAACAAGACTTGTCGAGTGCAGAGCAAGGGTTAAATTCTGCGAATAAGACGTGCAAAGGGTGTCACCGTACTTATCGTTCTCGCTGGTAACTATTCTAACAACGAGCTTTAAATACAGGTGGTAAAGTCGAACCCTTACCACCATAGTCCTATCGGACAGCCTTCTTTTCTTTATGCCATCAATTCGAATGCACTAGGGGCGGGAAAGGACGTGAATGAATTAGTCGCGAATAGTGACTTTTGTAATCACAATATCTTCGCAAGGCACATCTTCGTGTCCCCAGCGAATGGTTGTTGGTGCTTTCGCAATTTTGTTTACCACATCCATACCTGCTGAAACCTTACCGAATACCGCGTAACCCCAGCCAGCATTGGTTGTTGAGGTGTGATCTAGGAAATCGTTGTCATCAAGGTTGATGAAGAACTGCGCCGTTGCAGAATGTGGTGCATCAGTCCGAGCCATTGCCACAGAACCAATCACATTCTTCAAACCACGGTTTGCTTCGTTGACGATTGGGGCGCGAGTTGGTTTTTCTGTCATGTCGATAGTGTGACCACCACCTTGAATCATGAAACCTTCAATAACACGGTGAAATGTCGTGCCTTCGTAGAAACCGTCTTGGCAGTATTTAAGGAAGTTTTTCGACGTTACTGGCGCTTTTTCAAGGTTCAGTTCAATCTCGATATCGCCAAAGTTGGTGGTGAAAGTAATCATAGGGCTACCTAAAGTTGAAGTTTTACTGAGTCGTAATGACGAAAGTGGGTTGCAGTATAGGGAAAATAACAGCGGATACCAGTGATGGTTTTATTGTGGTTGAATTCTCGTCAACCACCAAAATCACGCCTGATATTGTTTAAGGAACATCTCGACACTTGAAGTAATGAGCACTTGCTTGTGTGCAGCATCCGGTGACGGCACATGACCAATGATTTGCGGCCAAAACGCAAAAGACTTAAGCAGACCAATGAACTGCGTGGAGGCGAATTGTGGGTCTAGTTCTACTAAACGACCGTCTGCCAACGCGGCTTTAATCCAGGTTGTAAGTCCACTTTCTGCTTGGGAATATTTTTCCATCGCTTGATGCGCCAGTTCTGCGTTATGGAAATACTCTGAGAACAAAACGCGTGACAGGTCGATGAAGCCTTCAGACTCAAGTAACTCAAGCTCTTGATTGGCTATCGAGGAAAGCTGTTCTTCAAGTGGCAGTTCTGCTTGATATGGGAAATGCGTTGCGGCCAGAGTTTTGCTCCAAATGCTGTCTAGAATCTCATCTAAAAGCAGTTCTTTGCTGGCAAAGTGATTGTATACGGTGCGCTTTGATACTTCTGCGCGACTCGATATTTTATCCATGCTGGTGGCCTTGTAGCCATGCTCAGTAAACTCTGCGATAGCAGCGGCAACGATCGATTCACGTTTTCTTTGGCTCAGCGTTTTTTTTACAGTCATCGGGATACTACTCAATATGTCGCGGTTAGCATTACATACGCTAATTTTACACCAGTAAGTTTACTTTTAGAACACCAATCCGCGTATTGGTAATTCGGTCGAGAGCAACTGAATCGCTTTGCAATGCACGGTGGGTATCATAGAATCGAAAGTGTATTCGAATTTTATTGATATCAACGGAAGAGAATAAACAATCAATGAGTAGTATTTTAGAGTGTATTCGTACAGTTGGACGAGGAGAAAGAGGGCGTAAGCCTTTATCGTTCGAACAAGCCTACCGCATCATGGATGAGTATTTAAGCGGAGAAGTCGGTGACGACCAAATGGCTATGCTACTGATGTTGATTCGTGTGCAGAATGAAACCAATGAAGAGATCGCTGGCTTTGTAAAAGCGTTTCAATCTCGAGTGCCAGATTTAGGCGCTGATATTGATTGGCCGTGTTATGCAGGTAAGCGTAACGATAACGCCAGTGGCAAGCCTTGGAACTTGTTGGCGGCAAAAATCTTAGCTGACAATGGCTATAAAGTGTTAATGCATGGCTATATGGATAAGCCGAGCGGTAGGACGCACGTTGAAAGCCATTTGCAAGATGTCGGTGTGCAAAGTGCTGAGAGCCCTGAACATGCTAAGTCGATTCTTGAACAAGACGGCATTGCTTATTTACCGCTAGCTAACTTTGCGCCCGAAGCACAAACCATGATTGGTTGGAAACACCGCTACGGTTTGAGAACACCAATTAACACGGTAGTTCGAGCATTGAATCCTGGTGGTGGCCGTTTAGGTCTGCGTGGCAGTTTCCATCCTGGCTTTCCACAACTTCATGCGGAAGTTGAGCATGTTATCGGAAATAAATCCCACTCGGTGATTTCATTCAAAGGGATGAACGGTGAGTCGGAATATAATCCTAAAGTTAGCCAAACGGTATGGATGAGCTCTCCTGACAAAGTCGAATCGTTCTACTGGGAAGAGATGATGAACCTAGAGCTGCCACTTCCTAGTCAATGTGTACTTGGCACATCGGCTGAAGATATGGCGCTAATGGCGAATACCGTTGTCGACAGCATGACAGCCATTCTCTTTGCAGAAACGCACGATAAAACTGAGGCATACCAGAAAGCGGTGCGCCTGTGGCATGAGTATTGTGCGCGTTAGATGGTGGTTTGTAATCAATGAGAGAAGGTCAGCGAGCGCTGGCCTTTTTATACTTGATTTCTAGCAAGGGCTTTTCGTGAACGCCCAAACAATAAAGCTACTTCACTCGCATCAAGCGATGCATTTTGTCTTCGAACTGAATCTCAATCACCTGTGAGATTTTCATCTTATCAACACGATCAAGCATTCTCGCTTGGTAATCACGTTTTTTCATCCACTCTAGCGGTTCTTTAAAGCCATCTTCATTAATCACAAACGACTGATCGGTAATAGAGTCTTCAAAGATATGAACCACCCAAATGCGTGATTGGAAATCCAATAACTCACTAAAGTAGCTTTTTAACTTAGATAAGGAATTCGTTAGATACGTTTTAGGTGGGGTTTGGGAAGACATAGTAAACCGTATTTGGACAATGAAAATCGGCAAGGGCGCCGTCTGATCATTATAGCCTTTACCCGTTAGGCTTGTCAGGTCGAATTCGGCAGCCATTCACGGCTATTGCGCTTGCTAATGCTACTATGGCTGCCAGTTAGAGATTAACCAAATCAGTGTCGGATTCACTATTTAACGAATAGGCCGAAGTCGATCTCTTGTTCTCTTTGATATTTCACCAGCTTCACTTTTAGGTCGTGTTTTGCTGCTAAATCAATGGCTAAGCATGACATGCGTTTTATCTCATCAACGCAGCTTGATATCAGCGGTTTTTCTTGATTATCGATAGTGGCGATGAGTGTGTTTTCTGTGCCGTCGTTACCTGCGTAAATATACGCGTACATGTTGTTGTCGTGTTGCATAAACTTCCTAAAACGGGATTTCTAATTATTAGTGAGGTGAAGATTACAGGGTTTATTTACGCAGGCTAGCTCGGCTAAGTAAGGTTAAGCAAGGGAAAGTAAGGCTTTGTAAGGGCTCTTTTTTTTCTTTTTTCTGGCGTTCGAAAACGTGCTCAACCCTTTGTTTGTCTCACTTTTTTGTCTTGTTAGGTTTTGCCTATCAATAAAATTGTTGAAATCCATTTAGTAAAATCAAGATTTTAGACAACAATTAACTTAACAAGATAGAAAATATATGACGCAAAGTATTTAGGGAGAACGCAATGCATTCTATTAAAGTGAAAGATTACATGACGCAGCAGGTTGTGACATTTACTCCTGATATGCCGTTAAGTCTAGCGTTAGACAAAGTGATGCGTAGCCACCATATGGGTGGGCCCGTAATCGATGATAACGAACAAGTGATTGGCTTCCTTTCAGAGCAGGATTTACTCGAGAAACTTGTGAAGGTCAGTTACTTCTGCCAAGACACACACCTTGTGGGTGACTGTATGTACCAAGAAGTGCTGTCGGTGTCACCTGACTTATCCATTATTGAATTGGCGGACATGATGCAGGTTGGAAAACCTAAAGCATACCCTGTGATCGATAATCGAAAACTGGTGGGTATTATCACCAGAACTGATGTTTTGAGAGCAATTGGCAAGAACTTGGAAGAATGCTTCAAACATCAGGTATAGTAGCGTGTTAAGAACGATTATTTTTCTCAATACTCTCAATTGAAAAAAGGCGCACTAGCGCCTTTTTTCTGTATAGCGCTTTTCTTGGTCGATCCTTTCTTTTTGGATCCCTAGCCAGTTGAACAGCTGATTAGGCTTTAGCTCTTGGGTATTCCAACTTTTGGAGGTTTCATGTCAAATCAAACGGCAAAGTTTGTTGAAGGTTCAACGATGCGCCACATATTGGTGATGTCGGGGGCTGGCTCTGTCGGTTTGATGGCGTTATTTGTGGTCGATCTGCTCGACATGCTGTTTATCAGTATGCTCGGACAGGTCGAATTGGCTGCTGCGGTAGGCTTTGCAGGTACGCTGACTTTTTTCTCTACCTCCGTTTCGATTGGTACTTCCATTGCCATGGGCGCATTAGTGTCCAAAGCCATCGGCTCAAAGAATCAAGAGCACGCTCGAAACCTAAGCACCAGTATCATGCTGACTGCGTTTGTTATCAGTTCGACCATAACTGCAATCATGTTCGCTTATATTCCAGAACTGCTAGCCGCGATAGGCGCCAAAGGGATTGCGGCCGAGCGTGCTCAAGCTTACCTACAGATTTTGCTACCAAGTGGTCCATTTTTGGCGTTAGCGATGGCGGCAGGTGCGGGCTTAAGAGCGGCAGGTGATGCCAAACGTTCGATGTGGGCAACTTTGTCGGGCGGCATTGTTAACGCGATTCTCGATCCTCTGTTTATTTTTGGTTTTGGTTGGAACATCGAAGGGGCGGCTATCGCTTCGGTTGTCGCTCGTTTCTCGGTGCTATTCTTTTCGCTTTATCCTCTTATTCGCAGCCATCAGCTGGTGGCTCCGCCTTCTTTTGTGCAATGGCGTCTTAATATTCGACCAATATTGGCGATTGCGCTGCCTGCGATTATCACTAATACTGCAACGCCTATCGGTAATGCGATTGTGACAACGGGTATCGCACAATATGGTGAGGACTTTGTCGCGGGCTTTGCCGTGATAGGTCGTCTGACGCCAGTTTGTTTTGCGGTTATCTTTGCCTTGTCTGGCGCTGTGGGGCCAATCATTGGTCAGAACTTTGGTGCTGAACGCATGGACCGAGTAAAAGAAACACTCAATAACTCATTGCTGGTTACTACGGCATACACTATCGCTGTTTGTATTCTGTTGTACTTCGTTCAAGGTTATGTCATTCAAGGTTTTAGTCTACAAGGTGATGCAGCAATCATTGTGGCAGCTTTCTGTACCTATGTGGCGTTAACCTTCACCTTTAACGGTGCGCTATTTGTTGCCAACACCTCTTTTAATAACTTAGGCAAACCGCTTTATTCGACAGCATTGAATTTGGGCAAAGCCACGTTAGGTACTCTGCCGTTCGTCTATCTAGGTTCGCAGTGGTATGGCGCTTTGGGTGTTCTTTATGGTCAAGCTTTGGGTAATGTTCTGTTCGGAATTTTAGGTATCTTGGTGCTTCGACATCATATCGCTGAACTGATGCAAGGATCTCAAGTTGATCCAGTGGAAGACGATGTGTCGATTGTCAGCCTAAACACACAGCCATTCTGTTCACACGATGCGGTTCTTATTGATGATGTATCGGCGAACCGTGAAGAGTGTGCGGAGCTTAAATCTCAGTAAGCCATCGGCGCTGGCATAATATTTTTGTTTTCTTGAAAACTTCTTCTTGACCTTGGAGTAGCCTCCAAGGTTTATACTTTTGATGAACTTAAGGTTCTGTTGCTCGTGAGTTAGCAACAACCTCAAGGCTTTTGAGTATTAAGGAGATACATTATGTGCGCAAAACATGCAGCGTGCCGCTCAGCAAAAGTGGACGTTCAACCTCAAGCGGCAGGAGCAAGTTGCTCTAGCCCTAAAATTTCAAGCATCACAGCAGCAGGTACTTCATCTGGTTGTTGTAGCTCTTCTGCTACTTCGTCATCGTCTGGAGATGATTGTTGTAGTTCGTCGGACAGTGGAGAAGAAGACAGTCAGTCCTCAACTTTATCTCTCGACGCCAAATTTTCGAAAAGTTGGCTGGTTGCCGGAATGGACTGCCCAGCTTGTGCAAGAAAAATAGAAAACGCGATCAGCAATATTGACGGTGTTATTCAAGCGAAGGTTCTCTTTGCTACCGAAAAGCTGGTTGTGAAATTCGATAATCAAAGCCTTGCTGACACCATTGAACAGGTCTCTATCAAAACGGGTTTCCCTCTTACGGAAGTCGGTTCAAAGAAAGAAAAACAACAACCTGAGACTTTTTGGCAAGCTTATATCCAACCTAATTTACAGATTATCGCGATTGCAGCGGCAATGCTGTTTGCGGCGCTTCTGAAAAGTACCTCTCCTCAATTAAGCGAAGGCTTGTTTACGGTAACTTGTCTGCTTGGTTTATATCCGGTGGCGAAGAAAGCGGTTCAGCTGGCGCGTTCAGGTACACCGTTTGCTATTGAAACCTTAATGAGTGTTGCCGCGCTGGGTGCTTTGTACCTTGGCGAAACTGCGGAAGCAGCGATGGTTCTATTGTTGTTCTTGATTGGTGAGCGCTTAGAAGCGTTTGCTTCATCAAGAGCAAGAAGTGGCGTTCAAGCGCTAATGGCATTGGTACCAGAAAACGCGACTAAGATCATCAACGGCGAGCGTGTAGAAGTAGCAGTCAGTGAACTGGTTCCAGGTGATGTGATTGAAGTGGCCGCGGGCTCTCGTTTACCTGCTGACGGCCAATTGATTACAGACGCGGCAAGCTTTGATGAAAGTGCGTTAACCGGTGAATCTGTTCCTGTTGAACACATCGAAGGCAATAGCATCATGGCTGGCGCTGTGGTGGTCGATAAAGTGGTTCGTATCACCATCACTTCAAAACAGGGTGAGAACGCGATCGATCGCATTCTTCATCTGATTGAAGAAGCAGAGTCTCGTAAAGCACCACTAGAGCGATTCCTCGATAAGTTCAGCCGTTGGTACACACCGTTAATGATGGTAGTGGCTCTGTTGGTCATCATCACACCACCATTGTTGTTTGCGCAGCCATGGGAAACATGGGTTTACCGTGGCCTAGCGCTATTGTTGATTGCTTGTCCGTGTGCCTTGGTTATCTCGACTCCTGCAGCGATTACCTCTGGCTTAGCAGCAGCAGCGAAACGTGGCGCGCTCATTAAAGGCGGCGCAGCGTTAGAGCAGCTTGGTAAAATCCAAACCATCGCCTTCGATAAGACAGGCACACTGACCGAAGGTAAGCCTCAGGTTACGGATATTCAACCTCTATCGGGGTGGCAACAAGACGCGATGCTGCGTGTGGTTGGGGCGATTGAAGTTGGCTCTACTCACCCGTTGGCGCAGTCACTTGTCGCTAAAGTAAAAGACCTGAATATTGAGATTCCTGAATCACACAACAAGAAAGCGTTGATTGGTAGTGGTGTTGAAGGGGATGTTGATGGTGTTAAGTATCAGGTTCTGTCACCGTCTAAAGTCACGTTCGAACTTGGTGCCGATGTGGTTTCTCAGGTAGAAGCATTAGAAGGTGAGGGCAAGACGGTTGTGGTTGCTCTTGAGGTTAAAGATCAAGAAGAATCAACAGAGCAAGCTACGACGGTGATTGGTCTGATTGCTTGGCAAGATACGTTACGCAGTGACGCTAAGCTTGCGATTGAACGACTTAATGAATTAGGTATTCAATCTATCATGTTGACCGGCGATAATCCGCGCAGTGCAGCAGCGATCAGTAGCAAGATTGGTATGCAGTACAAGGCAAGCCTATTGCCAAGCGACAAGGTATCCTACGTTGAGGAGTTATCTCAACAGTCGCACGTGGCGATGGTCGGTGATGGCATTAATGATGCACCAGCAATGAAAACGGCGAATGTCGGCATCGCAATGGGTGGTGGTACGGATGTCGCTTTGGAAACGGCGGATTCAGCACTGACTCATAACCGTTTAACTGAGCTGCCAGCGATGATTGAACTGTCGCAAGCGACCATGAACAACATCCGTCAAAACGTAGCCCTTGCGCTTGGTTTGAAGGTCGTATTCTTGGTGACAAGCTTGTTAGGTATTACCGGTTTGTGGGTGGCAGTTTTAGCGGATAGTGGTGCAACTGCATTGGTGACATTGAACGCATTGCGTCTGCTTCGATTTAAATCTAAAGCGGACTAAATCGAGCTCACCGACATAGAGCATTCTTAATATAAAAGCGCCTTTAGCGGTAATACGTTAAAGGCGCTTTTTGTCTCATTAATATGCAACATAGGCGTGCGGATTGCTTATTTTTGTGATGCTAATCGGTTTTTTGTGAAACTTGAATTATTGTTGCGATCATTCATGTGACATGTGTCACTTCATTTTGTAATGAGCTTGGTTAGAGTGTGTTCGTACCCCACGAATTTACTATGAGCTTAAATAAGGGTAAAAAGCCCAATAAGCCAAAAGGAGCGAACTATGTCTCAAGCTGTTTTCCACTTAGGTGTTACTGAAGCAGATCTTAACGGTGCTACTCTTGCGATCATCCCTGGTGATCCTGCTCGTGTGCAAAAAATTGCAGAAGAGATGGAGAACCCAGTATTCCTTGCTAGTCACCGTGAATACACGCTTTACCGCGCAGAGCTAGACGGCAAACCAGTTGTTGTATGTTCAACAGGTATTGGTGGTCCATCGACTTCTATCGCAGTTGAAGAGCTTGCTCAACTTGGTGTTCGCACTTTCCTACGTGTTGGTACGACTGGTGCTATCCAACCTCACGTAAACGTGGGTGACATGATTGTTTCTACAGGTTCTGTTCGTCTAGACGGCGCTAGCCTACACTTTGCTCCTATGGAGTTCCCAGCAGTGGCTGACTTTGAAGTTGCAACAGCAATGAAAGCGGCAGTTGATGAATCAGGTGCAACAGTTCACATGGGCGTAACGGCATCAAGCGATACGTTCTACCCAGGTCAAGAGCGTTACGACACGTTCTCTGGTCGCGTTGTTAAGCGCTTCCAAGGCTCTATGCAAGAATGGCAAGACATGGGCGTTCTAAACTTCGAGATGGAATCTGCAACACTGCTAACTATGTGTGCAAGTTCTGGTCTGAAAGCAGGTTGTGTTGCTGGTGTAATCATCAACCGTACTCAAAAAGAGACGCCTGATCACGACACTCTAAAAGTAACAGAAGCACGTTCAATCAAAGTGGTTGTAGAAGCCGCTCGTAAAATGCTTTAAGTCTTAAAGTGCTCTGAGTTTTAGAGAGCATTAAGTCTTCAAGTGACATTAAATTTTGAAAATGGCCGCATCGTATGATGCGGCCATTTTTTTGTGCCGTCTGAAAGTAATCAATAGAGAAAACAGACAACAAAAAAGGCGAGTGATTTAATCGTCATTCGCCTTTTTAACAATCTGCTTAAGAGCATTGAGCTCTCATGAGCTTATTGGTTTTTAGCACTCTAGATCTTCACTGCCACCCGCAGCTGTAAACCATGCCGTTAGGTGTGTTTTAAGATCTTTCAATTCGTCAGGGCCAATCAATGCAAGGCCAAGATCTTCAGCTCGTGTGATGTCGTTATGGCGAAGAGGGCGGAAGCTCACTAACATTGCACGTGCTTGTAGGCCACCTAGCAGGTCTCTAAGCGATTCCAGTTTGTACAAGGTGTCATCACCATCATCACGCATGCCTTTGGTCTTACATTCGATGATGTGCAGCTTATTGTTCACCACAGAGGCAACATCAAGCTCGTTACGAACCTCACGTTCACCCAGTTGACGGTATACCTGAACATTCAAAGAACGGTCTTGAATGGTCGGCATGTCATCTTGGATCTGCTTAACTGTGCTGTGAACCAATGTTTCAAGCCATTCACCGTTTGAGAAGCGGCGCGCGTCTTCGTTGGCAAAGGTCAAAATACCATTGTCGTAAGTCGCAATTTTAGCTTCAACCAAATCGCTCAACAGCATGTTGAGCTCGCGATAGCCTTGTTGCTTCTCAGATAGGCCTACATCAAGTTTTTGTTCTTTACGGCAGGTCGTTGCTAGGTAGTTCAATGTCGCAAGGCCAGGGCCTAGTTCGAGTGCGTTACTTGCCCAACGTTCACCCAGTTCATAAAGTTTCTGATCCAGTTGCGGAGACAGCTGAACATCGCTGAATTCACCGCGAGCACCGAACACAGTTAGGTAGTCGTCGATAGTGATGCGGTCTTGAACTTGTGCGTCTTCTTTACCATTAGGGTACAACCAGCAAAGCTTGTCGCTATTTGGTTCAACCACGAAGATTGGCCAGTGGTAAGTACGGAATACTTCGTACACAGAAAGTAGGCGGTGACGGAGGCCACAACTTGCGTTGAGCTTCACTTCTTGACCGCGTGCTTTGAGGTCTTCGGCAAGGGTTTGGATAGATTCTTTAATGACAGATGTATTTACGATGGTCGGAATTTCGAAAAACTCACTCGTAATGTCGCGCTTGTGCAAAACGCTGTCTAAACGTTTGTACATACTGACTTGATTTTTGTCACCGATAAACACGATGTGAGTGCTGACCGTTCGGTTATCAAGTAATGGGGTGAGCAAGCGAATGGGGTCTTGATCGATAATGCCAACATGAACAGCCATATAAATTCCTTAATAGCGGCTCGCTCATAAAGGTGAAAGAAAAAACGGGAAGCAGCAAGCCTTAATAATCATATAATGACAAAGCTCATAAAAAACAAGGGCAACCCTTGATAAAAGTTGCCCTAGCTCAATTAGTCACCACTATTGGGTAAGAAGTCTCAACAATCTCACTAAATATCTATCGATTCTTCATTTATCTATAGTTTGAATTGATGTACTAAATCACCTTGTTGATTCGCCAAAATTGTTAGGTTTTGGCTTGCCTCCGCAATTGAAGACATCGCTTGGTAACTCTTATCTGCGATGTGGTTGATGTCTTCGATGTTGCGTGCAATATCACCAGACGTTTCACTCTGCTCAGCGGCTGCTTGAGAGATGTGTGTACTCATGTGGCTGATCTCTAGAATCAAGGCTTGGATCTCTTCCATCGCACTGTTTGCACTTGAAGCTTGTTGAACCGACATGTCCATATCGCTCATACAGCTTTCAATTACGTTACTTGCAGTTTTCGAGCTTGATTGCAGATTGCTGATCATAGTCTCGATTTCAGAGGTTGATTGAGTGGTCTTCTGTGCTAGCACTCGTACTTCATCGGCAACGACTGCAAAACCACGACCTTGTTCACCTGCACGCGCTGCTTCGATTGCCGCATTAAGTGCAAGTAGGTTGGTCTGTTCAGCAATACCACGAATAACGTCAAGGATTGAACCAATCTGGCTACTCATCTGTTGTAGCTCGCCTACAGCGCCCACTGATTCAGTAAGGCGAACTTCAAGCTGATTAATGGTGCTGATGTTGGTGTTCATGATCTGACGACCAGACTCAGAAGCCGATTCTACTTGTTGAACCATGGTGAGTGAGCTTTGCGCGCTGTTCGCCACTTCTTGTACAGAATGAGACATCTCTGTCATTGCGGTCGCAACAGTCGCGGTTTGCTCACGTTGGCTGTTCAATTGTGCCTGCGTTTCAGATGACGTCTTCTGGTTGACACTTGCAGTCTTAGTTAAGTCATCTGAAGCATCATTCAACTTCACAAGGATATTGTGCAGGTTGTCAGCCAAGGTGTTGATGTGACGGCTCACGCGGCTGAATTCGTTGTCGTAGCGAATATCGATACGCTGAGTCATATCACCTTCAGTTAGACCTTCTAATGTACCGAGGATGCGAGTTAATGGCTCTCGTACGCTGTGTGCAATGTGGTAACCAATCGCAGCAGCGAACACAGTCACAACAATGCCAATGGCAATCGCGTTGAATAGGCCTTTGTCGTAGATGCTGCTTGCGTCAGCGAGTGATGAGTTAAGTTGCTCTTCAGCGGTCACGTTGAATGAGTCCAAAACAGCCATCGCTTGGTCAACTTCTAGAGCTAGGTTAGCGATGTTCACGTACAACGCTTGTTTGGCTTGTAGGTAGTTGTTGTGTTTGTCTAGTACGCCACCTTTCTGACCAACGTCTTTGGTGAACTTCTGAACCGACTCATCGAAGACATTTTTAAGTGCTGGTAGTTGTGTTGATAGACCTCGATAAGCGTAGTTAAGATGAGTAACGGCCTTTTTGTTTTGGTTAAGGGCTTTTTGAACGAAGGCAACATCAGAGCTAGCAAGTGCATCAGAGGTAATAACTTCTGCGTCTTGCAGTTTGATGAAGTAGCTCTTTGCCATCACTTTTACAGAGATGCTTTTTTGGTCGGCAACGTACTCTTTCATACCAACGGTTAATTCTGAATGTAAGCGTTGGAAGTCACGAGACGCTTTTTGTACTTGTTCTTGTGCTTCGAACATCGCGACGTAGTTGTTCATCGCTTCGTCAGCTTCGGCGAAGTAGCGTTCTTCCATTGCTCTTAATTGCGCGATACGTTCAACAAGTGAAGCATTGTTTTGGCTTGCCGCTTCTAAACTACCGAGAACTTCTGAAAACGAGTTTTGTGATGCAGCAAATTCTGTACGCATTGCAGACATGCGTTCAGCGTTTTGTGTGGTTAAGAAATCTTTGAATGACTTATCAGCAGAAAGCAATTGAACACTCGTTTGATTTGAAAGCGCGACAAGTGGTAATGAGGTTTCTGAGACACTCTCAAAATTGCTGTGTATCTGATTCATGCTGTTCATCATGATGGTTATCGTGACTGCGAACATGATGATGATCAGTGCGAAACCAGCGTACATACGCTTGATCACAGATCCCTTCATGGCTTTCTCCCTAAATAAAAATGCAGACCTAATGTCAGGTCAAAGTAAAACTAACAAAATTATCAGCATTCTATTGAGCTCGGCTTACGCATTTTATGACGCACACGTCAAAAATAGCGCTCAGTTATAACCAACATGCCATTCTTGAGAGCTAAGGCTCGTTTTCTTTGATTTGAACGGTGTTTTTTATTATGCTTTAAAGCAGATTTATTGTGGTTTGATGCGGCATAGCGCATACTCAAAGCATTAAAAAATAAATGTTTTATCGGAGAGAAACATGGCTGAAGAAACCATTTTTACTAAGATCATCAACAAAGAAATCCCAGCAGATCTACTATACCAAGACGATTTAGTAACCGCATTTCGCGATATTAACCCTCGCGCGCCAAGCCATATCCTAATCATCCCAAACAAGCTGATTCCGACAACTAACGATGTTGAAGTCCAAGATGAAGCGATGATGGGGCGCATGTTTACTGTTGCTCGCAAGTTAGCAAAAGAAGAGGGCATTGCAGAAGATGGCTATCGTCTTATCGTGAACTGTAACTCTCACGGTGGCCAAGAGGTTTATCATATTCACATGCACTTGGTTGGCGGCCGTCCACTTGGCCCCCTATTAATGAGCTAATAAAAAGTTAATGAGCTAATGAAAAGCTAACGAGTTAATGAAAACTAATGAGCTAGTTTAAACGCGCTCATTAGTGGGTTAACACAAGTAGTTAGTTGGAAAATTTGTAGTTTGTATGCCAACTTTAAGTTCTATCTGTTGTCTGAACATCGGCATCGCCTAGGCAGAGGCTAAATCAGTAGGGTTTCAACTGGCTTGAGATCCTTTTTACAACGCGTTTCGTTTTGATAATGAGACCATTAAAGGTCAGCAGACCCTAATAAAGTAGGCATTTTAAACATGCACGGAGACGATAAGTGAAGCAACAGTTTAGATTCGCTTCCATTGCCCTGTTATCGGCGTTGACCGTAGGTTGTGCGAGTATGTCTGCAGGAAGCCTGTTCAGTCATTACAGCGCACAAAACAAAGCGATCTACCAAGCCGTTAAATCTGGAGATTATTCAGAGGCTCAGCAAGAGCTACCAGATTACGCGGCAGGCGACATCCTTGATAACTTTGAAAGAGGCAGAATTAATCTGCTGGATCAAAAATACCCTGAGAGTAAGGCTTCGTTTGAAGTGGCTGATCAGGCGGTTACTGAGCAGCAACGCAAAGCCGTGATCTCAATCTCAGACAGTGCAACCAGTGTGGGTGCGTTGGCTGTGAATGACAATATTACCGAGTATGTGCCAGCCGATTACGAGTTGGGCTTTCTTCATCTGTATCTCGGTTTAAATTACCTCAAGAAAAACGATTTAGAAGGTGCGGTGATTGAAATGCGTCGCGCCAACCAAGTTCAAGAACAAGCGAAGAAGCAACGCGAGGCTGAGTTAGACAAAGCAGCCAGCGATGCGAAGAAGCAAGGCTTGTCTGCCAATGTGGGTAGCATCCTTGCCAATTACCCTGATGCGGGTAAGAAACTGCAGTCAGTACAGAATGCGTATCTGATGTTCTTGTCTGGTCTGCTTTATGAAGCGTCAAATGATTTAAACAGCGCCTACGTTGACTATCGTCGTGCTTTGGCTGTGATGCCAGATAACCAAGAAATCATCGATAGAACCATGGCAACAGCCGCTCGTTTAGGGATGCGACAAGATTTAGCAACATTAGAAAAACGCTATAAGCAATCTTCTAAACTTAGTGCAGGTGAAGGGCGAGTGATTGTTCTTCAAGAGCAGAGCGCTGTGCAAGCTATGGACAGTTGGCGACTGGATTTGCCTGTTTATGACAGTCGCGATCAGGGGGCAATATACTCTCTTGCGCTGCCATATTACCCAAGTCAAAACGTAGAGCGTTTTTCTGCCTTGCGAATCAGCGGACAGCCGCTACAAGAACATTTGATCACTGATGTAAACGCGATGGCGCAGAACGATCTATCGGAACGTATGACAAGCATTGTTATTCGCCAAGCGCTACGTGTAGTCGCGAAAGATCGCATTCGAAAAGAAGCAACCAAAGGCGATGATGTCGGTAATATTCTGTTCAACGTGTGGAACACACTGACAGAGCAACCAGACACTCGCAGTTGGCAATCATTACCTGCAGAGATTAAGAGCAGTACGTTTGTAGCAAATAGCGGTCAATATACGTTGGAAGCGGGCGCTAAAACGTACGACTTTGATATTCGAGAAGGGCAGACCACCTTGGTGTGGATTTCTCGACAAGGAAACAATGCAACAATGTGGCATAAACAGCTAGGGAGGCTGTAATGAAAAAGTGGTTAGTGAGCTTAGCAGCGGTTATGGCTCTGGCTGGTTGTGCTGATAATACAGCTGGCGTAAGGGTCGATAGTCTGACTCAGAACGTTTTCTTTGGTGACAAGGTATTGGGCAGCCGTTTACAGGTTGAAGATATTCGCACCGATCTGGTCGACGGTCATACGCGAGGAATCGTTCGTTTAAACAGTAACTATAAAGGCGATCAACATATTCTTTATCGTTTTTACTGGTACGACGATGCCGGGCTTGAGGTCAACCTTAAACAAGGTCCTTGGAAGCAAGCGATTGTTCGTGGTTTTGAAAGTATTTCGTTGTCGGAAGTGTCGGTAAACCCGAAAGCGACTCAGTTCAGAGTCCAGTTCCGAGAGCAGTAAGTTAGATTAAACGGGTCTCATGATTCGTAAATACAAGAATTTAAGAGTGTGGGTAACCCCGCTCAGTGATAAGTTGAGGAAACAAAATGAAAAAGAGTGTCATTGCGCTACTAGGTTTAGCGGTTATTTTAGGCGGTTGTTCAAACAAGGTAAGCTACGGTGATGCACAAGCAGTAGAAACCACGACAATCGATTTCGGTTCAACTGACCTTCAAACGATTGCGGGTGAAATGGTCGATAGCATGATGGCGTCTGGTTCTGTGTCTTACATTACTCGTGAACAGCGTCCAATCGTGTTTGTAGAGCGAATCAAGAACAAAACAAGTGAGCACATCGATACTGAGTCAATCACTGACACTATCAGTACTAAGATGCTGAACTCTGGTAAGTTCCGTTTCGTTGATATGGACCGTGTAGAGTCTGTTCGTGACCAATTGAACTTCCAAAACAACGATGAGCTTGTAAACCAAAGTTCAGCGATTCAATTCGGTAAAATGGTTGGTGCTCAGTACATGCTGTACGGCAACCTATCAAGCATCGTTAAGAAAGCGGGTAGCGATGAAGACGTATACTACAAAATGACGATGCGTCTAATGGATCTTGAGTCTGGCTTGATTGAATGGGCTGACGAGACTGAAATCCGTAAGCAACAATCTAAGAGCCTACTAGGCCTTTAATTTCGCTTACTTGCCAACTATGTGCAGCCGGATTTGACAATGTCTAGTATTGGCAGCGCTTAATCTTGACAGCGTATAGCTTGGTCACACGCCAATGCAGTGCATGATGTGCTGTTTATGAAGAGACACTGGCTTTTGGTCAGTGTCTTTTTTGTAGGGAATGAAGACGTTTATAGGGAGTAAATATGGCAATTTTTTCTTGGTCTGAGGCTAAGCTTCTTGATACCAGTTTGAGTTCGCTTGACGGTTACTTTTCTGAGCCTCCAGTTAGAGCACAGACATTAACAGGCGGTTTGACCAATCGATGTTGGAAGTTGGTCGATGCCGATGGTACTGCGTATGTTTGGCGGCCAACCACACCTATCACCAAAGCGTTCTTCATTTCTCGCCATGAAGAGTACCAAGTGCTGTCTGCCATTGAGCGACTCGGTATCGGGCCAAGCCCAATGGTAGTGAATGAGCAGGGGTTACTGGTTGAGTGGATTGCGGGTGAGACACTTTACGAAGATCTAGAACTCGATGACCTGTTGAAAACGCTGATCTCTGTTCATCTGGTTAATACTGCGCGATTACCACTGCAACCATTTAGTTTCACGGCGCGAGTCGACCATTACTGGCTGCAGCTTGATGCGATTCATAAGACCGAAGCCTGCACTAAGATTTATCAAGAGTGGCGCGTGGCTCCGAGTATTACCAATGTTGACCTGTCTTTGTGCCATTTTGACTTAGGTGGTTATAACCTAGTGAGAAACAGTGACTGCATTAAGATTATTGATTGGGAATACGCTGCGCTCGCAGACCCTAGGCTCGATTTAACATTAACCATTGCGGTTGCTGGCGCGCCAGTCACAGAAGCGGTTGAGAAGTACTGTCAGCTGCGAGGAATCCATGATGTTCAGCCTTGGCTTGATGGTGTAGAAGCATGGTTACCAAGAAGCCAGATGATGGCGATGCTATGGTATTTACTTGCTCATCAGCTTTGGGGCGATGAAAGTTATCTGCGTGAAGCGGAGGCTCTGAGTCACACTTTATGTAGCTAGGATCACGTTTAGGAAGTGAAAAATATAATTTCTCAGCTGTTACCTTTAAAACCTTGTTTTTCGTGTTAGATTGATCAAAACGTACCAATATTCAACGGGGGAGGTACAATGATTATCTATCTACATGGCTTCGACTCAACAAGCCCGGGCAATCACGAAAAAATACTGCAGTTGCAATTCATTGATGATGACGTTCGTTTCATCAACTACAGTACTTTGCATCCAAAACACGATATGCAGCATCTGCTAAAAGAAGTGCATAAGGTGATAGAGCAATCCGATGATCCGCATCCCATTATTTGTGGTGTAGGTTTAGGTGGTTTTTGGTCTGAGCGTATTGGTTTCTTATGTGGGATTAAGCAGGTGGTGTTCAACCCTAATCTGCACCCTGAGAACAACATGGTAGGTCGAATTGACCGTCCAGAAGAGTACGAAGACATCGCAACTAAATGTGTTGCTCAGTACCGTATGAAAAACAAAGGACGCTGTTTAGTGGTGCTTTCTCGTGAAGATGAAATTCACGACAATACCAAAACAGCTGCCGCGCTAGAAGATTACTATGATGTAATCTGGGATGAGAAAGAGAGTCATAAATTCAAAAAGATCTCTCAACATCTTCAAGCAATGAAAGCGTTCAAAAACGCTTAATCAATTCAGATGTTTTATAAAAGCAGTGCTCAATGAGTGCTGCTTTTTCACATCTGAATCTTAGAGATTGGTATTGATAAAGTAGTTGTATATGTTTTATCGGTCGGTTTGTGCATTTATAGATCAGTTTGCGCAAACGTTAACTAATTAGTCGCGAATCCTCATTGAGGGTAAGGATTTTTTTGTTGCGGTCATCTTTTTGCTATATATAATGTTCCCAAGCAAAATATTTTGACAAATATCAAAAAAAATTGAGAGCGAGTGAAAAAACTTGCCCATAATTTGTGTTCTGCCTCTCAGGTAGTCACCTTTTATATCCACGTGAGCAAAGCAACAAACCATTATTTGTTGTTTGTAACCCCTCTAACTACTCGGTGAGCTGTCGTTATTCTTTTTCGCGGTAACCCAATTTGTAACAGCCTTCGCATTCAAGGCCGAGTAGATACATAGAATTTATCGGTTGGAGTAATCGAGCCGAACCCCATTTGTTCATTTTGTAGAGGATTGTCATTGTGACAAAAATTATCGTAGTAGGCGGCGGTGCTGGTGGTTTAGAACTAGCCACTAAGCTAGGCCGCACTTTAGGTCGTAAGAAACGTGCCCAGATTACTCTGGTAGACCGTAAAGCAAGCCACCTATGGAAACCATTACTTCATGAAGTAGCAACGGGCTCACTGGATGAAGGTGTTGATGCATTAAGCTACCGTGCGCACGCAAAAAACCATTACTTCGATTTCCAAATGGGCAGCCTGAACGACATCGATCGTGAGCGTAAAGTGATTGCACTAAGCGAGCTTACAGACGAGCACGGTGAACTGCTGATGCCAAGCCGTGAACTTGAATACGATATTCTAGTGATGGCGCTAGGCTCAACGTCAAACGACTTCAACACTCCAGGCGTTCGTGACAACTGTATTTTCCTTGATAGCCCAGAGCAAGCACACCGTTTCCGTACAGAAATGAACAATCAGTTCTTAAAGCTTCACGCTAAGAACGGTCAAGGCACGGTAGACATCGCGATTGTTGGTGCTGGTGCAACTGGTGTAGAGCTTTCTGCAGAGCTACACAACGCAGTTAAAGAACTTCGTACTTACGGCTTCGGCGACCTAGATTCAAGCAAGCTGAACGTAAACCTAGTTGAAGCGGGTGAGCGTATTCTTCCAGCTCTACCTCCTCGTATTTCAAGTGCAGCACACTCTGAGCTAACCAAGCTTGGTGTGAACGTTCGTACGAATACGATGGTGACTCAGGCGGATTCTGACGGCCTAACAACCAAAGATGGTGACAAGATCCCAGCTCAAATCATGGTATGGGCAGCAGGTATCAAAGCACCAGATTTCATGAAAGATATCGGTGGTCTTGAAACCAACCGTATCAACCAGTTGGTTGTGAAGAACACGCTGCAAACAACACTGGATGACAACATCTTTGCAATCGGTGACTTGGCGCAATGTACACAAGCAGACGGTTCATTCGTTCCGCCACGTGCACAAGCGGCTCACCAAATGGCAAGCTGTGCATTCAGCAACATCATTGCTAAGTTGAACGGTCGTGACCTGAAAGACTACATCTACAAAGACAAAGGCTCGCTAGTTTCACTTAGCCGTTTCTCTACGGTAGGTAGTTTGATGGGTAACCTGACGAAAGGCTCGATGATGGTCGAAGGTCGTATTGCTCGTGTGGTTTACATCTCTTTGTACCGCATGCACCAGATGGCGCTTCACGGCTTAATCAAAACATCACTGATGATGCTGGTTGGTCGTATTAACCGTGTACTTCGTCCAAACCTAAAGCTTCACTAATCAGGTAAGCCTTCTCAGAGCATTACGCTGATAATAAAAAAGAGCTCTTCGGAGCTCTTTTTTGATCGTGTCGATTATGGATTATCGCAGGTGTTGAACTCATTTCTGCTGTTAAGACGTTGGAGGTAGCACAGAATAAACCACGCCATCTTTCGGCTTACCGTTAAACAGAAATCGATTCTGGGCAATGGTTTCTCGCTCAGCGCCACACTTCTCGATCAACTTTTGGCTGGGTAGGTTCTCGGTATCGCAGACAATTTCCAAACGCGTTAACTTGAGTTGCGCGAAACAAAATTCAAATAGGGCGAACATCGCTTCTTTGGCGATCCCTCTCCTTTGAAAGTCATCACCGACCCAATAACCTAAACTCGCCATATTAAAGGTGTGGTAAAGCTCATTAATGGCAACCATACCGACTAACTTATCGCTTTTTCGTTCAAAGATGCCAAAGCCAAACGCATCGGCTTTCACCCAGTTCAGGCGAGTTGCCAGAATAAATTTCTCGGCCTCGACGATAGAAAACTCTTTATGACACCAGTCGACCCATGGCAGCAAGCTAGGGGAGGACTTAACCAGCTGAGAAAATTCTTGAGCATCTGAGGCCTCAATGATTTTAAGGCTAAGATTTTGTGTGTTGATCTGAAATTCAGGGCTCATAGGACGTACCAAGTAACGTGTAAGTACTGAACCAAGAGAGTCAGTACAGAATAAAGATAGATAGCACTTAATAAAACGCCCTCACTAGGAGGGCGGATTGAATTATTTATATAATTATAGCCGAATCGGCAAGTAACTTACTGCGCTACACGTCGAACTTGAATCACCATTCCAAGAAGTGGGTGGTCAAGGTAGTGAGTTTCTGTACTGCGCATACGACGTTTTTGGTCCATGCGGTAGCTCTTAAGGAACTCTTGGACTTCAACCGTCGGAGAAATTTCAGTTAGATTGCCTACCTGGACGTTGCTTTCTGCGCCACTTACTGGTGAATCTAGCTCAATTTGTTGCTCTTGTAGAGTCACTTCACGAACGCTTGGCGCTTTTAAATCTAATGTCGTTTCAGCGTATAGGTAGTGCTGAACGTAGATTTGCAGCTTGCCGTCTAATTCGTAGAGTGGCTTATCAATGGTCTCTTCTTGGAACCCATCAGCGCTGCCTGCAGTGATTGCGCCTTTTTCAGAGCCATCAGCATTAAACTGTTTAGAGAAATCTTTACCTGCTTGAATATGGAAAACAGGTGCCGAGCTCTTACCTTGGTCGCCTTGACGCCAAGCGGTATGCATCAGAACTTCAAAGCCAGCGTGTTTACGTAGCTTGTCTTTCTGAGGCGTTAACTTGTATTCCGAGTAAGGTAGCATTTGAACGCCTTTCTTTGCTCGGTATTGGGTATCTTGAAATGAACCAACGCGTTCAAGTGAAATCTTAGGCTGTGTATTTGGCCAAGATTCGTTCACCTTCTCTGCATCAACAGCGCGCTTAAAAATGATCACTTCTATATCAAATTGTCTCTGCGCCAAACTTGGCAGTGAGACGAACAATAGTAGCAGTGGGATCAGTCTTTTCATTTTTACTCCGTCTTCCAGCCGAACTACCGGCTGGATAATTTATATGTGCAAGTGGATTGGGTCTTATGCTGAAGGCAGCAAGTTTTGTCTGAATTCGCCCAATAAATCACTAACAAATTGAATTCGCTTCCGTCTGTCGACCAATGGTATCGTAAACTTGAACTTTGTTGGTCCTTCCATTGAAAACTTTTGCGGTTGAGATTGCAACAGTTTAACAAGGTAGGTCGGGTTTATGTCAGCATCCGGGTAGAATTCTAAGAATCCACCCTTATCGTGGGCTTCAATTTTCTTCGCTTTGATAGACGCTGCGGCTAATTTTAGCTCAGAAACTGATAACAAGTTCTTGGTTGCATCAGGCAGAAGGCCGAAGCGATCAATCAGCTCGACTTTCAACTCTGCCAATTCGTCGGTGTCACTCACAGTCGCAATACGTTTGTATGTTGATAAACGCGTGTTGATGTCTGGAATATAGTCGTCTGGCAATAGTGCAGGCAGACGCATCTCAATTTCAGTTTGTTCACGCAATAGATCATCAAGCGAAGGCTCTCGACCTTCTTTCAACGCTTCAACCGCTTGTTCAAGCATCTCCATGTACAAGGTGAAACCAACCGACTGGATTTGACCACTCTGTTCATCACCCAACAGCTCACCCGCACCACGAATCTCTAAATCGTGAGTTGCTAGGGTAAAGCCTGCGCCCAAGTCTTCGAGCGAAGCTATCGCATCCAATCGCTTGATCGCATCTTTGGTCATTGCTTTAGGGTGTGGCGTTAACAAGTAAGCATAAGCTTGGTGGTGCGAACGACCTACACGACCACGTAATTGGTGCAGCTGTGCTAAACCAAGGTTATCGGCTCTGTCCATCAAGATGGTATTTGCCGTTGGTACGTCGATACCGGTTTCAATGATGGTTGTACACACCAGTAAGTTGAAGCGCTGGTGGTAGAAGTCATTCATGATGCGTTCCAGTTCGCGCTCTCGCATCTGGCCATGAGCTACAGTCACGCGCGCCTCTGGAATCAGCTTTTGCAATGACTCTGCTGTTTTCTCAATCGTGTCGACTTGGTTGTGTAGGAAGTAAACCTGGCCACCACGCATGATTTCACGCAGCACCGCTTCTCTGACGATGGCATCATCACTCTCGCGAACGAAGGTTTTAATTGCCAAGCGTCGTGCGGGTGGTGTAGCGATGATCGAAAGGTCACGCATGCCACTCATTGCCATGTTCAGCGTTCGCGGGATCGGTGTCGCAGTAAGCGTTAGAATATCGACATCCGCACGCATCGCTTTCACTTTCTCTTTCTGACGCACACCAAATCGGTGTTCTTCATCGACAACCAGCAAGCCAAGGTCTTTAAACTTAATATCACTCGAAAGTAGCTTGTGAGTACCCACTAAGATATCGACCTTACCGTCGGCGACATCTTGCATGATCAACTTCTGCTCTTTAGCTGATTTGAATCGGGATAGAACCTCAACACGAATCGGCAAGTTGGCGAAACGGTCACGGAAGTTCTCGAAGTGTTGCTGAGCAAGTAGGGTAGTAGGAACTAACACCGCCACTTGTTTACTGTTATCCGTACAAACGAATGCTGCGCGCATTGCGACTTCTGTTTTACCAAAACCAACATCACCACACACTAAGCGGTCCATGGCTTTTGCTTGGCACATGTCAGACATCACCGCATTGATTGCCATCGCTTGGTCATCGGTTTCTTCAAATGGGAAGCCAGATTTGAAGGTTGCGTATTGCCCGCGATCTAAAACAAATTTATAGCCAGGTTTAAGCTCACGCTTGGCGTAAACATCCAGCAGCTCTGCAGCAACGTCACGTACTTTTTCAGCGGCACGCTTACGCGCTTTTTGCCACGCCTCACCACCTAGTTTGTGTAGCGGTGCAGACTCTTCGGCGCCACCAGAGTAACGTCCAATAAGGTTCAAAGACGCAACGGGCACGTACAGCTTGGCATCGTTTTGGTACTCAAGTGTCACGTATTCGGTTTTCATGCCACCGGCTTCGAGTGTCTGCAAGCCGATGTAGCGACCAATACCGTGGTCAATGTGCACTACAGGTTGACCTGGTTTAAGTTCGGCTAAGTGACGAATGACAGTGTCGCTGTTAACACTTTTTTTGTCTTTCTTACGGCGCTGAACAACGCGATCACCCAACAGGTCGCTTTCACAGATAAGGGCGATGTTTTGCTCTTCATGGATAAAACCGTGTTCAGCAGAGCCAAGGATGAGGCTGAACTTGTCTTTGCCTTTAATTGAGGCATCGAGGTTTTCAACTTCGCTTGGTCGTACTTTAATACCACGAAGCAGTTCACTCAGCGCTTCACGACGACCTTCTGATTCAACCGAAAAGACCACTTTTCCTTCGAAGGCTTCAGTGAACTTTCTTAGGTTTGCGAGTGGTTCTTTATTCTGATGTTGAACGCTGAGATCAGGCAGAGACACAACCGGAAGGTTGGTACGTCCGGCTTTTTCTTCAATTGAATCTAAGCTCAGATTGACCTGTGGTTTTTGTTTGAAATGTGCGAACAGTTCGTCTTTTTGTAGCCAAAGTTGTTCAGGTTTCAGCAGTGGTCGTAACGGGTCAACACCGCGTTGTTCGTATCGATGAGAAACGTCTGTTAGGAATGAATCTACCGCGGTCTCGACATCACCTAGAACGAGGATTTGCGCTTCATCGGCAACATAATCAAACAAGGTTTCAGTATGGTCGAAGAATAGCGGCTGCCAGTATTCAATACCTGCGGGCCAAGTGCCTTTTGAAACCTGCATATAAACCGATTCTGGTTCACGGCGCGCATCAAACTGTTGGCGCCAGCGAATTCGGAAATCTTCAATAGCACTTTCAGAGGTTGGGAACTCGTGAGCTGGCAGCAAACGGATCTCAGAGATGTCTTCAATAGAGCGCTGATTTTCAGGATCGAAAGTACGGATGGTGTCGATCTCGTCATCGAAGAAGTCGATACGATACGGGTCTTTGCTGCCCATTGGGAACAAGTCGAGAATTGAACCTCGACTCGCATACTCACCTGGGCCAAACACTTGGTCTACATAACGATAGCCAGACTTTTCAAGTTGAAGACGCAGCTTCTCAAGCGAGTACAGATCACCCGTTTTCACCATTAAGGTGTGCTGCAACAAGAAGTCACGTGGCGACTGACGTTGTAGTAGCGTGCTGATCGGAACGATCGTGATGCCATCTTTTAACGTTGGCAATGCATAAAGGCGAGCGATACGGTCAGAAATGATCTCTTGGTGCGGTGAGAAGCTATCGTATGGCAGAGTCTCCCAATCAGGGAATAGTGCCACTTCATGTGACGTAAACTGTTCAATTTCTGATTGAAGCTTGAGTGCGATTTGAGGATCGGGCACTGCAAGTAAAGTATGGCTGTTATGCTGCTCCGCAAGTCTAGCGATAGCAAGCGCGAGAGATGAACCAACTAGGTTACCGATGTGTTTTTTATCACCGGCACCTTTGAGCTTAGGTAGTGTAAAAATGGATTGTTTTGTCATGTCTATTTACTTGTTATCTCGTTCTAGAGAGCGTTGACGTAAGAGCTTTTGTTGTTGATGAAGCGCAGCTTTGATCAACAAGTCTTGGTCAGTATCACGAAGATGAGCATATTTGAATTTGATTTCGAAACCTGAATCTTTAGGTTCACTAGCGAAGACTTCCGCGTAGCAATAAATAGCGGCGGCAGGGTGCTCGATAAAGAGCTTGGCTTTAACTAAGCGACCCGCTTCGATATCTGTTTTGGAAAAACAAGAGAACTGACTCGCGCCAAATGAATACGTGTGGGTACGAAATTGTTCATCATCTTGTTGCGATAACATAAAGCTCAACAAGAGGTTTAATTTAGAGTTCTGTGCATCCAATAAACTGATGACATTCTTCAAGTCGCTGTTTTTCAGTTCGTTGCGAGCACTGTCAGCTAATAGATCCAATTGGCTAAATTCACTTGCCACGACAAACGGGGCAGGGATCTCAGATTCGAATTGAATTTGAGAAGGTAAAGTGAAGCCGCTGTCCATTGGTTCAATATTCGCGGTGAGGCTGTGGTGAACGGTGAAAAACTCTTGTTCTGTCATGCGTTAGTTCCTTGAAGTGATCTATTGATTATCGCTATGTGGCCGCAGTAATCAAGGTCAGTTAATTGAAAGTCTCAAATAGTTGTTTGAAATCTGGCTATTTGACAAGGTTCTGTTTTTCAAGCCTAACTAATTGAGTTAATTCACTCTATATTTTCAATTAACCCCTACACAGTAACAGCAATACCCGTTACATTAACCCGCATCCCCTTTAGATGGTTCAAAGTATGTTTCATCCTATTTCGTTGTTTGTTGGCCTGCGCTATTTGAAAGGTCGTTCAGGTGATCGCTTTAGCCGTTTTGTTTCTTATATGTCGACGGCAGGTATCACCATTGGTGTGCTGTCTTTGGTTACTGTTTTATCGGTAATGAATGGATTCGAAGCGCAGTTAAAAGACCGAATTCTCGGTGTTCTTCCTCAAGCGGTGGTTTATGAGCAAGGTGGCACCACCTCTCTTTCTGCCCAAGCGCCTAATTTTGCAGAGCAAATCTCGCTTAATGGTCACGTTGAACCGATTGTCCGCAGTGAGGCGGTGATTCAGAGTCCGGCTCAATTATCTGCGGGTTTGTTAATTGGCATTGAACCCAATTCAGATGACCCTCTTCAGAACCACTTGATTGCGGGCAGATTGTCTTCACTTAAAGCGGGTCAATATCAGTTGTTCCTCGGTCATACTTTGGCGAGAAATTTGAAGGTATCTATGGGTGACAAAGTTCGCTTGATGGTGACCAGCGCTAGCCAATACACCCCATTAGGTCGTATTCCAAGCCAACGAAATTTCACCGTTGCCGGTATTTTCAATACAGGTTCTGATATCGACGCTCAACTGATGGTGACAGACATCCAAGACGCTGGGCGTTTGATGCGTTATAAATCAGACACTATTTCAGGCTGGCGACTATTTTTTGAAGACCCGTTTGAAGTCGCAGAGTTATCAACTCAGCCATTACCGGAAGGTTGGTTGTGGAGCGACTGGCGAGACCAACGAGGTGAGCTATTCCAAGCCGTTCGTATGGAAAAAAACATGATGGGTTTAATGCTTGGGCTTATCATCGGTGTTGCTGCTTTCAATATTATCTCAGCACTTATCATGGTGGTGATGGAGAAGCAGTCTGAAGTCGCGATTCTTAAGACCCAAGGCATGACTGATGGTCAAGTCATGGGGATCTTCATGGTTCAAGGCGCAAGTAGTGGCGTGATTGGTGCGCTCTCTGGTGGTGTGTTAGGCGTTGCTCTAGCGATGAACCTTAATACTATTTTAGAGGCGATGGGCGTTGCTCTATTCTCCTTTGGTGGACAGTTACCAATTTTGATTAACCCAATTCAAATCGCTGTTGTTGTGGTTCTGGCTATTGCACTTAGCCTGATTGCCACTGTATTCCCTTCTTATCGTGCATCGTCTGTGAAACCTGCTGAGGCCCTTCGTTATGAGTAATTTTCTTCAATGTAATGATATCCGTAAAACGTACCGTGAAGGCTCGTTAGATACTGAGGTGCTCAAGGGAGTCAGCTTTGACATCGAAAAGGGTGAGCTAGTAGCAATCATCGGTACCTCTGGCTCGGGCAAAAGTACCTTACTGCATATCTTAGGCGCATTAGACGATGCTTCTGCGGGCAGTGTGAGTTTTCTTGGTCAAGATTTAGCATCTTTGAGTTCGAATAAGCAGGCGAAGCTTCGCAACCAGCATCTTGGCTTTGTGTATCAGTTCCATCATCTTCTATCTGACTTTTCAGCTTTAGAAAACGTGGCGATGCCGTTATTGATTGGCGGCGAAAAGCCCGCTAAAGCAAAGCAAGAAGCACAACGTTTGTTGGACAAAGTTGGATTGAGTCACCGCGTGGACCACCGACCTTCAGAGCTTTCTGGTGGCGAGAGGCAACGTGTGGCGATTGCTCGTGCATTGGTGAATAAGCCTGCGCTAGTGTTGGCGGATGAACCAACCGGTAACCTTGACCATAACACCGCACTGTCTATTTACGACTTAATGCGTGAACTGAACCGTGAATACGATACTGCCTTTTTGGTCGTGACTCACGATGGTGAACTTGCCGGTAAGATGGATCGCCAACTTCACATGCAAGATGGTTTACTGGTCAACGTAGAAAAAGAGGAGAGCTAAGTGTTTTCCTCTTTATCTCTATTGATAGGCGGCCGATTTAGCCGTGCGAAACAACGAGACAAGATGGTGTCGTTCATCTCATTGTCTTCGACCATTGGTATTGCGGTTGGTGTCGCGGTGATCATTATCGGCTTATCTGCGATGAATGGCTTTGAGCGAGAGCTTCAATCACGAGTACTTTCTGTCATTCCTCATGGTGAATTTGAAGGCGTGAATGAGCCTGTGACTCGTTGGGAGCACGTGATTGAGGAGTCGGTTAAGCACGATAAAGTCGTTGCTGCTGCGCCTTATGTAAAAATTACAGCGCTTGCTGAAAAGGGCAAAGAACTCAAAGCAATTGAAGTTCGCGGCGTTGACCCACAACTTGAGCAACAAGTATCGAGCCTGTCGAGTTTTATCGATAAGCAAGCTTGGAGTGAGTTTAAAGCAGGGCAACAACAAATCATCTTAGGTTCTGGTGTAGCGAATGTGCTGGGTGCGAAAGTCGGTGATTATCTGACTTTGATGATTCCAGCGGTAAACGGTTCTGTGAAGGTTCAGGCGCCAAAGCGTGTTCGAGTGAAAGTGGTTGGCTTGCTGACGCTTAATGGTCAGATAGATCACAGTTTGGCGCTAATCCCGATTGGTGATGCTCAGGTCTACGCAAACTTAGGTGAGGCGGTAACTGGGGTTTCTTTGAAAGTGACCGATGTGCTGAACGCGAACTCTATTGTGCGTGAAGTGGGCAATCAGCTTGATGTGTATGTGTATCTACGAAGCTGGCAGCAGAAGTTTGGTTTCTTGTATCGAGATATCCAACTCGTTCGTACCATCATGTATCTGGTGATGGTACTGGTTATTGGTGTGGCTTGTTTCAATATTGTCTCGACGCTAATGATGGCAGTAAAAGACAGAGAATCAGAGATCGCGATTTTAAGAACCATGGGTGCATCGGACGGCCTTGTGAAGCGCATCTTTGTTTGGCAGGGCGTATTCTCAGGCGTGTTAGGCAGTTTAGTGGGCAGTGCAATAGGTGTGCTAGTCGCTCTTAATCTCACGACACTAATCAAAGGACTTGAAAAGTTGGTCGATCACCAGTTCTTGTCCGGTGATATCTATTTTGTCGACTTCTTGCCATCACAACTTGATATGACGGATGTTGTTGTGGTTTCCGGCACTGCGATTGTGCTGAGTTTACTGGCGACATGGTACCCAGCATCACGCGCGGCGAAGTTGAATCCAGCCTCAGTGCTGAGTTCTAAATAGCATTCGCCTAAATAACAGGCCGTCAGTTTTCAGTCGATACAAAAAAGGATCCCAGTGGGATCCTTTTTTATTGAATTCAATTCGTGTTCTTTACGACTTTCGTTACATGCCAATCTTGCAGAGGTAAGTAGCTCATCCGATTTTAACTTGTGTACGTTTTAAGTGAAGCGCATACAAGGTTAGATTGAATAACAAGAAATGGCGTTCAGTGCCTTGCTTGTCGCTTCTTCCAACTTCTTACTACTGAGTAGCGCCATAAACCGCGAATACCAAAGTAGCCAATCATTGCTGAAACCACGCCACAAATCAGACAACCCAATAAGAACGGAGGCCCTATAGTGCTCATTTGCGCCAAGATGAAGTCCCAAGACAATTCGAAATGGAAGGCTTGCGGTGGCACATGCATAACAAACGCCCCGACTTTATAAGCAAAGTAGAAGAGAACAGGCATGGTAACCGGGTTACTGATCCAAACAAGTGCGACAGCTAAAGGCAGGTTAACGCCACATGCGACAGCAAGGCCTGCAGACATAATCATTTGACTTGGTAGAGGGACAAACGCCATGAATAACCCAACAGCAAACGCGCCAGCCGCAGAGCGACGATTAAGGCACCATAAGTTGGGGTTGTACAAAACATTGCCAAAAACTTTCAATGCTTTCTGACGCTTGATTAGATCATGGTCAGGCATAAATCGTTTGATAAACTTTCTTGGCATAGGAGGAAGCTACTCTCTTGTTTAACACTTGGTTCTTGATTTCATTTGCTGCGACAGTTGTGTCTGCCAGCTTCTGGCCTGTGATGCCACATTGGGTTTGGGCACCATTGATGCTGTTGTTACTGCTAGCACCAACAAAGTATAGCGTTTTCCGGAGTGCAAGAGGTCCAGTAACAGCATTGATACTAGTTATCTGCCTAGGGAATGCGATTGAAATACAAACGAGTCGCTTATTCCAATCAGGGCAGAATACTACCATAAATGCGTCGGTTGTTAGCCTTTTTAGTGAAAATAGCCACGGTTTTGAAAGCGTAATAGTAGTCAGATCAATTGGCGGCGAAAAATTAATCTTTCCTCAATTGATAAAATTGCGTTTGTTTACTCCTTTCAAGCTAACGCTTGGAGATGATGTCTATTTATCGGCCTCAATAAAGCCGATATGGGGCAAACTCAACGAAGCCGGCTTTGACCGAGAAAAGTACTTGTTTAGTGCTGGCGTGGTTGCCAATGCAACTTACAGAGCAGATACCAAGTACCGAATTCATTCTAGCACCAACTTACGCGCCCAATGGTTTGAAGCCAGCCTTGAAAGGTTAAGTCTGCTGGCAAATCAAGATCTCATTATCGCTTTGAGTTTTGGATATCGAGACCTTATTCCGCCTCAGCGGTGGGATATGCTTAAAAGCAGTGGCCTGATTCACTTGATGGCTATTTCGGGGCTGCATATTGGGATTGCCTTTGGTATCGGCTATCAGATTGGCAAGATATTAAGGTTACTTTCCCCTTCATTTCTTTGGTTACCTACAATATTCGGGCTCGGCTTGGCGTATTTCTATAGTTGGTTTGCTGGATTCACGCTGCCAACTTTGAGAGCTTTGGTGATGTGCGTTATCGCGAGTTATTTCTTGTGGCGTGGGCAAAATATCAGTTTGCTTCGGTATGTTACTTTAAGTGTGTGCGTGGTTCTGCTGATTTGGCCGTTTTCAGCTTTGTCGAGCAGTTTTTGGTTGTCCTTTGGTGCATTGGGCGCTGTTTTCTATATCGCCTGTAATACTCAGCGCTCAGCTTCAAGCTTTACATTTATCGACTACGCACTCCAACTTATTAAGCTTCAACTGATGCTGACATTCCTTATCGCGCCTTCCTCGATGTTGTTTTTCAAAGGAGTCAGTTTAGTCTCTGTTTTCTACAACTTGTTCCTTTTGCCTTGGGTATCGATGGTGACGATCCCGCTGTTGTTTCTGGCAATGTTTCTAAGCTTAATATCGGAGTCAGTGTCTGGCGTGGTTGGTATAACAGCGCTAGACAATGATTTGGTCAGTCAGCTGTGGAAGTTAGTCGACTTATCGCTTGAGCCTCTCGTATTTAGTCTTCCTTTCTCTGAGCGATTTTGGATCCAAGTCGATAATCAGACGATTGCATTATCAGTATTCCTTATCTTGTTTTTGAGCTTTGTTAGTCGGTATTTCAAGCGAACATTATCGATATTGGTAACTGCAGTGTTTGTGCTGTGGTGGGAGTTCAGCAAACCCCAGCAAGACAAACTAACTATTGATATCTTGGATGTTGGGCATGGGTTGTCTTTGGTCTTGGAAAAGAACAATCAGATTGTTGTTTATGATCTTGGCAATGCGTGGCCAGGAGGCTCGGTTGTTGAGTCTTTGTTGATTCCTACTTTGAATCAGCGGGGGATTTATGAATTAGAAGGCGTGATTGTGAGTCATTTCGATTCTGACCATGCTGGTGGTTATCCGGCATTACTTGAGAACTATACGCCAAAGTGGATAAGAACCAGTCAGAACATTATTCAAGAACGCCAATCTATCACTCAAGCCCCGTCTAATATTCAAACATGTACTATTGGAGAGGTTTGGAACTGGCAAGATGTTGTTTTTGAGGTGTTGTGGCCGCCTAAGCAAGTAAAGAGGGCGTATAACCCACATTCGTGTGTGGTCAAGATCTCAGATCATAGTGCTGATTTCTCAATGTTGCTCACTGGTGATATTGAACTGGTAAGTGAGTGGTTACTTGCTCGTGAAGGAGAACAGCTAAGGAGTGATGTTATGTTGGTTCCGCATCATGGCAGCGATTCGTCATCGATTAAGTCGTTTATTGAGGCGGTGTCTCCTCAGCTGGCGATAGCTTCTCTTGCCAAAGGCAACCAGTGGGGAATGCCGAGTGAGTTTGTTATTGAACGTTATCAGGAAGCGGGGAGTACTTGGCTAGATACTGGAGAAAGCGGACAAATAACCATCACTCTTAGCAAAGAAGGTTGGCAATATCATGCGATTAGAGAACAACAAGGCGGGCAGTGGTATAGGCAGATGCTCCGTAAGGGAGTAGAATAGATAGATTATTGTGAGAAAATTAAGCGATTCTATGTCAACACAAACAGATGAAACTACCTGGGTCACATTTAAAAGACTTTGGACTTATATTCGATTATATAAGGCCGGCCTAGGTGTTGCGGTAATTGCGCTTATTATAAATGCCGTTTCTGATACCTATATGATTTCCTTACTAAAGCCGTTACTTGATGAAGGCTTTGGTAATGCTGAATCTGACTTTTTACGTACACTTCCACTTATTATCTTTGCCATGATGTTCGTTCGTGGCGTCAGTGGCTTTGTTTCAACCTATTGCTTGAGTTGGGTCTCTGGCAATGTGGTGATGGAAATTCGTCGTAAGATTTTCAGCCATTTCATGCACATGCCTGTTTCTTTCTTCGATAAAGAACAGACAGGCGCATTGCTATCTCGAATTACTTACGATTCAGAGCAAGTGTCTGCAGCAACCAGTAAAGCGTTAGTCAGTATTGTCCGTGAAGGTGCAAGTATTATAGGCTTGTTGACGCTGATGTTCTGGAATAGTTGGCAGTTATCTTTGGTGTTATTTGCTGTAGCGCCTTTGGTTGCGTGGGCGATCAGTATCGTATCGAAGCGATTCAGAAAGATCTCTAAGAACATGCAAACTAGCATGGGTCACGTTGCTTCTTCAGCTGAACAAATGCTGAAAGGGCATAAAGTGGTTCTAACTTACGGTGGTCAAGATCTAGAAAAACACCGCTTTGATAAAGTTAGTAACCAAATGCGCCAACAAAGCATGAAGTTAATCACTGCTCAAGCGGCCGCTAACCCGATTATTCAAATGATCGCATCAGTTGCGATTGTTGTTGTTCTATTCCTTGCTAGTGTCGATTCTATTAAAGCCGAGCTTACTGCTGGTACGTTTACCGTTGTGTTCTCTGCAATGTTTGGTCTATTACGTCCGCTAAAGGCGTTAACTAACGTAACGTCTGAATTCCAACGTGGTATGGCTGCGAGTACGACTCTATTTGGCTTGATGGATCTAGATACCGAGCAAAACAAAGGGACGTTGAAACCTGAAACTGTAATGGGTGAAGTGGCTGTTAAAGATGTCACGTTTACTTATGACGGTGCAGAGAAACCAGCACTTGATAAGATCAGCTTCAATATACCGAAAGGTAAAACGGTTGCGCTTGTTGGGCGATCTGGCTCGGGTAAGAGTACCATTGCTAACCTATTCACTCGTTTTTATGACGTAGACTCTGGTTCAATTGAGCTTGATGGCCACGACATTCGTGATTACGAATTGAGAAATCTGCGTGAGCACTTTGCGCTCGTTTCTCAAAATGTACATCTGTTTAACGATACGGTGGCTAACAACATCGCTTACGCAGCAGAAGAACAGTATTCACGTGAACAGATCGAATACGCGGCTAAGCTTGCTCATGCAAGTGAGTTTATCGAAGGCATGGAAAATGGCATCGATACCGTTGTTGGTGAAAATGGCGCAAGCCTTTCTGGTGGTCAAAGACAACGTATTGCGATTGCACGTGCTTTATTAAGAGATGCGCCTGTGCTGATTCTTGATGAGGCGACGTCTGCACTGGATACTGAGTCAGAGAGAGCGATTCAATCTGCACTAGAAGAACTGCAGAAAGACAAAACAGTATTAGTTATCGCACACAGACTCTCTACCATCGAGCAAGCTGATGAAATTCTAGTGGTTGATGATGGACATATTGTAGAAAGGGGCGCACATGCTGAGCTAATCGCGCATGATGGTGCTTATGCACAATTACACCGAATTCAGTTCAGCGGATAAATTAGGTCTTGTTGTGATCGAAAAGATTTGGTTTAACAGTCACCCGTTGAAATATCTTCTCTGGCCGCTTTTGTGGCCACTGAGTCTGCTGTTCAAAATGATCAGTAGTCGGCGTCGTGACGCTTATCTCTCAGGGAATAAAGAGACCTACCGCCCGCCTTTACCTGTTATTGTTGTGGGCAATATTACTGCTGGTGGAAATGGTAAAACACCGGTTGTGATTTGGTTAGTTGAGATGCTTCAGGCTCACGGCTTTAAACCCGGAGTCGTATCTCGTGGCTACGGTGCAAAAGCACCAAGCTATCCGTTGGTGTTGGATGAAAATACCCCAGCTGAGCATTCGGGTGATGAACCTCGCTTGATTCGTAAGCGAACTGGTGCGCCAGTCGCAGTCGACCCTGTGCGAGCTAACGCAGTGAAAGCATTGCTGAGCAAAGGCGTTGATGTGATTATCACTGACGATGGCCTTCAGCATTACGCGCTTGAACGCGACATTGAATTTGCAGTTATCGACGGCGCAAGACGCTTTGGTAGTGAGAGTTTGATTCCTTTAGGTCCATTACGAGAGCCGGTTTCTCGTTTAGATGAAGTCGACTTTTTGGTAAACAATGGCGGTAAAGCGCATGGTCGAGAGTTCTCGATGTCTTTGCTTCCAAGCCAAGCAGTTAACCTAAAGACTGGTCAGAAAAGGTCTGTGGCAAAATTACACAAGCTGGTGGCTTTTGCCGGTATTGGCCACCCACCGCGCTTTTTTAAAACATTGGAAGATCTTGATGGTGATGTGGTTTTCACACAGGGCTTCGCCGACCATCAAGATTTTGATAAAGATGAACTTCATGCCTTAGCTAATAAAGGTATGAATCTGATTATGACAGAAAAAGACGCTGTAAAATGCGAAGAATATGCGCAAGATAACTGGTGGTATCTTCCAGTTTCTGCGCAGTTTGATGAAGATTCGCAACAGCAAATTTTAAAAAGAATAAAAGAGGTTATGGAATACTATGGATCACCGTCTACTTGAGATCGTTGCTTGCCCTGTATGTAAAGGTAAACTAACTTTTGACAAGGATAAGCAAGAGCTTGTTTGTAAAATTGATCGCCTTGCTTACCCAATTAAAGAGGGTATTCCTGTTCTTTTAGAACCTGAAGCTCGCACCGTTTCTATGGATGAGGGTAAGTAATGTCTTATACGGTTGTTATACCTGCAAGATACCAATCGAGCCGTTTACCAGGGAAGCCACTTGCTGACATTGGTGGAAAGCCGATGATTCAATGGGTATACGAACAGTCAATGAAAGCGGGTGCCGATAACGTTATTATCGCTACCGACGACGCTCGAGTTGAAAAAGCGGCTAAAGCATTTGGCGCGACCGTTTGTATGACATCACCGAATCACGAATCGGGCACTGAACGCCTAGCTGAAGTGATTGAAGTTATGAATATTCCTGATGATCATATTATCGTGAATGTTCAAGGTGATGAGCCACTTATCCCACCTTCAATCATTAATCAGGTTGCCAACAATCTTGCTAACAGTACAGCCCCGATGGCAACGTTAGGTGTGGAAATTACTCATGCTGATGAAGTGTTTAACCCTAATGCCGTTAAAGTTGTAACCGATAAAGACGGTTACGCCTTGTATTTTAGCCGAGCAACCATCCCTTGGGATCGCGATGCTTACGCGAACAACGGTACTGCAGCGGAATCTCCTTTGCTTCGTCATATTGGTATCTATGCTTACCGAGCGGGTTTTATCAATACCTACATTAATTGGGAACCAAGCACTCTTGAACGTATTGAGTGCCTAGAGCAATTACGAGTACTTTGGTACGGTGAAAAAATCCACGTAGACGTTGCGGCGGAAGCACCGGCTGCTGGTGTTGATACGCCTGAAGACCTAGAAGCGGTTCGAGCTATTATTGGCTAAGCTTCTTTGAGCGAGTTCTTCTTTGCTCTACAAAATGAAAAATCATGAGCCTTGCCTATTGCGAGGCTTTTTTCTATCTATCGAAAAGCGCGTGCGTGTCTTATTAACCTAAGCAAACGGATATTGAGATAGTTGCATTGGTTTATGCATCATCAACACGGAATTATCTGAGATTTACCTCGCTCGAGTTCCAATTTTTCTCTATAATATGCCGCCTATAAAGTAGTGGCGAATCGCTAGTACAGAATAAAACTTACGACAAAACGTGGAGTAAAAGATGCCTTCTCAAAGCCCAGTGATTACGGTTGATGGACCAAGTGGTGCAGGTAAAGGTACCCTGTGTATGTTGCTAGCAGATAAGCTAGGCTTTCATCTTCTAGACTCAGGCGCGATCTATCGCGTATTGGCTTTAGCGGCAATTCACCATGGTGTGGATACTGAATCAGAGGATGCTTTAGTACCGCTTGCTACACACTTAGACGTGCAGTTTATTGCTGAAGGCGACTTAGTTAAGGTTATCCTAGAAGGTGAAGATGTGTCTGGTGAACTTCGTAAAGAAGAGACTGGCATGGCGGCTTCAAAAGTTGCTGCTTTACCTCGCGTTCGCGAAGCACTGCTTCGTCGTCAACGTGCATTCAGCGCTGCGCCTGGTTTGGTTGCAGATGGCCGTGACATGGGAACGGTTGTGTTTTCTGAAGCTGAAGCGAAAATATTTTTAGATGCAAGTGCTGAAGAGCGTGCGAGTCGCCGCCTTAAACAGTTGCAACAGAAGGGGTTAGATGTTAAATTTGACGACCTTTTGAGCGAGATCCAAGAGCGAGACGACCGAGATCGTAATCGCCCAGTGGCGCCACTTCGCCCTGCAGAGGATGCTCTAGTGCTTGATTCCACCTCAATGAATATTGAGCAGGTAGTAGAAAAAGCACTACACTATATTGAATCGAAACTGGCTGGGTAATTTCGCCGAGCTAGTACGAACGTTGGTCGCAAGGATGATGACCGGCGAATTTATCAACCCCATGCGGTAGGATACCCATGGACGTTTAATTATTGAAGATTAAATAATGACTGAATCTTTTGCTCAACTCTTTGAAGAGTTTCTATCTGAAACTGAATTCCAACAAGGCAGCATCGTTAAAGGTACTGTAGTAGCTATCGAGAACGGTTTCGTTCTTGTAGACGCTGGTCTTAAGTCTGAATCTGCTATCCCTGCTGAACAATTCAAGAACGCTGCTGGCGAACTTGAAGTTGAAGTTGGTGCTGAAGTAGACGTAGCTCTAGACGCTGTTGAAGATGGTTTCGGTGAAACTCAACTTTCTCGTGAGAAAGCTAAGCGTCACGAAGCTTGGATCGTACTTGAGAAAGCTTGCGAAGAAGCTGAAACTGTTGTTGGTATCATCAACGGTAAAGTTAAAGGCGGTTTCACTGTTGAACTTAACGGTATCCGTGCTTTCCTTCCTGGTTCTCTAGTAGACGTACGTCCTATCCGTGACACTGCTCACCTAGAAAACAAAGAGCTAGAGTTCAAAGTAATCAAGCTAGACCAGAAGCGTAACAACGTTGTTGTTTCTCGTCGTGCTGTTATCGAATCTGAAAACAGTGTTGAGCGTGACGAACTTCTTGAAACTCTACAAGAAGGTACTGAAGTTAAAGGTATCGTTAAGAACCTTACTGACTACGGTGCATTCGTTGACCTTGGCGGTGTTGACGGTCTTCTACATATCACAGATATGGCTTGGAAGCGCGTTAAGCACCCATCAGAGATCGTTAACGTTGGTGACGAAATCCTAGTTAAAGTTCTTAAGTTCGATCGTGAGCGCACTCGTGTTTCACTAGGTCTTAAGCAACTAGGCGAAGATCCATGGGTAGCAATCGCTAAGCGTTACCCAGAAGGTCACAAGCTTTCTGGTCGTGTTACAAACCTAACTGACTACGGCTGCTTCGTTGAAATCGAAGAAGGCGTTGAAGGTCTAGTACACGTTTCTGAAATGGATTGGACTAACAAGAACATCCACCCTTCTAAAGTTGTTAATGTTGGCGACGAAGTTGAGGTTATGGTTCTTGATATCGACGAAGAACGTCGTCGTATCTCTCTAGGTCTGAAACAGTGTAAAGCTAACCCATGGCAGTCATTTGCAGAAATGCAAGCTAAGGGCGACAAAGTTACTGGTAAGATCAAGTCTATCACTGACTTTGGTATCTTCATCGGTCTAGAAGGCGGTATCGACGGTCTTGTACACCTATCTGACATTTCTTGGAACGCTGCCGGCGAAGAAGCTGTACGTGAATACAAGAAAGGCGACGAAATCTCTGCTGTTGTTCTAGCAGTAGATGCAGAGCGTGAGCGTATTTCTCTTGGCGTTAAGCAAATGGAAAACGACCCGTTCAACGCATACGTTGCTGACAACAAGAAAGGTGTTCTTGTAAACGGTACTGTTACTGCAGTTGACGCGAAAGGCGCTACTATCGAGCTAATCGAAGGCGTTGAAGGTTACATCCGCGCTTCTGAAGTTTCTCGCGACCGTATCGAAGATGCATCTCTAATCCTAAGCGTTGGCGACAGCGTTGAAGCGAAGTTCACTGGTGTAGACCGTAAGAACCGCGTAATCAACCTATCTATCAAAGCTAAAGATGAAGCTGATGAGCAAGAAGCAATGGCTTCACTGAACAAGTCTGAAGAAGGCGCGTTCGGTAACGCAATGGCAGACGCATTCAAAGCTGCTAAAGGCGAATAATAGCTTCTCATTAAGAGAATTATAGCTATCTAGCCAAGAAAGGAGCCGTAAGGCTCCTTTTTTTTTGCTTATTTTTCCGATAGGTCTATAATTTCTAAAAAGAAAACCAACGAGGGTAACTATGACTAAGTCTGAATTGATTGAGAGACTGTGCGCTGAGCAAACGCATCTTTCTGCAAAAGAAATTGAAGACGCTGTAAAAGACATTTTAGAGCATATGGCTTCAACACTAGAAAGTGGTGATCGAATCGAAATTCGCGGTTTTGGCAGCTTTTCTCTGCATTATCGTGAGCCTCGTGTTGGACGTAACCCAAAGACTGGTGACAAGGTTGAGTTAGAAGGTAAATACGTTCCTCACTTCAAACCAGGTAAAGAGCTGCGTGAACGAGTAAACTCAGGAATGTAGCCTACTTATCGGAATTAAGAAAAGCGGCATACTATAATGTATGCCGCTTTTTTATGACCATAATATGGTGGTCTGATTAGTAATTTTCCTGCATAATCGTACAGCTAACCAACCAATGAGTGATGAACTATGAAAATTATAAAAATAGTCGCCGTTATCGCACTTTTCCTAATTGCACTGGCTTTAGGCTCTCAAAACCAAACAACTGTGAATTTCAACTATCTGCTAGCGCAAGGTGACTTCCACCTATCAAGTTTATTAGGTGTTGTATTCGTTTCAGGCTTCGCCCTTGCTTGGTTAGTCTTTGGTAATATGCACATGCGGTCTCAGCTAAAAATTCATCGCTTGAAGAAGCAACTCAATAAGCAATCAAAGCAGGTCCCTGCTGATACTAAAGCTTAAAGGCTATATTTGATGTTAGAGTTACTGTTCTTACTTTTGCCCATCGCAGCCGCTTATGGCTGGTATATGGGTAATCGTAATGCTCAGCAAGAAAAACAAAAGCAATCACACCAGATCTCCCGTCAATACGTGACGGGTTTGAACCTATTACTGTCAGACCAATCTGACAAAGCGGTTGATCACTTCATTGAGCTGCTTCAAGTAGACAATGAAACCATCGATACTCACTTGGCTTTGGGCAACTTGTTCCGCTCAAGAGGCGAAGTCGACCGCGCTATTCGTATTCACCAAAATCTCATCTCTCGTTCGGGGCTTACCCTCGATCAGAAAAATCTCGCACTGCAACAATTAGCTAAAGACTACATGGTCTCTGGCTTCCTTGATCGCGCTGAAAAAATCTTTGAACAACTTGTAGAAGAACCTGACCATAAAGAGGGCGCTTTACAGCAGTTGGTGGCTATTTATCAGCAGACCCGTGAGTGGAACAAGGCTATCCATTACGGAAATATCTTAGTTAAGCTCGGCAAGAAAAAAATGAAGATGCGTGCCACAGTCGCGCATTTCTGGTGTGAGCTTGCAATGCAAGAACAAGCCGATGGTAATCGTTCTAAAGCGCTTCAGCATTTTAAGAAGGCGCTTTCTGAAGACCCTAAATGTGTTCGCGCAAGTATCGCACTAGGGAAGTTCCACTTAGCGAACGAAGATTACCAAAAGACAATTGATTGTCTTGAATCGGTACTTGAACAAGATATCGATTTTATCAGTGAGGTGTTGCCAACCCTTGCTGAGTGTTACCACAAGCTTGGACAAGAAGCTCAATTGGTCGAGTTCCTCAAAGCGTGTATTCAGAAGAAAGCCGGTGTATCTGCCGAACTGATGCTGGCGCAATTGGTTGCTCACCATGAAGATGTAGGCTCTGCTCAAGAGTTACTGACAAAGCAGCTTGTTAAAAATCCAACCATGAAAGGTTTTTATCGATTAATCGATTACCACCTAGCGGAAGCAGAAGAAGGCCGAGCAAAAGACAGCTTAACCACACTTCAATCTATGGTTGGTGAACAGCTTAAGGTTAAGCCTCATTACCGTTGTCGTCAGTGTGGTTTCTCGACACACTCTTTGTATTGGCACTGCCCTTCATGTAAAGGGTGGGGGACGATCAAGCCTATTCGTGGGCTTGATGGTGAATAGATTTGTGGTCACTTTAAGACCAAATTATTAATTGCAGCTTTCGGGCTGCATTTTTATGACTGTTATTTATCACCTGCTTAGGTGATTAGAAATTTTTAGAAAGTTAACTGCGTTAGGAGATGAAATGAACGACCAAAAAATCATTGTAGCCTTGGATTATGATAATCAAGCGGATGCGTTAGCCTTTGTCGATCGAATTGACCCAGCATCTTGCCGCCTAAAAGTGGGCAAAGAGATGTTTACCCTGTTTGGCCCTGAATTTGTTCGTGAATTACATAAGCGTGGTTTCTCAGTATTTTTAGACCTTAAATTCCACGACATCCCGAACACATGTTCAAAAGCAGTCCGTGCTGCCGCTGAACTGGGTGTTTGGATGGTGAACGTACACGCAAGTGGCGGTGAGCGTATGATGACGGCTTCTCGCGAAATCTTAGAACCTTATGGCAAAGATCGTCCACTGTTAATCGGTGTAACGGTACTCACCAGTATGGAGCAATCTGACTTAGCGGGTATCGGTCTGGATCTTGAACCACAACAACACGTGATGCGCTTGGCTTCTCTAACGAAAAACTCTGGCTTAGACGGTGTTGTATGTTCTGCACAAGAGGCTTCTTTGCTTAAAGATGCACTTGGTCAAGAGTTCAAGCTAGTTACTCCAGGTATTCGTCCTGTCGGCGCAGATGTTGGTGACCAGAAGCGCATCATGACGCCTTCTAAAGCGATTGAATCAGGTTCAGACTACCTTGTTATTGGTCGTCCGATTACGCAAGCGATAGACCCTGCTGCTGTACTTGCAGAGATCAACGGTACGCTTGCTTAAGTCTATATTTGGATTGAGATATAAATAAAGAAGGCCAGCAAATTGCTGGCCTTAATTTTTTAGTCTGGATTAGTCTAAACTGGACTGAATGTTCTGTGTGGAGCCTAAACCGGAGCACCACTATGGAATTTGAAGTCGCTGTCTTCTGAAGTGATAAGATCAGCTTCTACTTGAGCAAAATGCGAAATACGCTCTGAAATATCTTTCCCTGCGATCTGTTCTGCTAGCTCAAGGTAATCTTGGTAGTGGCGAGCTTCTGAACGAAGTAGAGACACGTAAAACTTCTCCATGTCTTCTTCCAAGAAAGGAGCCAATTTAGCGAAGCGCTCACAAGAGCGAGCTTCAATAAACGCACCGATGATAAGCTTATCAACCAGAGCATCAGGCTCGTAAGTCTTAACTTGTTTGATCAAGCCCTTAGCGTAACGACCCGCCTCGATTGGCTGGTAAGTCACGCCTTTCTTCTCCATCAACTCCATGACTTGGTAGAAGTGATGCAGCTCTTCTTTGATCAGTAAAACCATCTTATCGATTAGGTCAGCACCGTAATTACAGCCTTCTTTCGCTGTGATTTGCTTGGATACGTTGCTTTTACCACGCAGAGACTCTAAGTCTCCGATACGACGGTAAGCAAATTGCTCGTATGGCAAAATCCATTCATTCAGTTGCTTCGCGCTTTCTTTATCGACGGCGTACTTGCGAATAAGGAATAAAGCACTCTGTGCCGCCTTAAGTTCACACAGCATGTGATCGCGTAGAATGATGTGAAGATTTTCTGGCTTTTTGGCTTCATCTATCCATGAATCTGGCGTTTCGGCTTTAAGAAAAGAGTGGATTGGAGCGAGTAATTCTTGATACATGGTCAGGGAAAGTTTGTTGATAATGCGGGGATTTTATCACAGCTCAAGAGATCTCCCTATACAGAGAAAGGAAATTCAACAGCTACAAAAAAGGCCGCCTATTTAATGTAAATAAGGCGGCCTTTAAGTGTTGAGTTAGACTGTTACCATTTCTTCTTCTGACCGAAGAGGGCATCCATATCGTCTTCTCGTTCTTTAGATTCCATCTGCTGCAAATCTTGAGCGTTTTTGTCTTGGCGTTTCTGGTCAAGCTCGTTAAGCATCTGTTGAAGCTTTTCTTTGGCTTGATTAGAGTACGAGTCGTTCTTAGTCGCCAAAGCATCAATACCTTTGCGTAATAGCTGAATCGCTGTTCCCGGTTGTCCGCGAGAAATCGAATCGTTTGCACGTTTGATAACATTTTCAATGTTAATACGGATTTGAATTGTTTCTAGGCGAGCATTTTCAACCACATAAGCTTGAGTCTCGAAACGGCCTTTATTGTGCTCGTTGCGCACCGTATCACGCAGGCGTTTAACTAACTTAAGCATCATGATCGCTTGCTTGTCACTACTTGGTACGCGGAAAGCGGTACTCTCGCCACCTTTGTAGTTCTCTTTTAGCTGAGTGATTTGTTGTTTTACGCTTTCAATGCGTTGGGCAAGCTGCTTATTTTTTGGATCGAGTTGATACATGTTTTCTAATGCATCAAGAATTCGATTGTTTAAGCATACAAGAAGATCTTGGCTAAACGGCATGTGATGAGCGTTGCCAATCAGTTCTTCTGTACCGTCAATAATGGTTAGATAACGAGAAGCTTCCTGTTTCTTCGCTGTTTCTACCTTAACTTTATATTGAAGCATGATGTTGTAGCCTAAAACTAACACCAAAAGAACGGCTACTAAGACGATTATTAAACCAATATTCATATATTTGAGTCTGCTTATTATTTTCTATAGCTAACTGGAGAGGATACACGATTCCATTGTGTATCGGCACTCGTAAATTGCAATTTCTGATTATCTCTTGTTGAGCGAAATCGGCAATCAAAACTTACCAACTAATGTATGAGAATGAGGGTTGGGTTGCAAAGCGTTAGTGATGTTTTTGTTTGTTAAGCTAGAAAAACTCAATTTTCCTGTCATTTTTGTGTTCGAAGCGTTATAACTATTAATTATATTACACGCGACTATAACGCTCTCTTTGCAAATAAGTTAGCACAGAAATGAGTAAAGGATTACGAGGTTAGATATGAAGTTACAGCAACTGAAGTACATTGTTGAGGTTGTAAACCATAACCTAAATGTTTCAGCTACAGCAGAGAGTTTGTACACATCTCAGCCTGGCATTAGTAAGCAAGTTAGATTACTTGAAGACGAACTAGGCATTCAGATTTTTGAGCGTAGCGGCAAGCATCTAACGCAGGTTACCCAAGCGGGTGAGGATATCATTCGTATCTCTCAAGAGATTTTGGCGCGCGTTGAAAGCATTAAAGCGGTAGCGGGTGAACACACACATCCAGAGATGGGTACATTGAATATTTCAACGACTCATACTCAAGCTCGTTATGCACTGCCTGATGTGATTAAAGGTTTCACGGCGCGCTATCCAAAAGTATCGCTTCACATGCACCAAGGTACGCCAAGCCAAATGTCAGAAGCCGTCGCTAAAGGTACAGCGAATTTTGCGATTGCAACGGAAGCGCTACACCTTTACCAAGATGCGATTATGCTGCCTTGTTACCACTGGAACCGTTCGATCGTCGTGACCAAAGATCATCCCCTGGCACAGAAGCGTAATATCACGATCGAAGATCTTGCGGCTTACTCTCTCGTGACTTATGTATTTGGTTTCACTGGCCGTTCTGAGCTTGATACCGCGTTTAACAAAGTAGGTTTAACACCGCGTGTTGTGTTTACTGCGACCGATGCAGACGTAATCAAAACCTACGTTCGTATGGGCATTGGTGTTGGTGTAATTGCAAGTATGGCTATTGACCACGAGCAAGATACTGATTTGGTTGCGATTGATGCGAGCCATCTATTTGGTGCGAGCACAACCAGCATTGGTTTTAGAAAAGGCACCTTCTTGCGTTCTTACATGTTTGATTTCATGGAGCGTTTTGCACCGCACTTAACTCGCCCTGTGGTTGAGCAAGCTATTTCTTTGAAATCGAACGAAGAGATCGAAGAGATGTTTAAAGATATCGAACTGCCAGTTCGTTAATCTCATCGTGTAAATTTTGATTCTTATTCGGCCTGTATTTGCAGGCCGTTTTTCTTTTGGGCTTTTAGTTTTCGTTTTCTTTATCGGGCCTTTCCATTTCGACCTCTTACCCCTACAATCCACGCATCATAGGGGGAAGCATGCATTCACGATTTAAAATACTCGATTCATTTTTGCTAGAGCACCAGATTTACTGGCGTTCAGAGCCTTTTCACCTATGTCAAACTCAACAGCAGCCGTGGAAAGAGGTCAATCGTCCACTCGTTGATTGGTTAGAAAGCTTAGATAATGAGAGTATTCAAACCTTAAAAGAGCAGCCTCAGCTTTTGGTCGAAGAACTGACTCGTTTCCTACCTGAATTAGATACTGCTACCCAAAACATCCAGTTCAATAACACAGCTTTGGTTGGTTTAGACCTCCCACGTGGTACTGCTGATGGTATTCCTGGCCGAAAGCTACATCAAATTGTCGCAATGGGCGAGGCTGCATTATGCCATCACCATGGCAAAGAGTGGCTCGAGTGGTGTTCTGGTAAAGGCTTTCTTGGTCGAATCCTATCTCAGCAATCGGATCAAAAAGTCACTAGCTTTGAATGGCAGCAATCGTTATGCGAAAGCGGACAAAAGATTGCGGATGACCAGAAGTTAGCGATGGATTTTGTTCAAGGAGATGCGTTTTCAGACAAGGCCGATGACGTGTTTAATTCGTACCAACATGCCGTGGCCCTTCATGCTTGTGGTGATCTTCATGTTGAGCTAGTTAAAAAGTCAGTGTCACATGGGCTACCAGCGGTCACTATTTCTCCTTGTTGTTATCATCTTATTCGAGACGAAAACTATCAAGCGATGTCTTCTATCGCGAAAAGCTCAGCATTAACGTTAAGTAAGAGCGACTTGAGAATCCCGCTTCAAGAAACCGTTACTGGTGGTGAAAGAGTAAAAAGACATCGTCAACTAGAGATGAGCTATCGTCTAGGCTTCAGCCAGTTGCTTAAGGCTGAACTTAACATTGACGAATACATTCCTGTACCGAGCATCAAAAAATCAGAGTTAGCTGAGGGTTTTGAATCTTTCTGCCGTTGGGCATCTGAAGTGAAAGAGCTATCGCTGGGCTCAGATATTGATTTTGACTCTTATTTGATTCAAGGCGAAGCGCTATTCTGGGAAATGGAAAAGCTGAGTTTGGTTCAACAAGTCTTTAGACGACCATTAGAGATATGGCTGGCTTTAGATCGCGCTATCTATCTGCAAGAGCAAGGTTATGAAGCTACGATTGAAGAGTTCTGTGAACGCAGTATTACGCCAAGAAATCTATTGATTCATGGGGTTAAAATCGAGCGCTAGTGGTAAACCGTACTGTTACGTGTTTTTACGAACTAAATCCATTAATGCAAAAAAGCCAGCGCGACATAATGTCGTACTGGCTTTTTGTTTAATGTGTATGAGTTAACTGAACGCTTCAACGAGAAGATTATTGCGTTCAGTTAGTCATTACATCATTAGTTAAACATTGCGATTGCTTCTGCTGGGTCTACGTATTCAAGGTCAAAGCTTTCTGCAACTTCTTTACAAGTTACTTTACCGTGAATAACGTTTAGACCTTCTAGGAAGCCTTCATCAGATAGAAGTGCTTCGCGGTAGCCTTTGTTCGCTAGCTTAACAATGTAAGGAAGTGTTGCATTGTTTAGTGCGTAAGTTGAAGTACGAGCAACAGCGCCAGGCATGTTTGCAACACAGTAGTGAACTACGTCATCAACAATGTAAGTTGGGTCTGCGTGAGTGGTTGCGTGAGAAGTCTCGAAACAACCGCCTTGGTCGATTGCAACATCAACAACTGCTGAACCTGGCTTCATCTTAGCGATGTGCTCTTTTGTAACCAATTTTGGAGCTGCTGCGCCAGGAATTAGTACTGCACCAATTACTAGGTCTGCTTCTAGAACATGCTTCTCAATGGCGTCTTCAGTAGAATAAACCACTTTTGCGCGACCTTGGAATTCTTCATCAAGTCGACGCAGTGTATCTACGTTACGGTCAAGAATTGTAACATCAGCGCGAAGGCCTACAGCCATACGTGCTGCGTTAGCACCTACAACACCGCCACCAACAACAACAACTTTTGCTGGTTCAACACCTGGAACGCCACCAAGAAGAAGACCACAACCACCGTTAGATTTCTCTAATGTTTGTGCACCTGCTTGAATAGACATACGACCAGCTACTTCAGACATTGGTGCTAATAGTGGCAAGCGACCCATATTATCTGTTACAGTCTCATAGGCTACGCAGACAGCTTTGCTCTTGATAAGCTCTTCAGTTTGTGGAAAATCTGGTGCAAGGTGTAAATAGGTAAATAATATTTGCCCTTCGCGAAGCATAGCTCGCTCGACAGCTTGAGGTTCTTTAACCTTTACAATCATCTCTGCTTTCGCGAAAACGTCAGCAGCAGTAGGAAGAATGGATGCGCCTACAGCGATGTAATCATCGTCTGAAAAACCGATACCAGTACCGGCATTGGTTTCTACAAAAACTTGGTGGCCGTGTGAGATTAGTTCTCTCACGCTAGCTGGGGTCATACCAACGCGGTATTCGTGGTTCTTGATTTCCTTAGGTACGCCAATGATCATCCTGACTCCTCATTTTATTTTGGTTGTTTTATCTATGTGTAGGGTAATTCTGTCGAATTAATATCTAGTATAGATAGGTTTAGATAAAATTTGATACTGAATATTAAAAAGTTGTAGTATATTTTTTTGCAAGGAAGTAATAAGGTGGAATAAAAAATGGCAGACAATTATAAGAAGCCGTCCAAGGAACTAGATCGTATTGACCGCAACATTCTTAATGAGTTGCAAAAAGACGGTCGTATCTCAAACGTTGAACTCTCAAAACGAGTAGGACTTTCTCCAACTCCATGTCTTGAACGTGTTCGTCGTTTAGAACGTCAAGGTTACATTACTGGGTACACAGCGTTGCTGAACCCACAGTACCTTGATGCTTCACTTTTAGTGTTTGTTGAAATTACGTTGAACCGTGGTGCGCCAGATGTGTTCGAACAATTCAACACCGCTGTGCAGAAACTGGATGACATCCAAGAGTGTCATTTAGTGTCGGGTGATTTTGACTATCTTCTAAAAACACGTGTATCTGATATGGGTGCTTACCGTAAGCTACTGGGTGATACGTTACTTCGTCTACCGGGCGTAAACGACACTCGAACTTACGTAGTAATGGAAGAAGTGAAACAAACCAATCAACTTGTGATTAAAACTCGTTAGTCACAATTGGTGAAATGAAAGAAAGCGGACATTTGTTCCGCTTTCTTGCTTTCTGGAATTGGGTTTTTCTGTTTGATATGGTTAAATCAACAGTAGTTTCATTGAAACGAGCGGCTTTGGCCGCTCGAGATGTTTTTATCCCTTTTAATTATTAAGTTGGTTTATGTTCAAGCAGAGCAGTAATAAAGTAGAAACAATCATTAAAACGAGTGAAGAGCCTCAGTCTCCTCGTTTGAGTGGTTCTCAACGTCTCAAAGAGTGCAGTCTGATTCTCGGTGTTCTCTTCTCTATTCTACTTGCCGTTGCGTTATTAACTTTTAGTCCTGCAGACCCATCATGGTCGCAAACGGCGTGGGGTGGTGACATTCAAAATGCGGGTGGCTACCTAGGTGCTTGGTTGGCGGATACGCTTTTCTTCGTATTTGGTTCTTTGGCTTACCCTCTGCCTATCTTAGTGACGGTTGCTGCGTGGGTTTTATTCCGCAAACGTAATGAAGACGAGCAGATCGACTTCATGCTGTGGGGCACTCGCTTACTTGGCCTGACTATCCTAATTCTTACGAGTTGTGGTTTAGCGGATATCAACTTTGACGACATCTGGTACTTTTCATCCGGTGGCGTGGTAGGTGACGTTTTAACAAGCCTTGCACTTCCAACGTTGAATGTTCTTGGTAGTACGCTGGTTCTTCTTTTCTTATGGGGTGCTGGTTTCACTCTATTAACCGGTATCTCTTGGCTAAGCATTGTGGAATGGTTGGGTGAATGTGCCATCAAATTTTTCACGTCTACTGTTAATAAGGCTCGTGGCCAAGACCAAGAGCTGCTTGAGCCTCAATTAAGAGAATCAGCAGACCGCGATTTAATCGAAGAACGTCATCACCAGCATCAAGCGCCAACTTACCGCGATGTTCCTGCTATAGAAGGCAACAAAGAATCAACAGAGCATGATCCGCTAGATCCTGCGATGAGTTTTTCTGCGACCAATGAGTCGTCAGACGTGGCGACAAATGCGCGAGACAATGCTGCATCGCCGAAGCGTCATTACAATATTCATATGCCTGTCGATGCTCCTGCGAAACAAGAAGCTCCTGTTCATGAACAACCTCAGGTTCAGCCTCAAGCGGTAATTGAGTCAGAGCAAACGATCCCTGCAGCAGCTGTTTACCAAGCGCCAGAAGAACCGCTAGAAGAAGGTATTGAGCGCTCTAAACAGTTGAATGCAACGATAGAGCAGCTAGAAAATGCGGCCATGTATGAAGATGACCTAGCAGAACAAGATCAGGTTGACGCGCGTGATTCTCAGGTTGCTTACCAACAATACATGCAGAACGAACAACCAGAAGTTGGCCCTGCTCATGCTGACCTTAGAAGTGCTGAACCAGAATTAGATAGCTCACCACAAGTAAATGGCGAATTTGGTTCTGAAGATGTTCAACCTGAATCTTTATACGCTTCACCTATGGGCGAGCCAGAAGCAACCGTGGAAGACGATTTCTCTGCACAACCTTCACCGTTTGATGTGACGGAAGAGCAAAGCTACCAACAGGGCTCAGAGCTTGAATCAGAACAGGCTGAAGCTGAATTAGCTGACGCAGCATTAATCGAAGAACAGTTTGAACCTTTCCCTTATCAAGAAGAACATTCAGAACCTGAACAGCCAACAGCACAAAACCTAGAGCCAACTGTTGATCTTCCTTGGGAAGAAGTAACGGAAGAAGAACCTGCGCATCAAGATCAAGATGTCGCCGCATTCCAAAGCATTGTTTCTGAAGCCCAAGCGAATATGGCAGCGGCGCAGAATCCGTTCTTGGTTCAACAAGATGTTAATTTACCTAAGCCTGCTGAGCCATTACCCACGCTTGAATTGTTATTCCACCCTGAAAAGCGTGAAACCTTTATTGACCGTGATGCGCTAGAGGCAATTGCTCGTCTTGTTGAATCTAAGCTAGCGGACTACAAGATCAAAGCAGACGTTGTCGACATTTTCCCAGGTCCAGTAATCACTCGATTCGAACTTGATCTGGCTCCAGGTGTGAAAGTAAGCCGTATTTCTGGCCTTTCTATGGACTTAGCGCGTTCGCTCTCTGCATTGGCAGTACGTGTCGTAGAAGTGATTCCGGGTAAACCTTATGTTGGCTTAGAACTGCCGAATATGAGTCGCCAAACGGTATTCTTCTCAGACGTGGTTGCTAGCCCTCAGTTCCAAGAAGCGAAATCGCCAACGACAGTGGTTCTAGGACAAGACATCGCTGGTGAAGCCGTTATTGCTGATCTATCGAAAATGCCTCACGTTCTGGTTGCAGGTACAACCGGTTCTGGTAAGTCGGTAGGTGTGAACGTAATGATTCTGAGTATGCTTTACAAAGCATCACCGGAAGATGTTCGCTTCATCATGATCGACCCGAAAATGCTTGAGCTATCGGTTTATGAGGGTATTCCTCATCTATTGTCTGAAGTGGTAACCGACATGAAAGATGCGTCGAACGCCCTTCGTTGGTGTGTTGGCGAGATGGAACGACGTTATAAGCTGATGTCAGCATTAGGCGTTCGTAACATTAAAGGTTACAACGATAAGCTTAAGATGGCAGCGGAAGCGGGTCACCCAATTCACGATCCACTGTGGAAGCCGGGCGACAGCATGGACCCAGAAGCGCCATTGCTTGAGAAGCTGCCTTACATTGTGGTTATCGTTGATGAATTTGCCGACCTAATCATGGTGGTTGGTAAGAAGGTTGAAGAACTGATTGCACGTTTGGCACAAAAAGCACGTGCGGCGGGTGTTCACTTGATCCTAGCGACGCAACGTCCATCAGTGGATGTTATTACTGGTCTTATCAAAGCGAACATTCCAACCCGTGTTGCCTTTACGGTATCAACCAAAACGGATTCACGAACTATCCTTGATCAAGGTGGTGCGGAATCACTATTGGGTATGGGTGATATGCTTTACTTGCCACCGGGTTCTAGCCATACAACTCGTGTTCACGGTGCCTTTGCATCTGATGACGATGTACACGCAGTTGTGAATAACTGGAAAGCGCGTGGTAAGCCAAACTATATTGATGAAATCACCAACGGCGAACAAACCCCAGAAACCTTGCTTCCGGGTGAGAAGATGGAAGGTGATGAAGAGGTCGATCCTCTGTTTGATCAAGTGGTAGAACACGTTGTTCATTCACGTCGTGGCTCAGTTTCAGGCGTACAGCGTCGATTCAAGATTGGCTACAACCGTGCTGCACGTATTGTCGAGCAACTTGAAGCTCAAGGTATCGTAAGTGCTCCAGGTCATAACGGTAACCGAGAAGTCTTAGCACCAGCGCCACCAAAAGATTAGTTCCGGTAGGAACTCATAACTATTCAGTCGGTCAAATCGAAAATATGACCGACTTATGTTCTAACAGGATTATTGATGAAAAAAGTATTCGCACTTTTATTTATGAGCTTCTCAGTGTTTGCTTCTCCGAAAGAAGAGTTGAGTAGCCGCTTGGCATTAAACGCAGGCTTCAGCGCTGACTTTAAACAAGTTGTGACCAGCCCTGATGGTGATGTTGTTATGGAAGGTGAGGGCACGGTAGAGATTGCACGCCCAAGCCTGTTCCGCTGGGAGACCACGTTCCCTGATGAAAACTTGTTGGTATCTGATGGCCAAAGCTTGTGGTACTACAGCCCGTTCATTGAGCAAGTGAGCATTTATTGGCAAGAGCAAGCGACATCACAGACACCTTTTGTCCTGCTTACACGTAACCAAGAAAGTGATTGGGATAATTATAATGTGGCGCAAACGGGTAACCAATTCACGCTAACGCCAACTGCTGTCGATTCTAATCAGGGTGACTTCCAGATTAATATCACCGAAAAGGGCATTGTTCAGGGCTTTAATGTGATTGAACAAGACGGTCAAAAAGGTGAGTTTACCTTTAGCAATGTTGATTTGGGTAAACCTGCAGCAGACCGTTTTACTTTTGTGGCGCCGGAAGGTGTCGAGGTCGACGACCAAAGAAACTGATCTAAAGAAGCAGATCGTTTGGTAGTACGTCGATAGGCATTAATGCCATCAACGAATCAAGAGATTGCAATTGAGTAATTACAGCTTAGATTTTGCGGGGGACGAAGATTTTCGTCCCCTTGCTGCTCGTATGAGACCGGAAACTGTCGAACAGTATATCGGTCAGCAACATATATTAGGCCCAGGTAAACCACTTCGCAGAGCATTGGAAGCGGGTCATATCCACTCGATGATTTTGTGGGGGCCTCCGGGCACCGGTAAAACGACGTTAGCCGAAGTAGCGGCAAACTATGCGAATGCAGAAGTTGAACGCGTATCGGCGGTAACTTCGGGCGTAAAAGACATTCGTATTGCGATTGAAAAAGCGCGTGAGAACAAGCAAGCAGGGCGCAGAACCATCCTGTTTGTGGACGAAGTCCATCGCTTTAACAAAAGTCAGCAGGATGCTTTTCTGCCTCATATCGAAGATGGTACCGTGACCTTTATTGGTGCGACGACAGAAAACCCTTCTTTTGAGTTGAACAACGCTTTGTTGTCACGTGCGCGTGTCTACAAACTGACTTCTCTCAATACCGAGGATATTTCCCTCGTCATCCGCCAAGCGATTGAAGATAAGCAACGTGGGTTAGGTGATGTGCCTGCTGATTTTGCTGATAATGTTTTAGATCGCCTTGCAGAACTGGTTAACGGCGACGCGCGTATGTCGCTTAATTATCTTGAACTGCTGTATGACATGGCAGAAGACAACGATAAAGGTGAGAAATCGATAACCTTGCAGCTGTTGGCTGAAGTGGCCGGTGAGAAAGTCGCTCGTTTTGATAATAAAGGCGATATTTGGTATGACCTAATATCTGCAGTTCATAAGTCAATTCGTGGTTCAAACCCGGATGCGGCTTTATATTGGTCGGCACGCATGATTGCGGCAGGTTGCGATCCTCTGTATATCGTTAGACGCTTGCTGGCGATTGCTTCTGAAGATATTGGCAATGCTGACCCTCGCGCAATGCAAGTCGCGATGTCGGCTTGGGATTGTTTTACACGTATTGGCCCTGCTGAAGGGGAGCGTGCGATTGCACAGGCGGTTGTTTATCTCGCGTGTGCACCAAAGAGTAACGCCGTTTATACAGCTTGGAAGCAAGCGTTAACAGACGCGCACAATCTGCCTGAATATGAAGTCCCTCATCATTTACGGAATGCACCCACAACTTTGATGAAGGACATGGGCTACGGGCAAGAATACCGTTATGCTCATGACGAACCTGGAGCTTACGCGGCTGGGGAAAAGTATCTGCCTCCTGAAATGGGAGAGAAGCAATACTATTTCCCAACAAAACGAGGCTTAGAGACCAAAATTGGCGAGAAGCTAGATTATCTGGCGGATTTGGACGCAAAAAGCCCACAAAAACGCTATGAAAAGTAGTCTTTTTTGGATATCGTTACCTAGTCATAAAAATTCAATTAAATCGTTAGAAATTGGTCGAAATAGCACCAGTTTTAGGGGTTTAGCAGTGATTCAGTAGCAAACTACTGAATATTCAAATAACTAAAGCATAGGATTAGCAATGCTGGATTCTAAATTACTTCGAGCTGAGCTGGATGAAACAGCGGCAAAATTAGCACGTCGAGGCTTCACCCTTGATGTAGAGACAATTCGTGAACTTGAAGAAAAACGTAAGTCCCTTCAGATGAAAACTGAAGAGCTACAAGCGTTACGTAACTCTCGATCGAAGTCCATTGGTCAAGCGAAAGCAAAAGGCGACCATGAAGAAGCTGAGCGTATCCTTGCAGAAGTAGGCAACTTAGGCGCAGAACTAGACCAAGCTAAAGTAGCATTGGCTGATCTTCAATCTGAGCTAGAAACGATCACAATGTCTATTCCTAACCTACCTGATGCAGAAGTGCCAGATGGTAAAGATGAAGACGATAACGTAGAAGTTTCTCGTTGGGGTCAACCTAAGACTTACGACTTTGAAGTGAAAGATCACGTCGATCTTGGCGAAATGTCTGGCGGTCTTGATTTTGCTAGCGCAGTTAAAATCTCGGGTTCTCGTTTCATCGTGATGAAAGGCAAATTTGCACGTCTACACCGTGCTATTGCTCAGTTCATGCTGGACCTTCACACTGATGAGCACGGCTACACAGAAATGTACGTACCGTATCTAGTGAACCACGATAGCCTTTACGGTACTGGTCAACTTCCTAAGTTCGGCGAAGACTTGTTCCACACAAGCCCGCTAACTGAGCAAGTAAGTGACGTACCTCTTAAGACTTTATCGCTTATCCCTACTGCGGAAGTACCGGTAACGAACATGGTTCGTGACACGATCACTGATGAAGCTGAACTGCCACTTAAGATGACAGCTCACACGCCGTGTTTCCGTTCTGAAGCGGGTTCTTACGGTCGTGACACTCGTGGTCTTATCCGTATGCACCAATTCGATAAAGTTGAATTAGTACAAATCACTAAGCCAGAAGACTCAATGGCAGCGCTTGAAGAGCTAACTGGCCACGCTGAGAAAGTACTTCAACTTCTAGAGCTTCCTTACCGTAAAGTGATTCTATGTACAGGTGACATGGGCTTCGGTTCTGCGAAAACTTACGACTTAGAAGTATGGGTTCCAGCACAAGAGACTTACCGTGAGATTTCTTCTTGTTCAAACATGTGGGATTTCCAAGCGCGTCGTATGCAAGCTCGTTTCCGTCGTAAAGGCGAGAAAAAACCTGAACTTGTACACACACTAAACGGTTCTGGTCTTGCTGTTGGTCGTACTATGGTTGCTATCCTTGAGAACAACCAAGAAGCAGATGGCCGTATTGCTATCCCAGAAGTACTTCAACCATACATGGGCGGCGTAACGCACATTGGTTAATTAGATTGATTAAGCATTAGGTTACTTATAAAACCCAGCCAACAGGCTGGGTTTTTTATTGCCTATAGAATAGTGCAGTGGCGAGAAATAAATAATTTTTGTTACCTATGTGTAATAGTGTTTTATTGATTTTGATAATTATTACAATCCTTAAATGTGGCTATAATATGCTCTTACCGCGGTAGGTATAGATTTTCTCGTTCAAATACTGAGGAGGGCTTATGGCCGTAGGATGGGCTGGTGACGATAGTGTCAGCCAGCAAATACAAAATACCATTGATGATGAGATCTCTCGTGTAAGAGGAAACCTTCGAGGTGGTGAGGGTTTGCGTTATTGTGATGAGTGTGGTGATGAGATTCCGGAACAAAGACGACTCGCGATCAAAGGCGTTCGTTTGTGTATAGAATGTCAGTCAATATTAGAGCATGACGCACATCGACATTCATTGTTTAACCGTCGAGCAAGTAAAGATAGCCAATTACGTTAAACTGACGGTTACCTTCAAGCAGTTAAGGCCTTACTTTTATGTAAGGCCTTTTAGTTTAATTAAATGATTTATTAATGAAGATATATAGAAATAATCGTCGCTCTTGTTTAGAGCAATAAACGCCTTATTTAAAGCAATGAGTATTTTGTAATGCAGTGTCGATAGCAGCGACCAATTGCTCAATATGTTGTGGTTTGATAATAAACGGAGGCATCATATAAATTAGCTTACCAAACGGACGGATCCAAACGCCTTGCTCTACAAAGTGAGCTTGAATGGCTTCCATATCGACGGGTGTGTGAGTTTCAACGACGCCAATAGCGCCTAACCAACGCACGTCTTTAACCAGTTCATGTTCTCGCAACGGTGGTAACAACTCAGAAAAGAGCTGTTCAATCTGTTGAGTCTGATTTTTCCAATGGCCTTGCTCGATGATGGATAAACTTGCCGCACCGACTGCGCAAGCCAATGGGTTGCCCATAAAGGTTGGCCCATGCATAAAGCAGCCCGCTTCACCGCCACATACCGTGTCAGCAACTTCTTTACTCGCCAGCGTCGCTGACAATGTCATATAACCACCAGTTAAAGCCTTGCCTACGCATAAGATGTCCGGTTGAACATCGGCATGCTCACAAGCGAATAGTTTCCCTGTACGGCCAAACCCGGTCGCAATCTCATCCAAGATCAGCAATACGTTGAATTCATCACACAGTAAGCGAACTTGTTTTAGGAACTCAGGGTGGTAGATGCGCATGCCACCAGCCCCTTGAACGATTGGCTCTAAGATCACCGCTGCGACTTCTTGATGGTGTGCTGCCAGCTTTTCTTTAAAACTATCGATGTCACTTGAGTTCCACTCATCCCAAAAGCCTGTTTTTGGCGAATCAGCGAAAATATGTTCCGGCAAAAAGCCTTTGTAGAGGCTGTGCATCGAATTGTCAGGGTCGGTCACTGACATCGCCGCAAAGGTATCACCGTGGTAGCCATCTCTTAGTGTGAGGAACTTTGAACGAGGTTGTCCTTTAGCGTGCCAATATTGCAATGCCATCTTGAGGCTAACCTCTACGGCAACTGAACCTGAATCGGCCAAAAATACATGCTCAAGATTACTTGGCGCGAGATTCAAAAGCTTCTTACATAGATCGATAGCGGGCTGGTGGGTGATGCCACCAAACATAACGTGTGAAACCTTATCGATTTGACTATGAGCTGCAGCGTTTAGCTCTGGATGATTGTAGCCGTGGATGGTTGACCACCAAGATGACATACCATCAATAATTCGTTTTCCGCCTTCTAATTCTAGGTAAACACCGTCTGCGTTGGTGACTGGGTAGCAGGTCAGAGGTGTTAACGTTGATGTGTAGGGATGCCAGATATGCTGGCGATCAAAGGCGAGATCCATAGTAACTTCCATTCTTGGTGCGGTTAAAAAATAACCAGATGTAAACTTTTGATATTATCAATGTGTTGACAGTCTAAAGCTTGTCGGTAGACTAGCCAAGCATAAATGCAATCTCTATTGATAGAGATGAAACATCAAATAATAAAAAAGGATCGACACGTGGAAGTTCGTCATGACTGGACAGTTGCTGAAGTAACAGCACTGCTTGAAAAACCGTTTATGGATTTAATGTTTGAAGCTCAAGTGGTTCATAGACAGTACCAAGAGCACAACCACGTGCAGGTGAGTACGCTTCTATCGATTAAGACTGGTGCTTGTCCTGAAGACTGTAAGTATTGTCCTCAAAGTGCTCACTACCGAACGGATGTCGACAAAGAACGCCTAATGGAAGTAGAGCGTGTTTTGGATGCGGCGCAAAAAGCCAAGAACGCGGGCTCGACTCGTTTCTGTATGGGCGCGGCGTGGAAAAACCCGAAAGAACGCGATATGCCTCACTTGACTGATATGATCAAAGGTGTGAAAGGTATGGGTCTAGAAACCTGTATGACACTAGGCATGTTAACCCCTGATCAAGCTGGCGAGTTAGCGGATGCAGGCTTGGATTACTACAACCATAACCTTGATACGTCTCCCGAGTTTTACGGCAGCATCATCACCACTCGTACTTACCAAGATCGTTTAGATACGCTATCTCACGTACGTGATGCCGGTATGAAGATCTGTTCTGGTGGCATTATTGGTATGGGCGAAAGTACCAATGACCGTGCAGGCCTGCTGGTAGAGCTAGCGAACCTTCCGGTACACCCTGAGAGTGTGCCAATCAACATGCTCGTGAAAGTGAAAGGCACACCGATGGAAAACGTCGATGATGTTGAATCTTTTGACTTCATTAAGTTGATTGCGATTGCTCGTATCATGATGCCAATGTCAGCGGTTCGTCTATCTGCAGGTCGCGAGAATATGAATGAACAGATGCAGGCGATGTGCTTCATGGCTGGCGCGAACTCTATCTTCTACGGTTGTAAGCTACTGACTACGCCAAACCCAGATGAAGACACGGACATGCAGCTGTTTAAGAAGTTAGGCATCAACAGCCAACAAGTGGCTCAGAAGCCTGATGAAATTCAAGAAAACGAACTGTTAGATCAAGTAGTGGAGCGCGTTGCTGCTCGTCCAACGAAAGATGACATGTTCTACGATGCCACTGTTTAAATCCCGTATCAAAGATGCCCTTGTTCAACGCCGTGAGCAGGGGCTAACTCGTCAACTTAAAGTGCTCGAAAACAGTAATGGTCCTTTGCTTAATTGCGAAGGTTCTCGCTTTATTAATTTTTCGAGTAATGATTACCTAGGCTTGGCGAACGACCCTGAATTGGTAGAGGCGTGGCAAGCGGGGCTTTCCCTTTATGGTGCTGGCAGTGCGGCATCGCCATTGGTCACGGGTTTTAGTCCTGCTCATAGAAATTTAGAAGCTCAGCTGTGTGAATGGTTGGGCTTTGAACGTGCGATTCTCTTTAGTTCTGGTTTCAGTGCGAACCAAGCCTTGTTGTTTTCTCTGCTCGAAAAAGACGACTCTCTGCTGCAAGACAAGCTTAATCACGCCTCTTTGATGGAAGCGGGGATGCTTTCTCATGCAACCATGAAACGCTTTAAACACAACGACACGCAGCATCTAGAGTCTCTATTAAGCCGATCTCTACAATCCTTGGTCGTCACTGAGGGCGTATTCAGCATGGACGGCGATCAAGCGCCTCTCAGCCAGATATCTAACCTGACTCATCAATACGACAGTTGGTTGGCGGTTGATGATGCCCACGGTATCGGCGTATTAGGTGATAAAGGAGCTGGGAGTTGCAGTGCAGCACAAATCTCCCCCGATATTTTGGTGGTGACCTTTGGCAAAGCATTTGGCGTTTCTGGTGCTGCGATTCTTTGTTCGTCAGAAGTGGGTGATTACTTAACTCAGTTTGCTCGTCATCATGTGTACTCGACGGCGATGCCACCTTCACAAGCGGTGGCTTTATCTCATGCCTGTAAGATGACTCAAACTCAAGAGTGGCGCCGAGAAAAGCTGACTGAGTTAGGGTCTCTCTATGCAGAGCAGGTGAGCGGCTTGAAAGGCTTTGTGGATACTCAGACTCCGATTAAGCCATTTGTGATAGGTGAAGCACAAGCGGCATTATCAATAGCTGAAGAGTTAAAGCAAAACCAAGTTTGGGTGACCGCAATAAGGCCGCCAGCCATACCTGCTGGAACTGCTCGATTACGAATCACGTTAACAGCTAACCATAGCCCAAAACAGATTCTCCAGTTAACCAGGTCGTTGCATCAAGCCATTGAACGAAACATCGACTTAAGCACTGAACCGGGTATCCATCCAAGCTTTGAATCAAATAAAGAGGCTCAGTAAATGTCACAAGAAGCAGTAGTGCATAATTACGTTGGCCAAGATAAGAGTGCGATTGCCGAAGCCTTTGGTAAAGCGGCAACAACCTATGACAAACACGCTGAATTTCAACGCGATGTTGGCCACCGATTACTGGATAAATTACCCAGCGATCTGTCAGGCTTTAAGGTGCTGGATCTAGGTTGTGGTACTGGCTATTTCTCCGAGCAACTTGTAAAACGAGGCGCCGAAGTGGTTTGCGCTGATCTTTCTGTTGGAATGCTAGCAACAGCAGAGAAGCGGTGTGGTGCATCTGTATCTTTATATCAACAAGCCGATGCCGAACAATTGCCGTTTGAAGATGGGTGCTTTGACATCGTTTTCTCTAGCCTTGCGTTGCAATGGTGTGACGATTTGTCGTCGCCTTTGAGAGAGATGAAGCGTGTTACAGCGGCTGGTGGGCGTGTTATTTTCTCAACTTTGCTTGATGGGTCGCTGTTTGAACTGAAAAAGTCGTGGTCCAAAATTGACGCACATCAACACGTTAACCATTTTATTACAATCAATAAGGTAAAAATTGCGTTAGCGCAATCTAGCTGTACCGTTCATCAACTAGACTTGCCCACCATCACCGTTTGGTACGACACTGCGTTTGAACTGATGCGCGACCTTAAAGGTATCGGCGCTAATCACGTAAGTGGTCGCTCACAAGGTTTAACAAGTCGTCGCATGTTGCAGCTTGTTGATCGGGAATATCGAGAGTTTAAGAACCATCAAGGTTTCTTACCAGCAACATATCAAGTTTGTTTAGGGGTTATTCAATTATGATTGATGCATTATTCATTGCAGGTACGGATACCGAAGTGGGAAAAACTGTGGTTTCAAAAGCGATTCTTCAAGCTTTGGCCGCACAAGATTTATCAACAATTGGTTACAAGCCAGTTGCTGCAGGGAGTGAAAAATCCCCTGAAGGACTACGTAATAGTGATGCACTGCATCTTCAAGAAGCGGCGACGCAAGATATTGCTTACGAAGACGTCAATCCATACGCGTTGTTGCTACCATCATCGCCTCACATCGCTGCTAAGCATGATGGTGTTGTAATTGATGAGGCGGTATTATCAGCGAAGCTAGAAGAGCATAAGAAAAACTCTGACATCGTGTTAGTTGAAGGTGCTGGTGGTTGGCGAGTCCCGGTTTCAGACGATGAATATCTTTCTAGCTGGGTTAAAAAAGAGCAACTGCCAGTGGTACTGACTGTGGGTATTAAACTTGGTTGTTTGAGCCACGCTCTATTAACGGCAGAAGCGATTCGTGCTGATGGCCTAAACCTAGTAGGTTGGGTCGCAAACCGTATCAATCCAGGTACTGAGCACTACGCAGATATTATTGCGATGCTTGAAGATAAGTTAGGTGCACCTAAGTTAGGTGAAATCCCTTACGTCCCAAAAGCGAAGTCTAAAAACATTGGTAAGTACATTGATGTGCAGCCTTTGCTTGCGCTTTAATTACCACGTTATGTACTAAATAAGAAAAGGGCTGCGATTGCAGCCCTTTTGCTATTTTAAGCCTTTAGACCTTGAGTTGATAAACAACCGGTCTTTTAATAAACAAGCTTAGAACTAATGTTCTTTAGTCAGTCCCATTAAAGCTTGCTGAGTTTCTGTGATTTTTGTCTGTGCCGTTTGCGGTGTTAGGATTCCAACCTGCTTTTTCGCTTCTTCTTCAGTAATCCCTAGGTGACAGCACAGTAAATCGATAGCCATTTGAGTGTTAGTACCTTCAACCATGATCCTTTCCTTTTTGTACATGGACTAGCCAATAAATCATCTGAAGTCACTGTAAACGGATTGTTATATCGACACCATACGACTTAGGTCTAATAGAGTGGATTTAATTCGGATATGGTCTCGTAATCAAATGTTGCAATTTAATGCTTAACCTTGTTTTCTTAATCTAAGACTATATGTATAAGTAAGTATAAGTCTTCAAGGTTGAAACTATTGCTGTCTGCCTTGTCTATAACAATAAGTTTTATAAAAACAGCTTTCATGCGGAGATAAGTAATGAAGCGAGTAATGTTGTTCCTTGCAACTAACCTAGCGGTTGTATTGGTACTAAGTGTTGTTCTTAATATTGTATACGCAGTCACAGGTATGCAACCCGGTAGCCTATCAGGCTTATTGGTGATGGCTGCGGTATTTGGTTTTGGCGGCTCATTCATTTCATTAATGATGTCGAAGAAAATGGCGCTACGCTCTGTAGGCGGCATGGTCATTGAAAGCCCACGTAACGAAACAGAACATTGGTTGATGGAGACGGTAAGCCGTCAATCTCAACAAGTTGGTATTGGTATGCCAACAGTGGCGATCTACGACTCGCCAGACATCAACGCATTCGCGACAGGTGCTAAGCGTGACGATTCATTGGTAGCAGTATCAACAGGCCTGCTGCACAACATGACGCGTGATGAAGCTGAAGCAGTATTAGCGCATGAAGTGAGCCACATCGCGAACGGTGATATGGTGACCATGACGTTAATGCAAGGTGTAGTGAACACGTTCGTTATCTTCCTATCTCGTTTCATCGCCAACATTGTTGCGTCGAATGACAACGAAGAAGAGGGTGGCAGCAACATGATGGTGTACTTCGGTGTGTCTATGGTGCTGGAACTGGTATTTGGTTTCCTAGCGAGCTTCATTACCATGTGGTACAGCCGCCACCGTGAGTTCCATGCTGATGCAGGTGCTGCGCACTTGGTTGGTAAAGAGAAGATGATTGCAGCGCTAGAGCGTCTAAAGGTGAGCCATGAGCCACAACTAGAAGGTTCTATGATGGCGTTTGGTATCAACGGTAAGAAGTCTCTAACTGAGCTTCTAATGAGCCACCCGCCGCTAGACAAGCGTATTGCTTCTCTACGTAACATGTAATCGCTACGTATTCTTCAGTCGCTAATCGACAAGATACATTTGAAAGGCTTCCTTCGGGAGGTCTTTTTTGATCTTGGCGTTTAAGATAACAAGTGTTGAGACATGAAGTATGAGATATGAGGTGCAGTTGTCGCTAGGTGATTAAATTGAATCAGTAGGAGACGAGTCGATCAATTGGAGAAGGCTTGGTGTTCTTATGTTGACGATTCTTGTGGCGATAGATTTAGTTCCACGCAATAAAAAGGCTTCCACATGGGAAGCCTTAGTCTATTCTGCGATTCGAAATTCGAATATTACAGCTTGTCAGTTAGCTCGATTGCTTGACCGATGTAGTTTGCTGGAGTCATCTCTTTCAGACGAACTTTCTCGTCTGCAGGAATCTCAAGACCATCGATGAATGCACGCATGCCTTCGCCATCTACACGTTTACCACGAGTTAGCTCTTTTAGCTTCTCGTATGGTTTTTCAATGCCGTAACGACGCATTACTGTTTGTACTGGTTCAGCCAATACTTCCCAGTTCTTGTCTAGTTCAGCAAGTAGCGCAGCGCGGTTAACTTCAAGCTTGCTAATACCTTTCAGAGTCGAAGTGTATGCAATGATTGCGTAGCCAACACCCACACCTAGGTTACGAAGAACCGTAGAGTCAGTAAGGTCACGCTGCCAGCGAGAAACTGGAAGTTTTTGTGCAAGGTGGCTGAATACTGCGTTCGCTAGACCAAGGTTGCCTTCAGAGTTTTCGAAGTCAATTGGGTTAACTTTATGCGGCATTGTCGAAGAACCGATTTCGCCAGCAATAGTCTTCTGCTTGAAGTGACCAAGAGCGATGTAACCCCAAACGTCACGGTCGAAGTCTAGAAGGATAGTGTTGAAACGAGCAATTGCATCGAATAGCTCAGCGATGTAATCGTGAGGTTCGATTTGAGTTGTGTACGGGTTCCAAGTTACGCCAAGAGATTCAGTGATGAACTCTTCGCTAAACTGGTGCCATTCAACTTCTGGGTATGCAGAAAGGTGTGCGTTGTAGTTACCTACAGCACCGTTGATTTTCGCTAGGATCTCAACGTTTTCGATTTGCTTGTATTGACGTTCCATACGGTACGCAACGTTAGCCATCTCTTTACCCATAGTAGAAGGAGAAGCTGGCTGACCGTGTGTACGAGACAGTAATGGAATATCACGGTACTCGTTCGCAAGTGCTTTGATAGCATCAATTACGTTACGGATTTCTGGAAGAATCACTGTGTCACGAGCTTCTTTAAGCATAAGCGCGTGAGAGGTGTTGTTGATGTCTTCAGAAGTACATGCAAAGTGAATAAATTCGTTTACAGCGTGAAGTTCAGGAACGCCAGCAACTTTCTCTTTCAAGAAGTACTCAACCGCTTTAACGTCGTGGTTAGTCGTGCGCTCGATCTCTTTGATACGTAGAGCATCTTCTTCGCTGAAGTTAGCGGCTAGTTCATCAAGAAACTGGTTAGCTTCTGCACTGAACGCTGGTACTTCTTTGATTGCATCAGTTGCTGCAAGCTTTTGTAACCAACGAATTTCAACGATAGAGCGGTACTTTAGTAGTCCAAACTCACTAAAGATGCTGCGTAATGCAATAGTCTTACTTCCGTAACGGCCGTCTACTGGTGAAACAGCAGTCAATGCTGACAGTTCCATGGTGTTCTCCTGAATTGAGTTTTCTAAATTTTGAGAGGTTTATACCAGTAACAATCTCAATTGTCACGCACATTGCGCAATCGTTTGCGTGAGAGTTGTGTTGATACAAAAAACAAGCTCGCGACGAGGCGCGAGCTAATAAACTACATTCGAGCTAGTAGGATTTGAGCCTGCTCGATCATCTTCTTACGACCGAAGATAAGGTGGCGACGTTTACCGCCAACTTGACGCCATAACACAGCGCTTCGAATCCCTGATAGAAGCAGTGCGCGAACCTTATGTTGGCTCGATGTCTGCTGAAGTACAGACGGAGTACCAGAAACCTGAATGCGAGGGCCGATAGGGCTGACGACATCAAGGTAGATACTCGCAAGGTTGCTGATCATTTGCTCGTCAAACAGATCAAAGTGTTCAGTTTGGCGCTCTGCAGTTTGAATGCGGTCACCAAGCTGAGACATAGAGTCGTTGCGAGAAGACAGCTTACGCTCAAGCGCCATCAAGCTGATGATGTAACGAGTGATATCGCTACCTGCTGGAGTACTATCGATACCTTTTACTAAGCACTCCAGGCCAAGCTTTAGGTTCGCTTCACGTCCAAACACGCCCACGGTATTCGCTGGGTTGGTATTTAAAATGGCACTGAGTGAAGCTTCGAAGGCATCTTTATCACAATGGCCGTCTTTCGCTACTTGTTGAACCAAAGCCACAGCTTGGCAAATTCCGGCGAAAGCAATAGTACGGTCATAAAGTGTATTAGCCACGTAGTAACTCCTAGTTGTCTTCTATCGTTTATCGTTTGATTGATTAGATGCGCTTTTCGATGATACCACCACCAAGACAAACGTCGTCTAGGTAGAACACTGCCGATTGACCAGGGGTCACAGCAATCTGTGGCTCATCAAAAATAACCTTAATGTTCTCATCATCAATTGGGATGATTGTACAAGGAATATCGGTTTGACGGTAACGTGTTTTTACCGTGCATGTCATAACTTCAGTAATTGGTGTGCGATTTACCCAGTGAAGCTGAGAAGCGATCAAACCTTCTGATTTTAGAAGAGGGTGATCTTTACCTTGTACTGCGATCAGAACATTACGCTTCAGATCTTTTTCACCAACAAACCATGGTTCTTCGTTACCGCCACCACCTTTAGTGCCGCCAATATGAAGGCCTTTACGCTGACCTAGCGTGTGGTACATCAAACCTTGGTGTTGACCAATCACTTGGCCTTCAGGTGTTTCGATGTTACCCGGTTGTGCTGGTAGGTATTTGCCTAGGAACTCAGTGAACTTGCGCTCACCGATAAAGCAGATGCCTGTTGAATCTTTCTTCTTAGCTGTGATCAAGTCTTGCTCTTCAGCAATACGTCGCACTTCTGGCTTCTCTAATTCACCGACAGGGAATAGGCTGCGTGCCACTTGATCTGAGCTTAGCGTGTATAGGAAATAACTTTGGTCTTTGTTGCTGTCTAGACCGCGTAGCATTTCTGGTTTTACGCCAGCATCAAGCTCTTCTTGAGTTGGGAAAGTACGACGAACGTAGTGACCCATCGCAATGTAGTCTGCGTCTAGCACTTCATCCGCAAACTCTAAGAATGCTTTAAATTTGATTTCTTTGTTACAAAGAATATCTGGGTTAGGTGTACGACCTGCTTTGTACTCTTCAAGGAAGTATTCGAATACGTTGTCCCAGTATTCTGCAGCAAAGTTGATAGTGTGAAGGTGGATACCTAGTTTGTCACATACCGCTTGAGCATCAGCAAGATCTTCAGCTGCCGTGCAGTATTCTTCGTTATCGTCTTCTTCCCAGTTTTTCATGAAAAGGCCTTCTACCTGATAGCCTTGTTGCTGAAGAAGATACGCCGATACTGACGAATCTACACCGCCGGACATACCGACAATTACTTTCTTTTCGCTGTTTCCAGAGCTGATATCTGACATGTCTAAACACCGTTACTATTACTTGGTCGCAGATTCTAACAGAAAGAGAAACGCCGTGACAGATCCGAGACCGGAATCACAGTTTCATTTGCACAAATAGTGCGCTGACTTTGTTAGAGAATCGCATGAGAGCGAGGTGAGTCGCTAGGATGTCAGAAGTATATGTGGCATAGTCGCTCGAAATCCAAGACCTGAGATAAAAAAATGTCTGAACAAAATGAATTTATGCAAGAAGAAGAGCTGATTGAGATCATCGAGAACCAGCTTGAAGATGGCGAACCAGTGAAAGTGAAAGAGACGTTGATGCGTTTAATGATGACAGGCACTCCACGTGAAGAAGCAATTGCGGCTATGGCATGTGCACTGGCAATTGAAGTATTTGACGTTATGAAAAACGGCGCGGAGTTTAATCAAAAACGTTACGCAGAGCATTTGGGCATGCTGCCTGATTTAAGCTTTATGGAAGGGGAATAAAAAAAACCTTCAGCAAACGTTTGCTATAGTTTGAAAGATTGCCGCGTTAAATATAGCGCGGTAGAATCCGCCACCTATTTCCCCTTGACTTAGACTAGCCCTATGAAATTCCCTGGACAACGTAAATCAAAGCACTACTTTCCGGTTCACGCTCGTGATCCTCTAGTGAGCCAAGCTCAAAGCAGTAAAAGAATGTCACGCACTCATATTATCGGTATTGACCAAACATTGGTGGATATTGAAGCAAAGGTGAGTTCTGAACTTATTGAGAAGTATGGTTTGAGCAAGGGACATTCACTGGTTATTGGCGACGCAGCCGCTGAATCTTTGTATCAAGAATTAAAAGAGCAGTGCCTGATTACCAATGAATACGCTGGTGGCACAATTGGTAACACATTACACAATTACTCAGTATTGGCGGATGACCGTTCAACACTGCTTGGTGTAATGAGCCAAGATATTAAGATTGGTAGTTACGGTTACCGCTATTTATGTAATACATCAAGCAGAATGGATCTGAACCATTTACAAGGGGTAGATGGCGCAATTGGTCGCTGCTTTGCATTAATTACAGAAGACGGTGAACGTACTTTCGCAATTAGCGAAGGACAAATGAACCAATTAAAACCAGAAAGCATTCCTGAAAAAATCTTCAAAAGTGCTTCTGCTTTAGTTTTAACGGCTTATTTAGTTCGCTGTAAGCCAGGCGACCCGATGCCTGAAGCAACAATGAAAGCGATCGAATACGCGAAGAAATACGATGTGCCAGTCGTTCTTACACTAGGTACTAAGTTCGTTATTCAAGATGATCCAGAATTCTGGAAAGATTTCCTTGAGCAACACGTAACGGTTGTTGCAATGAATGAAGACGAAGCTGAAGCGTTAACGGGTGAAAGCGATCCACTGGCTGCATCAGATAAAGCGCTAGACTGGGTAGACCTTGTTCTATGTACTGCGGGACCTGTTGGCCTATTTATGGCTGGTTATACAGAAGATGCAGCTAAGCGTGAAACGTCACTGCCTTTACTTCCAGGTTCAATTGCGGAATTCAACCGTTTTGAATTTAGCCGTCCTGCGCATAAAGATTTATGTGAAAACCCAACTAAAGTGTATTCGCACATTGCGCCATACATGGGTGGACCAGAAAAGATCAAAAATACCAATGGTGCAGGTGATGCTGCGTTATCAGCTTTATTACATGATATGGCTGCTAATAAGTACCACAAAGAAAACGTGCCAAACTCAAGTAAACACCAACATTCATTCTTGACGTACTCTTCGTTCTCACAAGTTTGTAAATATTCTAACCGTGCTAGCTATGAAGTGTTGGTTCAACACTCTCCACGTTTATCTCGTGGCCTTCCTGAAAGAGAAGATAGCCTAGAAGAAGCGTACTGGGAAAGATAAGTTACTTTCTTTAATCAGTAGTACTATCAGTATCAGTTGGTTTCTAATACTGATAGTACAAATATAAAAAAGGCTCCGAAAGGAGCCTTTTTTGTTTCTGAATATATTGAAGTCGTAAATAATACTTTGGTCGACTTAAATATTAATTCTATCGCTTAGCGTGTAATTGATTACTCACTAAGTAAACTAAATGTTTAGATAGCAAACTCTTCTAGAGATTTACCAGCATCTAGCTGTTCTTGGATAGCTGAAGGCGTACGGCCTTGACCTGTCCAAGTCTTCTCGTCGCCGTTTGCGTCTACGTATTTGTATTTCGCTGGGCGAGGAGCGCGTTTAGCTTTTGTTGTTTTAGATTTTGCTTCACCAGAAAGTGCAGCAATAAGATCGGCAACATCAATTCCGTCTTTTGCAATTTGTTCAGCAATAGCAGAAAGCTTAGCTTCTTGCTCTGCTTTAGCAGCACGCTCTTCAGCTTCAGACTCTTGACGCTCTTGTACAACAATAGTCAGCTTGTCTAGCGCTTCTTCAAGTTGCTCAAGAGTTAATTCACGTGAGAACGCACGAAGGCTGCGGATATTTAATAGAGTTTTTGTTAATTCAGACATGATATTTTCCATCAAGGTAAACTAAATAATCTTCCTAATAATAAACAGAGCCTAGGAATAAAACAAATAGTATTTCTTCTATTACATATTTAAATATAAAAGTGAGATGAATAGTTGAAAATTCAGAGCAGTATTTCTATTGAATTTATAATAATTATTAAGAATATCTTAAAAAATGATATGTGACAGGTGGAGTAGTCAACTTATGTAGACTATTCTTCTATTGATTAGTTCATTAACAAAAAGCTATTTTTCTCGGAATGATATGTTGCATTGTTGCTCTTGGTGAGTACAATTGCGGCTACCTGATGCGAGGTGTTGGTTAATTTGTTGTTAAACTCTGGTTTACACGGTTAATAATGTTATCGCACGTAGAGGTGCAATTATAAAAAGTAACTTCCGTTGGGGTGATGCCAATGAACGGGAATGAAAGGTGTAATTGCCGAAGTAAATTGTATATCTAAGCAATTTGCTGGGGTTGTGCTCAATAGGTACAACACTGCCATAGTCTTAATTTTAAACTATGGAGCGCTACTGTAGGGTTGGGTGAAGTGTTCACTTCCCTTTCGCTTAGTTCAACATGAGCTTGGTCAGCCGTATCAAGTTTGTCTGCAGTAGATCTCTAGCCAAATAAAAAACTGGTTTTTGAAGATCATGAATTTAATAGATTTTGCAACATCACCTTTATCTTTGCTTCCGCCCCTTGTGGCTTTGAGCCTTGCTATTGTTACCCGCCGTGTATTGGTTTCTTTGGGTGTCGGTATCATCATGGGTGCGATTCTACTTGCTGATTACTCAGTAGGTAACGCAGCTAGCTACGTATTTACTAAAGCATCTGGTGTTTTCATCGAAGATGGTGGCATCAACACTTGGAACATGAGCATCATTGCATTCCTAATTATTCTTGGAATGACAACGGCATTATTAACACTGTCTGGCGGTACTCGCGCATTCGCGGAGTGGGCACAGTCTCGCGTTAAGAGCAAACGTGGTTCAAAACTACTTGCTGCTTTCTTAGGTGTATTCATCTTTGTTGATGACTACTTTAACAGCCTAGCGGTTGGTGCTATCTCTCGTCCTGTAACAGACCGCTTCTATGTATCTCGCGCTAAGCTTGCTTATATCCTAGATTCAACTGCTGCTCCTATGTGTGTGATCATGCCTGCTTCTAGCTGGGGTGCTTACATCATCACGATCATTGGTGGCATCTTAGTGACACACGGTGTGACAGAGTATTCTGCACTGGGTGCTTACGTTCGTCTTATCCCAATGAACTTCTACGCTGTATTCGCACTACTAATGGTGTTCGCAGTAGCATGGTTCGGTCTAGACGTTGGTAAGATGCGTGAGCATGAGATCGAAGCATCTCAAGGCCGTGGCTTTGAAGGTGACAACGATCAAAAGCAAGCTCACGATCTAAACGAAGAGTTAGATATCGAAGAGAGCGAAAACGGTTCTGTTTCTGACCTAATCATGCCGATCGTTTCATTGATCGTAGCGACTGTAGCTGCGATGCTTTACACAGGCGGTCAAGCGTTAGCTGCTGATGGTCAAGCGTTTAACCTACTTGGTGCATTCGAAAATACAGATGTTGGTAAATCTCTTGTTTACGGTGGTGTTATCGGCTTACTAGTAGCACTAGCGACAGTATTCAAGCAAAAGCTATCTATGGCCGATATCGCAAGAACAATGTGGATTGGTGCAAGCTCTATGTTTGGCGCAATCCTAATCCTTGTATTCGCATGGACTATCGGTTCTGTAATCGGCGACATGAAAACAGGTTCGTACCTATCATCTCTAGTAACGGGCAGCATTGATTACCACTGGTTACCGGTTATGTTGTTCCTTCTAGCGGGCGTTATGGCGTTCTCTACAGGTACATCTTGGGGTACGTTCGGTATCATGCTACCAATCGCGGGTGATATGGCTGCAGCATCGGATATCGCACTGATTCTTCCAATGCTAAGTGCGGTTCTAGCGGGTGCAGTATTTGGTGACCACTGTTCTCCAATCTCAGATACGACGATTCTGTCTTCTACTGGTGCTCGTTGTAACCACATCGACCACGTCTCGACTCAGCTTCCATACGCGTTGTCTGTAGCGTTCGTATCGTGCATTGGTTTCATCACTCTAGGTATGACATCTTCAATTGGCATCGCATTTGGCGCAGCGTCTCTAACGTTTGTTGCTGTATGTTTTGCATTGGCTTACTTCTCTCGCTGCAAAATGGCGACGTGCAAAAGCTAAAATTGAAAGTTAATCAGTAAACTATCAGGGAGGCGTTTGCCTCCCTTTTTTGTGCCTGTTAATTTAATTTTAAGTTTCGTGAAAAAAGTTCGAATAAATGGTTGAAAAAGGATGTCAGCTTAGTTAGTGTGGAGACAAGACAGCAAACAACCTAAGAGCTGATAAGTATGCGTAAATTAGTAATGAAAATTCATCACCATCATCACCCTATCTAGTCTTTCGGGGAGATTTACGTATACCCGGGAGCAAGATTACTCCCGGAGGTTAAGTCAAAAGAATTTAGATTTAAACCCTCGGGATGACAAAGTCCCCGAGGGTTTTTTAGTTTTATCGCTTTTAAATAATCAATAAATTCAAATATTTGCACAGGGATACAGCAATGCAGACACAACGCCTAAGAATCGCAATTCAAAAGAAAGGTCGCTTAAGTAAAGAGTGCCAAGACCTACTTAAAAAATGTGGTGTTAAATTTAATATCATGGGTGAGCGCCTAGTGGTTCACTCACTAAATATGCCAATCGACTTGTTACTCGTTCGTGATGACGACATCCCAGGTCTTATCATGGATGGTGTAGTTGACCTTGGTTTCATCGGTGAAAATGAACTAGAAGAAGTTCGTCTAGATCGTGTTGCTCTTAAAGAGCCTTCAGAGTTCCGCACACTACGTCGTTTAGACTTCGGTGGTTGCCGCCTTTCAATCGCTATTAATAAAGACGAAGAATACAACGGCCCACAAGACTTAGCGGGCAAACGTATTGCGACAACCTACCCACAACTACTTAAAGCCTACATGGACGAGCAGGGTGTTGAGTTCAGCACTTGTATGCTAACAGGTTCGGTTGAAGTCGCGCCTCGCGCTGGCCTTGCAGACGCTATCGCTGATTTAGTTTCTACAGGTGCAACGCTTGAAGCGAACGGCCTAAAAGAAGCAGAAGCTATCTTCCAATCGAAAGCAACACTGATTCAACGTGTTGGCGACTTCGACGCAGACAAGACCGCACTGATTGAAAAACTACTGACTCGTATGCAGGGTGTTCAACAAGCGAAAGAGTCGAAGTACATCATGCTTCACGCGCCAACCTCTCAACTAGAGCAAATCAAAGCACTACTGCCTGGTGCTGAAGATCCAACGGTTCTTCCTCTATCTACAGACAAAGACAAAGTTGCCGTGCACCTAGTAAGTACAGAGAACTTGTTCTGGGAAACAATGGAACAGCTGAAAGAGTTGGGTGCAAGCTCGATTCTAGTATTACCAATCGAAAAAATGATGGGGTAGTGACGATGAGAACCGTTGTTTGGCAATCTTTAAGTGAATCACAGCAAGACTCGGTATTAGAGCGTCCAGCTATTACTGAAGGTGCAAACATCACAGCGACTGTTTCTGATGTTATTGCAAAAGTACGAAATGAAGGCGATGCCGCGCTTAAAAAGCTGACTGCAAAGTTTGATGGTGTAACTCCAGAATCTATCCGAGTCAGTTCGGGTGAGATTGAAGAGGCGTGTGCTCGTCTAACACCAGAGATGAAGCAAGCGTTAGAGCAAGCTTATAGCAACATTGCTAAGTTTCACGAAGCTCAAAAGCCGCAGCCAATTAAGGTTGAGACACAGCCTGGTGTTGTGTGTGAGCAAGTGACGCGCGCGATTAATACTGTTGGCCTTTATATTCCCGGTGGCAGTGCGCCACTACCGTCAACGGTTCTTATGTTAGGTGTTCCTGCTCAAATCGCAGGTTGTCGTAAGGTTGTGCTTTGTTCACCTCCGCCAATCGCTGATGAAATCTTGTATGTCGCTAAGCTTTGTAAGATCGACGAAGTTTACAACGTTGGTGGTGGTCAAGCGGTTGCAGCAATGGCTTACGGTACCGAGAGTGTGGCTAAAGTCGATAAGATCTTCGGCCCAGGTAATGCCTACGTTACGGAAGCAAAGCGCCAAGTGAGTAATGACTTCCGCGGAGCAGCTATTGATATGCCAGCTGGCCCATCTGAAGTGTTAGTGATTGCTGATGAAACGGCTGATGCAGACTTCATTGCAGCGGATTTGTTGAGCCAAGCGGAACACGGGCCTGACTCTCAAGTAGTATTGGTAACTCCATCTCCAGTGGTTGCAGACCAAGTAACAGAAGCGGTTCAAAAGCAACTGAAAGAACTGTCTCGTGCGAACATCGCTCAGCAAGCATTGGCTTCAAGCTTAATCATCATTGCTGAATCGATCACTCAAGCGATTGCGATTTCGAATTTCTACGGTCCTGAGCACTTGATCGTTCAAACCAAGAATCCACGTGAATTGCTGCCATTGCTAGATAATGCAGGCTCAATTTTCCTTGGTGACTGGTCTCCAGAATCTGCAGGTGACTACGCATCCGGCACAAACCACGTTCTTCCGACTTACGGTTATACCAAGACGTATTCAAGCCTAGGTTTGGCTGATTTCTCTAAGCGAATGACGGTGCAGGAGCTAACAGCCGATGGGTTGAAAGGCCTAGCGCCAACAGTAGTAACAATGGCGGAAGCCGAAGGTTTGGATGCACACAAACGCGCTGTGACTATCCGAGTTGAAAAGTTAAATAAAGCGAAATAAGGGTAGGGCATGGAAAAGTTAGCAAGAAAACAAGTTCAGGCTCTAACACCTTACTTGTCTGCAAGACGCATAGGCGGTACTGGTGATGTATGGCTAAACGCCAACGAATCTCCGTTTGATAACGAGTACAACCTGAACTTGTCTCGTCTTAACCGTTACAGCGAATGTCAGCCAAAAGAGCTGATTGATGCTTACGCTCAATACGCAGGCGTGAAATCAGAGCAAACACTGACGACTCGTGGTGCTGACGAAGGCATTGAGTTATTGATTCGTGCTTTCTGTGAGCCGAACGAAGACGCTATTCTTTACTGCCCACCTACTTACGGTATGTACGCAATCAGTGCAGAGACGATTGGTGTTGAGCGTAAAGTTGTGCCTCTTACTTCTGAATGGCAATTGGATCTTCCAGCTATCGAAGCTCAGCTCGACAACGTAAAAGTGGTGTTTGTTTGTAGCCCAAATAACCCAACCGGTAATTTGGTTGATCGTAAAGACATCATCAAGCTGCTTGAAATGACACAAGACAAAGCGATTGTGGTGATGGATGAAGCGTATATCGATTTTTGTCCAGAAGCGTCAACCGTTGATTTGCTTGAGCAATATCCAAACCTAGCGATTCTGCGCACCTTGTCGAAGGCCTTTGCTTTGGCGGGCTTACGTTGTGGCTTTACGCTAGCGAATAAAGAGCTTATCGATGTACTGTTGAAAGTGATCGCTCCTTATCCTGTGCCAATCCCTGTTGCTGACATTGCCGTTCAAGCTCTCTCAGAGCAAGGACTAGCGCGAGCTAAGTTCCAAGTTCTAGATTTAAGTGCTAACCGAGCGTATTTGCAGGCGGGTCTATTAGGTATGCCTCAAGTGACGGTTTTTGATGGCTGGGGTAACTACTTACTGGTGAAATTCCCGAACGGCGATGAGTTATTTAAAGCGGCTTGGGATACGGGCATTATTTTGCGTAATTCACCTATTGAAGACTGTGTTCGTATTAGTATTGGTAACCGCGAAGAGTGCGAAAAGACACTTGGATTCATTCGTAACTTTTATCAGTAATGAAAGGCTTACCAGTAATAACATTTGCCAGTTTGAGTTGATTAATTGGGCTGGCAAGTGAAACCAATATTTTGGGTTAGCGTTTGATTTTAGCTAGGCCACCAGATTTAAAATTAAAAGGAAGTTCAAGTGAGTAAACAACAGAAAATACTTTTTATAGACCGTGACGGCACCTTAATTGTTGAGCCGCCAGTTGACTTTCAAGTAGACCGTTTAGACAAGCTAAAATTCGAACCGCGAGTAATTCCTAGCCTGCTTGCTTTGCAAGATGCTGGTTACCGCTTAGTAATGGTCACTAACCAAGATGGTTTAGGTACCGATAGCTACCCACAAGAAGATTTCGATGCACCACACAATATGATGATGGAGTTCTTCGAATCTCAAGGCGTTAAGTTTGACGACGTGCTTATTTGCCCTCACTTTGACGAAGACAACTGCTCTTGCCGTAAGCCTAAACTGGGTATGGTTAAAGAGTACCTACAAGGCGGTAAAGTCGATTTCCAACACTCTGTTGTGATTGGCGACCGAATGACGGATCTTCAACTGGCAGAGAACATGGCAATCCGCGGTATTCAATATAGCCCGGATGCGGAAACTGAAGGCACGCTTAACTGGCCACAAATCGTTAAAGATCTGACGGTTAATGCGCGTATTGCTGAAGTAGTTCGTACCACTAAAGAAACAGATATCAAGGTTGCAGTAAACCTTGATGAAACCGGTGGCAACAAGATCGATACCGGCATGGGTTTCTTCGACCACATGCTTGATCAAATCGCGACACACGGTGGTTTCCAAATGAACCTGACTGTGAAGGGCGACCTGCACATTGATGATCACCACACAGTCGAAGATACCGCTCTGGCTTTAGGCCAAGCATTGAAAGATGCACTAGGCGACAAACGTGGTATTGGCCGTTTTGGTTTCAGCCTACCAATGGATGAGTGTTTGGCTCAGTGTGCGTTAGACCTTTCTGGTCGTCCATACCTGAAGTTCGATGCTAAATTCAGCCGTGAGCAAGTGGGTGATCTTTCAACCGAGATGGTGGTTCACTTCTTCCGTTCTCTAACTGATACATTGGCTTGTACGCTACACCTTTCTTCTGATGGCAATAATGATCACCACATCATTGAGAGCCTGTTCAAAGCGTTTGGCCGTACTCTTCGCCAAGCAATCAAAGTTGAAGGTAACGAGTTACCAAGCAGCAAAGGCGTTCTGTAAGGGTTCGGTATGAAAGAGCAAAAAGTCGTTATTATTGATACTGGTTGTGCCAACGTTTCATCGGTGAAGTTTGCGATTGAACGTTTGGGCTACGCAGTTGAAATTTCAAAAGAACCAGAAGTGGTTCTTGCTGCCGACAAGCTATTCCTACCCGGTGTAGGTACAGCAAGTGAGGCAATGAAGAACCTGCAAGAGCGTGACCTTGTTACCCTTGTCAAGCAAGTTGAGAAGCCTCTGCTGGGTATCTGTTTAGGTATGCAGCTGTTAGGCAAACTGTCTCAAGAGAAAGGTCAAAAGGCTGATGAGTTAGTTGAATGCCTAGGTTTGTGTGATGGCGAAGTTCGTTTACTTGAAACGGGCGACTTACCATTACCACACATGGGTTGGAACACAGTAACAGCAACGCCTAATCACCCGCTATTTAAAGACATTGAAGAAGGCGAATACTTCTACTTTGTTCATAGCTTCGCAATGCCAGTGGGCGACTACACAATCGCACAATGTGATTACGGTAATCCGTTCACTGCGGCGGTTCAAAGTGGCAATTATTATGGTGTTCAGTTCCACCCAGAGCGATCTTCGAAAGCTGGCTCTAAGCTGATTCAGAACTTCTTGGAATTGTAATAAGGATTAGGCAGCGGCTAACGTTGCCATATAAGGAATGTAAATGATTATTCCCGCGTTAGATTTAATTGAAGGCCAAGTAGTTCGCTTATTCCAAGGAGACTACGGGCAAGTAACAGAATACAAAGTAGACCCAGCAGAGCAGTTTAATCTGTACCACCAAGCTGGCGCTGGCTGGCTGCACCTTGTTGACTTAACGGGCGCAAAAGACACAACGGCTCGTCAGTTAGACTTGATTGCTAAGCTCCTTGCTAGCACGCCTGCGAACATCCAGATTGGTGGTGGCGTGCGTAACGAACAAGATGTCGTTGATCTGCTAGAAGCTGGCGCACAGCGCGTTGTGGTTGGTTCTACAGCCGTTAAGCAACCTGAGTTGGTGAAAGGTTGGATGGAGAAGTATGGCGCGGAAAAAATCGTGCTGGCTCTAGACATCAACATTGATGAAAGCGGCAAACGTAAAGTGGCGATTTCAGGTTGGCAAGAAGATTCAGGTGTGACTATTGAAGCGCTGATTGAAGACTACCTCACGGTTGGCCTTAAACACGTGCTGTGTACCGATATTTCACGTGACGGCACGCTAGAAGGATCAAACGTAGAGCTCTATGTTGATCTTTGTAAGCAGTACCCACAAGTGCAATTCCAATCATCGGGCGGCATTGGCAGCCTAGCTGATATCGAAGCGCTTAAAGGCAGCGGTGTTGCGGGTGTGATTGTGGGTCGTGCGCTACTTGATGGCAAGTTTACCGCAGAGGAGGCATTTGCATGTTGGCAAAGCGAATAATCCCTTGTTTGGATGTCCGTGACGGACAAGTGGTTAAGGGCGTTCAGTTCCGTAACCACGAAATTATTGGTGACATCGTTCCGCTAGCACAACGCTATGCAGAAGAGGGCGCCGATGAATTGGTATTTTATGACATCACCGCATCAAGTGATGGCCGTGTGGTCGATAAAAGCTGGGTGAAACGCGTAGCTGAAGTGATCGATATCCCTTTCTGTGTCGCTGGTGGTATTAAATCAGCAGAAGATGCAGCGCGCATCCTTGAGTTTGGTGCGGATAAAGTGTCAATCAACTCACCGGCATTGGCTAATCCACAGCTGATTACTGACCTTGCTGATAAGTTTGGCGTTCAGTGTATCGTTGTCGGTATCGATTCATACTTCGACAAAGAAACCGGTAAATATCAGGTTTACCAATTTACAGGCGATGAAGCGCGTACTAAAGCAACCAAATGGGAAACCAAAGATTGGGTGCAGGAAGTACAGAAGCGTGGCGCAGGTGAGATTGTGTTAAACATGATGAACCAAGATGGCGTTCGTAACGGCTATGATATCGATCAGTTAAACATGGTGCGTGAAGTGTGTAATGTGCCATTGATTGCCTCTGGTGGCGCTGGTGCAATGGAGCACTTTGCTGAAGCTTATAAAAAGACCAACGTGGATGGAGCACTTGCGGCTTCGGTATTCCACAAACAAGTCATCAATATTGGTGAACTTAAACAGTATTTAAAACAACAAGATGTAGAGGTGCGACTATGAGTTTTGAACCCGTAAGCTTATCAAAAACAGAAGTAGGCGCATTGTCAGAGCGTATTAACTGGGAAAAAGTAGATGGCTTAGTGCCAGCGATTGTTCAAGATTACCAGTCAAGCCAAGTGCTAATGATGGGATACATGAACCCAGCCGCACTTGAGAAAACGGGTGAAACTGGCAATGTGACGTTTTTCTCTCGCACAAAAGAGCGTCTTTGGACGAAAGGTGAAACGTCGGGCAATGTATTGCAACTGCAAAACATCGCCTTGGACTGTGACAGCGACACCTTACTGGTTAAAGTTAATCCCATTGGTCCAACGTGCCACACAGGTACAACAACGTGTTGGGATGGAGACAAGCAAGAAGAGTCTCAGATGGTGTGGCTTCATCAGCTTGAGCAGCTATTGGCTGCCCGCAAGGACGCCGATCCTGAATCTTCTTATACTGCCAGTCTATATGCCCGTGGCACCAAGCGTATTTCGCAAAAAGTGGGCGAAGAAGGCGTTGAAGTCGCGCTTGCGGCGACGTCGGGCGATAAGGCGGAGTTAGTGTGTGAATCAGCAGATTTGATTTACCACCTAATGGTTCTTCTTCAAGACCAAGGCTTATCGATGGATGATGTGGTAAACAAGCTGAAAGAGCGTCATAAGTAAGCTCTCTTTAGATTAATAGAACCGCGTAAAAGACAGACAAAAGCCCCGCAAACAAACATGTTTACGGGGCTTTTTAGTTTTTTAATTTTCAAGATTTCAAGATTTCAAGATTTCTAAGCCCTACGTCACTTTTCTAACCTCTGACTTTGCGTCATTCCGAGGAGCCTAAGCGACATCAGGAATCTCTTCTCTTAATCTGACTTCTTAGTCGAACGAGTTACCCGCAGCACTTCTTGTATTTCTTACCACTGCCACAAATACACGGATCATTACGGCCGATTTTAAAGCTCTCAACGGTTTGATTTAAGCGTGGGTCAATTTCTGGTTGTGTAGTTTGTTCCTGCTCTGGGAAGGTACCATCAATGTAGTACCAAAGACCGTCTTCACGTATAAAGCGAGAGCGTTCTTGCATGCAGTATTGTGCGCCTTCTTCATTGAAGTAAGCTTTAAACTCAACAAAGCCTTCGTCTTGGTGCGAGCCTACCGCAGTATCGATGACTTCTAGTCCTGCCCAATCACTGTTGATAGATTCGGCAATACCTTCTCTTTGCGCTTCTGCGTTGCAGCTAGGGTGGTAAGTCGCAACAACATAGTCAACTAAACCCAACACGTGCGCTGAATAACGAGAGCGCATCAACTGTTCAGGCGTTTCAACAGCACTGTGGTGAAGGTGCGCTGATTCACAGCACTGTTGGTAAGTATTTTTGCTACCGCATGGGCATAAAGACATAGTCAGATCCTGTAAAAATGGCCTCTATTAAGAGGCCATAAGTGAATGCGTGGGAGTTTACCAAGAAACGATCGCTCACCAAAGTTTAGTTTCTGTTGAAGTTATTGAAATTATCAAAGTGTTAGCGCGAAGTTTACTATTTCAAGGCTGGAGACAATAGCTCTTGAGCCCAAGTCGTCGCTTCGTCATAAGCTTGACCAAGTTGAGCTTCACTCAGTTTGAGAAGCTGGCGAATACGAGTCGCTTCTTCCCAACGAGCTTGCTCATACGCAACCACCATCGCCAATACAGCACCTAACACGCCTTTACGTTGAATCAAGGCTTGTTTGATCTCGATGTCGATCGGCACTGAATCGAGTACTTGTTTCAATGGTTGGTCAAAGAGTGAGTCCAACAGAGAGAACATACCGGTCAAAAAGGCTTGTCCAGGCTCAACCTTAACATTCATCTTCTCAACCAAGAGTTCACACTGACGTGCGCGTATTACCGCTAAGCCATAAAGTGAGTCCGGCTTATCTTCTTTCGCGGATGCGATAGCCACCAGTGAAACGAACTTACGCAGTTTCTGTTCACCAAGGTAAATAAGCGCTTGGCGGAATGAACGAATCGTTGTTGGTGAACCGCCAGCGGAGTTTACGTAGGTAAGTAGCTTATACGACATGGTCACATCGAGCGTAATCAAACGCTCTACTTCACCAAAGTCGATAGGGTCGTGCGCAATCTCTTTTAACAGCTGAACGGTCGTCAGGAATGCCGGGTTGAGCGCACGCGTTTGGATCATCTCTGGCTTGCTAAAGAAATAACCTTGAAAGTAGGTGAAGCCTGCTTTTTTCGCTTCTTGGTATTCTTCGTACGTTTCTACTTTCTCAGCAAGGAACTTGATATCTAGCCCTTTGAGAGAGTTCATAAACATCGCTGCTTTGGCAATTGGCGTCAAACGGATATCGAACTTGATAATTGAAACGTAGGGTAAGAAGCGCTTCCAAGCTTTACTTGGCACAAAGTCGTCTAGCGCAATGGTATAACCCGCGTCAAAGATGGTTTTGATTGCTTCAAGTAATTCGTCTGTTGGTTCGCAGTCTTCAAGAACCTCAACAACGAGGCTTTCTTTGGGGAACAGAGTAGGGACTAAGTTGATTAGGCTTGCATATGGGAAGTTCACGAACCCAAGCTTATCACCCAACGTATTATAGTGGGTCGATAAGAAGTGATCGGAAAGCAAACGGCTAGTAGCGAGCTCCGGCTCTACTTCAGGGAAAGTGTTCTTAGGACCATCCCTGAATAGCAACTCGTAACCTATGGTTTTCTTGCCTGTGTCGAGTATTGGTTGACGCGCTACGTATGAATATTTCAACTTGGTACTGTGTTCGGTTTATTTCTGGTAGAGAGATAATAGCTAATTCACTAGAAATTACCATACACTTTCTAAGAAAGTCTGACCGACAATAATAATCAAAGTGAAAGTTTAAGCGTGATGTTAAAAGCTATTGCTAAACGCTCGATTCTGTAGTTCAAAACTTTGCGGCGTGAACACCAGCACTGAGCCTTGCGTATACCAATCGCCAAGTACGATACGGGTTTTAGTGCAATTGTTAGCATTGAATGTATGGATGTCTGGGCGGTGAGTATGGCCGTGGATCATCAGATCGACATTGTTTCGTTCCATCACATCTTCGACTTCTTGCTGTGTCACATCCATGATGTCGAGAGACTTGGTCTGCTTGTCATCTTTGATATCTGATTGAACCTTTGAAACAATTTTCTTCTTGATGAAAAATGGAATTCGGTTGAAGACCCATTGTAACCATGGCTGATGCACTTTTTCGCGAAAGGCGAGGTACTTTACATCTTCAGTACATAGGGTATCTCCATGCAATACTACCGCTTTTTGCCCGTAGATATCGATCGTAGAAACTTCGTCGAGAAGTTGTACGCCCGTTTGCTTAGCAAATTTTTTGCCGACTAAGAAGTCGCGGTTCCCTTGAGTAAAGTAACAAGGCACGCCTGTTTTCACTAAGTCGATAAACGCTTGGCGGATAGAAGTCGCGAATTCACTCTTATCATCGTCACCAATCCAGAATTCGAAAAGGTCACCTAATACGTAAAGTGCATCCGCTTCTACGGCTTCTTTCTTCATAAAGGTTAAGAAGCAGTCTGTGATGTCTTCTCGTGACGGAGAAAGGTGCAGATCTGATATAAAATATGTTTTCATAGGTCTAAAAAAAGGGAGCGATTCGCTCCCTATATCCTGATTTTATCGGCTCATCAATACTAACCGAAAGCGATGAATTAAGCTTCGATTGTAGTACCAGTGATGATCACTTCTTCTAGAGGTACATCTTGGTGCATACCCATAGAACCAGTGCTAACACCTTTAATCTTGTTTACGATGTCCATGCCTTCAACAACTTCTGCGAATACACAGTAGCCCCAACCGTCTAGGCTTTCGCTACGGAAGTTTAGGAAAGAGTTGTCGTTAACGTTGATGAAGAACTGAGAGCTCGCTGAATGCGGTTCCATAGTACGAGCCATTGCTAGCGTACCAACTTTGTTCGCTAGACCGTTGTTTGCTTCGTTCTTGATCGTTGCACGAGTTGCCTTTTCTTTAAGGCCAGAAGTCATGCCGCCGCCTTGAATCATGAAACCATCGATAACACGGTGGAATAGTGTGTTGTCGTAGAAACCGTCACGGCAATACTGTAGAAAGTTTGCGCTTGTTTCTGGTGCTTTTTCTTCGTTAAGTTGAACTTTGATATCACCAAAATTTGTGTGAAGGATGATCATGATTGTTACCTTACTGTCTTTTTAATATGAAGTTCGAATTCTAGCGCATGTTGGCAGACTTTCAAATCACCAAATCATTAACTTAACTCGGATGTTTGAGGTAATACCAATCGTAGTAAATAACTGGCCATCCTAGCTTGTTAAAACACTTGATAACGTCGTTAGAAATTTTGAATGTAGAATAACTACTTATCGAAACTTTTTGTCGAAAAGAGCTTCCTTGTTCTCAAGCATTTTTTCTGCGCTATTTATGACCATCTACTTACCGTGATTGGTATAATTCCTGCTTTTAGGGATTACCTATTAAGGTATGACTTGTTATACTGCGAGCTTATTTTCATTAATCCATAAAATAGATAGAGATCATGCTGAAGATATATAACACGCTCACAAGACAGAAAGAGGAATTCAAACCAATTACAGCTGGCAAAGTCGGCATGTATGTCTGTGGGGTAACCATATACGATCTCTGTCATATTGGTCATGGTCGTACGTTCGTTTCTTTCGACGTAGTAACTCGTTACCTTCGTTACCTTGGTTACGATTTGAATTTCGTTCGTAACATCACAGATATCGATGACAAAATCATCAAACGCGCTAACGAAAACGGTGAGTCTTGTGACTCTCTGACTGAGCGTTTAATCGGTGAGATGCACGCTGACTTTGATGCATTGAACATGAAGCGTCCAGATGTTGAGCCTCGTGCGACAGAATACATCACTGAAATCATCGAGCTTGTTGAAAAGCTGATTGAACGTGGTTTCGCATACGTTGCAAGCAACGGCGACGTGATGTTTGAAGTAAAGAAATTCGACGAATACGGTAAGCTTTCAAAGCAAGACCTTGATCAGCTTCAAGCGGGTGCTCGCGTTGATGTTGAATCTGCAAAACGCAGCCCACTAGACTTCGTTCTTTGGAAGATGTCTAAGCCAGGTGAACCTACATGGGAATCGCCATGGGGCCCGGGTCGTCCAGGTTGGCACATCGAATGTTCAGCAATGAACTCGTCTATTCTTGGTAACCACTTCGATATCCACGGTGGTGGTTCAGATCTGCAGTTCCCTCACCACGAAAACGAAATCGCACAGTCTTGCTGCGCGCACGGCACTCAGTATGTAAATACTTGGATGCACAGTGGTATGGTGATGGTAGACAAAGAGAAGATGTCTAAGTCACTAGGTAACTTCTTCACTATCCGTGACGTGCTAGCACATTACGATGCTGAAACGGTACGTTACTTCCTAATGTCTGGTCACTACCGTAGCCAGCTAAACTACAGCGAAGATAACCTAAACCAAGCTCGCGCATCACTAGAGCGTCTATACACGTCACTTCGTGGCCTAGACCTTACAGCCGCTCCTGCCGGTGGCGAAGAGTACGTGACTCGATTCTCTACAGCGATGAACGATGATTTCAACACACCTGAAGCTTATTCAGTACTGTTTGAAATGGCTCGTGAAATCAACCGTATCAAGCCTGAAAGCATTGAAAAAGCAAGCGGACTGGGTGCATTGATGCGTGAACTAGCAGACATCATCGGTATTCTTCACCAAGAGCCAGAAGCCTTCCTACAAGGTGATGCGGCAGGTAACGACGACGAAGTGGCTGAAATCGAAGCGTTGATCAAACTGCGTAACGACTCTCGTGCTTCAAAGGATTGGGCAAATGCCGACCTTGCACGTGATAAGCTAAACGAGTTGGGTATTGTTCTGGAAGATGGCCCAGAAGGTACGACTTGGCGTCGTAAGTAAATCTTATAAAAAGGGCTGATTTTCAGCCCTTTTTTCTAGCACGAATTCTCTATTTTCACCTTTTCTATCTTCAACTTTTAATTAACAGGAATATTTCTGTGGCTCAGATGTATTTTTATTACTCGGCAATGAATGCGGGTAAATCAACAACGCTTCTTCAATCTTCATTCAACTACCAAGAACGTGGCATGACGCCAGTGATCTTTACGGCAGCTTTGGACGATCGCTATGGTATCGGTAAAGTGAGCTCACGAATTGGTCTGCAATCTGAAGCTCAGCTGTTTAAAAATGACACCAACATGTTTGATGCGATCAAAAAGCTCAATGAGGAAGAAAAGCGTCATTGTGTTTTGATCGATGAGTGCCAATTTTTATCGAAGGAGCAGGTGTACCAATTAACAGAAGTGGTTGATAAGCTGCACATCCCTGTACTTTGTTACGGCCTACGTACCGATTTCCTGGGTGAACTGTTTGAAGGTAGCCGTTACTTACTGTCTTGGGCAGATAAACTTGTTGAGCTTAAAACAATTTGTCACTGTGGCCGTAAAGCGAACATGGTAATTCGTACCGACGAGCACGGTGTGGCGATTGCTGAGGGCGACCAAGTGGCTATTGGCGGTAACGACAAATACGTTTCTGTTTGCCGTCTGCACTACAAAGAAGCGTTAGGTAAATAAGCAGCTCTATTTGCTAACGCGAAAGAACGAAAAACGGTGACCAAGTGTCACCGTTTTTGTTTATTGGGCCTGTGTTTTGCTTTCTTCCAAGCCGAGCTTTTGTTTTATTTCCTGCCGAGCTTTTACTTTGTTCAAAGTCTAACTTTTGCTTATTCGAAACCGAGCTTCTTCAATGCTTGATAGGCGTGGTCAACGTCGTCGGGGATCGGCATCTCAATCTGAAAGCCTTTCTCTGGGTAGGATTTGATTCGCTCGTAATCAGCAATTAATGCGCCTAACACCATATCTAACGGCAACTCTTCGTTAAAGTAATCATCCCAAGTTTGCCATCGCGACGTCACGGTAATCTCGGAAGTTTCGTCAGGCCATTGTTTACTGAAGGTTGCGTAGGTACGTTTCTCCATGAAGGGCTTCTGAACTAAGGTTAGCCTCTTCGGCGATAACCCTTTTTCTGTCAGCAACTCATGAGTGAATCGTACATTTTCCCCAGTATTTGTTGCGTGTTTCTCTATGATAATGTCAGAGTCAGGCACGCCACAATCTCGTGCGATAGAAGCGAATGTTTCTGCTTCTGAGCGTTCAAAGCTTCTTTCGGTAAAGCGCCCCACACCGCCAGAAAAAACGATGTAAGGCGCGATCTGTTGGTGATAAAGCTCGGCTGCATATTCAGCTACGCGAGTATCGTTGCTACACAATACAAAGATACAGTCGGAAGGCGTAACCTTGTGACCCATCGACATAAAGTTCCAAAGGCTGTCGACTGAGCGATGCAGTTTTATGTTGGGATTTTTGTTAGCAATAGATTGTTCAGTCATGAAGTGCGTCCAGTGTGGATTCGAATTTAAATGAATAACCTAAGTCGAGAATCTTCTTCGAAGAGATTAACTTGTCTGGGGTATCAACAACAGCGGGCAGAGGCTCACTGCTGTTGGCGCTTTTCAGTGCCGCGGCATAAAACTCCGCCTTACTGACTGTATTTGGTGTGGTCACGTTAACTATTTCATTATGCAGTTGACTGATAGCGAAATCGACAGCACCAATTGCATCATCAAGGTGCAGCATGTTGGCTGGAGCTTGAGTGCTGACTTGTTTTAACTTGCTTGCGAAGCGTGATGGGTGACGGCTTGGGCCGATTAAGCCACTAAAGCGAAGAATGGTGTAGTCGATACCGGAATCAATCACTGACTGTTCAGCTTGCAGCATGATTCGTGCGTTATCGGAAAATAAAGACGCGTGCTCGTTATCTGAGGTCGAAAGGGGGAGTGATGCATCCAGCTCGTTCAGCACACCCGGCTTAGTTGGGTATACCGTAGTTGAACTAACCATAATGAGCTTTTTAATGTTGGCCTTTTGGCATGCATTGGTGAGTTGCTGCCAGTAGTCGGCATACTCTTGTCCTGCTCCTTTTCTAAAGCCAGGAGGGAAGCTGCCAATCACAATTTCAGTGTTGTTTTCGAGTAACAATGAATATAGTCGCCCGATAGTCTGTTGTGGATCGGATGAATCAAAGCTAAACACTTCACATGGAATTTGTTCGCTACCAATGGCATCTGCTCCCGCTTGGGTCGTTTTCGTGACCACTACTCGGTTACCATGTTTTTCTAAATGTTCAGATAAAGGTGCACCTACCCATCCTGCACCGACAATAAATATAGAAGCCATGTGTTCCTCACAACTGCAAATGACGAATTTACAATAAGCCTAACAAAGCTTTGCCCAAAAATGAAAAAACTCCACGGCCGAAGCAAGTGGAGTTTTTACTAGAACAATGGAGCTTTAGTTTAGTACGCGAAGAAGCTTGTCTGCGCGCTCTGCCATCTCGATACCTTCATCTGTTAGGTAACCGCCGTCTGGCTGAGTACAAAGGTTTTTTTCGAATAGGCGCTTAACAGCGTCTTGAGTTTCTTGAGCAGCCTCTTGATGAACTTTAATTCCAGTAGCTGCACTACTTACATCAAATTGAAGAAGGAGGTTTAAATCAGCAATATGTTCAGCGTTGTACTTCATAATTAACCTATATATTCATAACGTTCTCTACCTTCACCTTAGTGCGCATTCTCGGCTCAGGCAATAGCAAATAAAGAGAATTGATAAGTGATACCAAATTGATTGATTAATCATCGAGTGATGAGTTTATTTTGGTTATATTGGGTGATTTGCACCCACTTAAATCATCAGTGATGTTTATTGCTAAGTAGTTGTAATATATTGTGACTAGAAATAATTTGCATTGAGCGAATATTGTATAAAAAGGATATGCATAAGTGAGAGCGAACAAAGTAGCATTAACGATCAGTATGCTATTTGCTATCTCAGGTTGTCAAAGCACACCCTCAGAGCAGACAGACGCGAACCAAACCACAAACAACAATAATGAATCGACAATAGAGGTCCGTTCATTTCAGTCTGTCCAAAGCGTTTACTCCGAATGGGAAGTTAAGCTTGAAGACCATGCTCAATTGTCTCTCTATGCACCAGAGAATTACAATGAACTATTAGACGCATGGGATGATGCTGAAAGCATTTATGCGGACTTACTTAAAGACGAAACTCGGATAACCAAGAGTTACTCCATTTTTTCGAGCCTAACTTACGCTGAAGCCTTCGATGAAAAAATCGCTTTGATCAAATCAAACTATGACTCGATCTTAGTGTTAAAGAAGAAGGCTGATCGAGTACTCGCGGATTCGATTGTCCAAATGGATTACCTGAAGTTTCTTGGCGCAGATACCATGTTTACCTCGAGCTACAAACGTTTGTATTCAGAATACAGCGAGTTGTTCGAGTATGTGCTGGTCGATGAGCTTGAAGACGCTCAAGAAGCGCAGGTGGAATTTCTTAACAATGCTCGCTTACTAGAAGTTAAAGTGGCGCATAAGAAATACATCGAACCTTTGAAGAACGAATTAGAGTTCTTGGAAGATGAAGATTTCGATGACGTTGTTCCACTGACGTTTGCTAAAGCGGCATCTCAAATTGCTTTGGCAGAAAGCCAAGTGAAAGCCAGTCCCCGTGAAAAGTCTATCATTGAAGACGCAGTTCACGCTGCGGAGTTCGAATTAAACCACGTACGCAGTGTTGCTCACGAAGTCAAAGTGCTGGCGAGCGTAAAAGGCGACCAGTTCGAACAGTCGGTTTTGAATGCAGAGAACCAGTTATTGAGCATTTCACGAGTGGTTAATGATGAAGATCACCGTGATGTTGTATTGCGTCTTCAGTCTCAAAAAATTGTAGCGAGTGTTAAAGCGCTGAAAGGCTCAGACATGACGGCGTCATTAAAGTCAGAGATTAAAACTTTGACTGAGCAATTAGCTAAGCTGGAGTCTGAAAACCAGAAGCAAGCGCAGCAACTGTCTGAAGCAACCAAGCACAGTGAGTTGCTCGGTGAGCAGATTACCAAGAGTGATGCTCACATTAAAAGCTTAGAAGAGTTAGTGGATAGTTTGAAAAGCTTAGGTGGCAAAGTGGCCAACGAAAGTGACTCTGATGTGATGTCCCCAGCTGTTGAATCTACTCTAGAGGATTCAACCCTAGAACAATCATCAGAAGAAGTGATTGCACCTTCGGTTTAGCATCACTAATTTCTTTATTTGTGATTGAGTTAAAAGCGCCTTAGGGCGTTTTTTTTACGTTCTGTTGATCTATGTCAAAATCTAGAAATAAAAGCGCTCTGTGAGCCATTTTAGTGTACGTTATTCTTTGATTTTTAACGTAACTTGTTGATATTTATAGATGTGTTATTTTCTATGCTGATAACTAATCATTCAGCAGAGTTTTCTTTTTACTACTAAAGTCGTATGAATTTGGAATAACTCGGACTATTTGCTTTCAACAAGGCTGTGAGAGCTATTTTGTGCCTAAAATAGCTCTTGAATTCAGAAATGAAAGAGAGGATTATCGCGCTCCCGACGACATGTTTCAAAATGTAAATCATCATGAATCTAAACCAATTTGACTCATTATTACCGCCACAAATGGCTGAGCGCGCTGCAGATATTGGCGTAGGTAAAGCAACCAAAGATCCAATCAAATCTTTTCTCCTAGCGATTTCCGCTGGCATACATATCGGTATTGCGTTTGTGTTTTACACCATCGTAACGACTGGTGCTGGTGATTTGCCGTGGGGTATTACTCGCTTATTAGGTGGCCTTGCATTTAGCTTGGGCTTAATTCTCGTTGTTGTTACCGGTGGTGAGCTATTTACCAGTTCGGTGCTGACTCTGGTTGCTCGTGCAAGTGGCAAGATTAGTTGGCGCACGCTCGTTAAGAACTGGGCTACGGTTTATGTAGGTAACTTGATTGGCGCATTGCTGCTGGTGGCTTGTATGTTACTGACCAAACAGTACATGTTCGACCACGGCCAAGTGGGTTTGAATGCAATGGCGATCTCTCAACATAAGATGCACCATGATTTTATCCAAGCTATCGCGCTCGGCATCATGTGTAATGTATTAGTTTGTATCGCGGTATGGATGACGTTTAGTGGACGTACTCTGACTGACAAAATTGCGGTAATGATTTTACCTGTAGCGATGTTCGTATCGGCTGGTTTTGAGCACTGTATTGCAAATATGTTCCAAGTGCCTTTAGCTATCGGCATCAAAACATTTGCTCCAGCTGAATTTTGGACAATGACGGGCGCTAATCCTGCGGACTATGTTGATCTGAACATGATGGACTTTCTGATGAACAACTTGCTGCCCGTTACCATCGGTAACATCATTGGCGGCGGTATCTTTGTTGGTATGTGGTACTGGTTGATCTACCTACGTGACTAACTCAGTTGACGAAATGAGTTAACGCTCTGTGGAAACACTGAACTGACTTATGACATTTACAAGACGGCCTGCATTGCAGGCCGTTTTTTATTTGTGGAAAACCTACTTCTTCATCTCTCTAATGATCATCTGAAAATTCAACAGCGCTGATTACCATGTGTGTATATGTCTTTGAAATCACCCAAAGATCGAAGGCGATGATCTTTCCTTGGGTCGAAATGGACAAAAAAGGATCTATATTGATTTGGTTATCCACAGTTTCTGTGGATAACCTGTCTCAAATTCAGTGAGTAACCAGATCTAAGTGGAGTAAGGAGGTTATTTCGAAGGCTGTATTTGAGCGAGAACTCGCCCTTCTTTGGTCAGAGATGTCTTCAATGAGAGGTGAAGTACAAGGGCTAGAGAGCAGCTCATCATCACGAAAATCGCCAGCATGATCATCAGTTGATACTTAATCGCGATCATCGGTGAAGCACCACCTAAGATCTGTCCAGTCATCATTCCCGGCAGCGTTACTAAGCCTGTGGTTGCCATAGAGGCCATGATAGGGGACATCGCTTTCTGTATTGCATTACGTACAAAAGGCGCAGCAGCATAAGTAGGAGACGCGCCTAACGCGATTGCTGCTTCATATTCTGATTTCTGTGTTTCAAAGGCACCAAACAGGTTCTGCAATGCCACGATATTACTGCTTAAGCTATTACCCAATAACATCCCTGCGATTGGGATAAGGTACTGCGCGTTAAAAACCGGTGTCGGCTTAATGATGAAAAAGCAGATGAACAAGACAATAGGTACACAAGTTACCGCAAGGCTAACGGCGACAGGAGCCAAAAGTAGGTTTCTTGGCAGTCTAGATTTTTCAACAATCGAGCTTGCACCGACGATAATCATAGTAAATAACCACAGCAAATTGACCCACAAACTATTCAAAGTGAACAAGTATTCTAGGTAAAGTCCCACCAGAAATAGCTGAATAACCATACGAATGATGCTGATAGAAGCCTCTTTGCCAAGGCCGAGTTTTAACTTGTGGTTGATGGTAATGGGTAGCAAGAGAAGTGAGCTGAAGAACAATAACTGCCACCAAGATATATCAATAACGTCTTGCATAATGTTTCCTTTTAAGTAGGTCCCCATCATATCTGAAAGTGCCAAATGATGCATTTTAGCTTCATTCCAGCTTACTCAAAAAACACCCAATGATTTAACAAACAAAACACAAAATATTGGTGATTTTAGGCTTTTTTAGCTACTACTTAGTAGGTGAAAGGTTAAAATTGGTTGCTAAATAGTTGCGCAAATGTTTGTTTTTAACATTTGTGAAATATACTTAATTCTTCACATTTGTTAATAGTTTTTAATAACTTTGTTTAACTGAAAACAAGTTTGGATGAGCTCAAAAAAGTATTGATTAGCAAGGGTTATAACGGGGGATTTGATTGAACCTTACTTTGTGTATGGTCTAAAATTTGTTGTTAGATACTCAAGAACTTTAGCTCCTTAGAATGAGCTACTCAGAATTACTAAATACAAAATAGGCAAAATGTATGAGTGATGTTAAAAAAATTGAAACTGGCGAAAAACGCTCGTTGGAGTGGAAGTCATTCCTCTTCATTGCGGTTGTTCTCTTTCCAATATTAAGTGTGGCTTTTGTAGGCGGTTACGGCTTCATAGTTTGGGCACTGCAAGTGTTTGTATTCGGACCTCCTGGTGCTCATGGCGGCATGTAATGCCCTCTAGTAACAACATTTTTTAAAATCAATATTTAAGAGAGCTAAACATGAAATCATTTTTAGTTAAATTATGGCGCACAATGACTCGCCCAGCAGTACACATCAGTCTTGGTGTACTAACTATGGGTGGCTTTATCGCCGGTGTTATTTTCTGGGGCGGTTTCAATACAGCGCTAGAACACACAAATACAGAAGAATTCTGTGTAAGCTGTCACACCATGCGTGACAACGTATACGTAGAACTACAAGAAACGGTTCACTGGAAAAACACTTCTGGTGTACGTGCTACTTGTCCTGACTGTCACGTTCCACATGAATGGACAGCAAAAATCGCTCGTAAGATGCAAGCTTCTAAAGAAGTATTCGCTCAAGTATTTGGTGACCTAGATACGCCTGAGAAATTCGAAGCTCGTCGTATCGAACTGGCTAAACACGAATGGGATCGCTTCTCTTCGAACAAATCTCTAGAGTGTAAAAACTGCCACAACTACGATTCAATGGATTTCGAAAACATGCGCCCAACAGCGCGCATTCAGATGAAGAACGCGGCAGAGCGTGATCAAAGCTGTGTTGACTGTCACAAAGGTATTGCTCACAACCTTCCATTAGATATGGCATCAGCGAGCGGTATTGTTGGCGAGCTAGAAAACGTAGCAAGCAGCACATCTTACGCAAATGGTTCAGACGTGATCTCTATTCGTCACCTACCAATGTACACAGATGAAACAGCTGAAGTTGAAGCGGGTCTATTAAGCCCTGCAAGTAAAGTTGCTGTGATCGACGAAAAAGGCGACATGATCAAGATTCAAATCGACGGTTGGCGTAAAGCGAAAGGCTTCGGACGTGTAATCCAAGAAGACTTCGGTATGAACATCTCGACTGCAATCTTGACGAAAGAAGTATCTCAAAGTGACGTAATCACTGTTGGTGAGAAGAAAGAAGATGAGCTAACTGGCCTTCCTTGGGAAGAAGTTAACCTAGCACTTTGGATGAAGAAAGAGTCTATGGTTGATAACTTCGATCCAATCTGGAACGCAGCTAGTCAAGCGTACCAATCTAACTGTTCAACGTGTCACTCACAGCCAGATGAAGCTCACTTCAGCGCTAACGGTTGGGTAGGCATGCTAGATGGTATGATTGCATTCGTTAACTTCGATACAGATACAGAAGCATTGGTTCTTAAGTATCTACAGAAGCACTCATCAGATTTTTCTGAAGGCCATCACTAATAAGACGTCAATTGGAGTAACACAATGGCAATTACAAGAAGAAGTTTTCTGAAAGGTGTCGCGACGACAAGTGCGGCATCGGTTATCGGTCCAAGCTTATTGGCGTCGGCTTCAGCATCTGCTGCAGAAACAGACGGCGCGTGGAAAGTCTCTGGTTCTCACTGGGGTGCATTCCGAGCTCGCGTTTACGCGGGTAAAGTACAAGAAATTAAACCTCTAGAAATCGATCAGCACCCAACAGAGATGCTGAAAGGTATTAAAGGTATTATCTACAGCCCATCACGTGTGCGTTACCCAATGGTTCGCCTAGATTGGTTGAAGAAGCATAAGTACAGCGCAGACACGCGTGGTAACAACCGCTTTATTCGTGTGACTTGGGATGAGGCACTAGACCTTGTTTACCGCGAGCTAGAGCGCGTACAGAAAGATTACGGTCCATGGGCGCTTCACACCGGTCAAACTGGTTGGAGACAAACAGGTCAGTTCCACAGCTGTACTAACCACATGCAACGTGCAATGGCACTTCACGGTTACTCTGTGAAGAAAATCGGTGACTACTCAACAGGTGCTGGTCAAACGATCATGCCTTACGTGCTAGGTTCTACTGAAGTTTACGCACAAGGTACATCTTGGGAACTTATCCTAGAAAACAGTGACAACATTGTTCTTTGGGGTAACGATCCAGTTAAAAACCTTCAAGTAGGTTGGACATGTGAGACTCACGAGTCGTTCGCATACCTAGAACAGCTGAAAGAAAAAGTTGCTAAGAAAGAGATCAACGTTGTTTCTGTTGACCCTGTTAAAAACAAAACAGGTCGTTACCTAGAAAACGAGCAAATGTACATCAACCCACAAACTGATGTGGCGTTCATGCTTGGTGTTGCTCACGTTCTTTACAACGAAGGCCTATACGACAAGAAGTTCATCGAAACTTACTGTCTAGGTTTTGAAGATTTCATCAAGTACGTTCAAGGTGAAACGAAAGACAGAGTTGAGAAGACGCCAGAATGGGCTTCTGCTATCTGTGGCGCAAGCGCGGACTCTATTCGTGACTTCGCTAAGATGCTGGTTAACGGTCGTACACAGATTCTTGTTGGTTGGAGTATCCAACGTCAAGAGCACGGTGAACAGCCTTACTGGATGTGTGCAGTTATCGCAGCAATGGTTGGCCAAATTGGTCTTCCGGGCGGTGGTATCTCTTACGGTCACCACTACTCTGGTATCGGTGTATCTTCAACTGGCTTCGCTGCTCCGGGTTCATTCCCGCTGAACATCGACAAAGGTCAATCGCCTAAGCACACTAACACTGATTACAACGGTTACAGCCGCGTAATCCCTGTTGCTCGTTGGGTAGATAGCCTGTTAGAGCCAGGTAAGAAGATCAAAGCAAACGGCGCAACAGTGACACTGCCTGACATCAAGATGATGGTATTCAGTGGTAACAACCCGTGGCACCACCACCAAGATCGCAACAAGATGCGTAAAGCATTCAAGAGCCTACAAACTGTAGTGGCTGTTGATTTCGCTTGGACTGCAACTTGTCGTCACTCTGATATTGTTCTTCCAGCTTGTACTCAGTGGGAACGTAACGATATCGATGGTTACGGCGCGTACTCTGGCCGTGGTTTGATCGCAATGCACAAGCTAGTGGATCCTCTGTTCCAGTCTAAGACTGACTTCGAGATCATGTCTAGCCTAACTAAGCGTTGGGGTCGTTACGACGATTACACGCGTGGTATGGACGAAATGCAGTGGGTTAAATCTCTGTACGACGAATGTCGCGCATCAAACGAAGGTAGCTTCGAAATGCCTGAGTTTGCTGAGTTCTGGGAGAAAGGTTTCCTAGACTTCGGCAAAGGTAAGCCATGGACTCGTCACGCTTCATTCCGTGAAGATCCAGAGATCAACGCACTAGGCACGCCTTCTGGTTTCATCGAAATCACAAGCCGTACTGTTGGCAACATGGGTTACGAGCACTGTCAAGAACACCCAATGTGGTTCGAGAAATCTGAACGTTCACACGGTGGTCCAGGCTCTGACAAGCACCCGTACTGGCTACAATCTTGTCACCCAGACAAGCGTCTTCACTCTCAGATGTGTGAATCTGAAGAGTGGCGTGCGACTTACGCGGTACAAGGCCGTGAGCCAATCTACATCAACCCAGTAGATGCTAAGAAGAAAGGCATCAAAGATGGCGATGTAGTACGTGTGTTTAACGACCGTGGTCAACTACTAGCAGGTGCTGTTCTAATGGATAGCTACGCTCCTGGTGTTGTTCGTATCGAAGAAGGTGCTTGGTACGGTCCGATCAACGAGAAAGTGGGCGCGCTAGATACATACGGCGATCCAAACACACTGACTCAAGATATCGGTACGTCTGAACTTGCTCAAGCAACGTCAGCAAACACATGTTTGGTTGATTTCGAGAAGTTCCAAGGCAAACTGCCTCCAGTAACTTCATTCGGTGGTCCAATCGAAGTTTCTTAAGTCTTGTCTTAAGAACCAAGATTAAAGCTTGAATTAAAGCCCCTGTAAGCACTCTTACAGGGGCTTTTTGTATTTTTGATATCAGTGTTGGTGTTTCTAAATAAGCATTATACAGGGCTAATAGAGGGCGTTTTTGAGACAGGCTGTAACGCGCTGTTTGAGAGAGGTGGTAGAAGCAGTGAAGCAGGAAGGGAATGTAAAAAGAACCTGTGGAAAGACTTAAGCAGGCGGAAACAAAAAGGCCGATACAAAGTACCGACCTTACAGAAGCCTATGGAGTTAACTCTACTCAAGTTAGATCTCAAATATAAACCAGTAGCTATAAGCACAGATTAGTGCGGGCACACTAGAGTATAAGGTCGCGACCAGTGCCGCTTTGGGAGCCATCGCAATCGCAGGGAATAGCGCATCTCCATCATTTGAAATTGCGTTACCTACCTGAGCCGAAAGTGGCAGGGCGCCTGAAAGGTATAAGCTAGTGACCAATAATTGCGGTCCACAGCCCGGTAGCAAACCCATCAACACGCCAGCCAGGGGGAGCATGATGCCCCAGCTTGAGAATAGCGTCGCAAAATCAACATTTGCTATCACAGAGCCAAATTCAAAGAAAAGAAAGGCAACCACCACCCAAGCGGTGACAAAGTTTGTATCTTGAGCGGTCTTTTGCAATGGGTGAGAGCCTATACACTTTTCGTCCTCACTCACGGCTGATTTGTAATCCTCAATTTCACGGGTTAGCCCCCACAGAAACATCGAGCTGATCAGCAAAACTGTCCCCGCCCATTCCATCGACATTTCAGGCAAAGCGAGCAGCTCGTTCACATCGACTTGAAAAGAGCCAAGTAGGGCAACGGCAGCACCCGGAATAATCAGTACAGACCACAGGTAACCTTGCAGGTTTATCGCTTTTTTAGAGACCGATTCTTTGTCTTGAGATTGAGAAGCACAGCTGCTCACCACTTCATTTTTCTCTGCTTTTTTTGGGCGTAAGAAGTCGTCTGCGTGAAACAAGTTAATGATTCGGCCTGACGCAGTACCCACGATCACGCCCATCGCCATCATGGCTAAACCTGTCTTAGGCTCGCTCGCTATGAGCAGGAACGCCGCGTCACCCATGGTTGAGACGAGCACCGCAACAACTGCGCCGAATCCGAGTTTTCCCGAGATAAATTGTGTGGTTACCACTATCGCACCGCCACAGCCGGGCAACGCGCCCATGAGAGCCGCGAATACCACTTGGTTTGAACGAGATTGATGGACGAGCTTATTGAAGACGTTATCTTTGTTTATGTACAGACTTAACCAGTGGTAAATAGCCAAGGTTAAAGCAACATAACAAGACACTGCCCAAAACGCGTCTGACAAAGTAGTCACCGTCAGCTCTCGTGTAGCTGGGGCTGCAACCAAAGCTGCAAGTGAGACAGGCAAAAGCAGGCGCTTAAATGACAGTGAAAACTGAGTTGTTTTCGCAGCACTACTGCTTGGCAAAAAAGAGATTAGTCGATCCATAGGTGTTACTCAAAATTAGTGGCTTAAGATAAATATATACGAATGATAATAATTATCAATTGCATTTGTTGTTTTTTTATCTATTGTTACTATTGGCTAAACCCACGAAACATGACCAATCTAAAAAAATGAGGTAAAGTATGGCTAATAAAGAGAGGCTCTAAAGGTAGAGTCATAATTGTTAGTGTAATAGGAAGAAACATGATTTTAGTTGTTGGTCACAAAAACCCTGATAGTGACAGTATTTGTAGTGCGTTAGTTGCAACTGAGCTTCTTAAGGCTCGTGGCGAGGAAGCGACACCAATTCGCCAAGGCGAGATCAACCGCGAAACTCAACACATTCTAGAAGTCGCTGGTGCTGAAAAGCCAGAGCTTCGTACTTCTGTTGCTGGTGAGAAAATCTGGCTAGTAGACTACTCAGATCTAGCACAAGCACCAGATGATGTTGCTGATGCAGAGATCGTAGGTATTGTTGATCACCACCGTCTAGGCGACGTGATGACAGTAAACCCAATGGAAGCTTGGATCTGGCCTGTTGGTTGTACAAACACTGTACTTTTCAACATGTTCAAGATTGAAGGTCACGCAATCTCTCAACAAATCGCTAAACTAATGATGTCTGCAATTCTTTCAGACACAGTTGGTTTCGCTTCTCCAACATGTACTCAAAAAGACAAAGACGCGGTTGCTGAGCTTGCTGAAATTGCTGGCGTAACTGACGTTGATGCATTCATCAAAGCGCTTCTAATCGCAAAAACAAACATCGAAGGCCTATCTGCTGCACAGCTAGTAGAAAAAGACCTTAAAGGCTACCCATTCAACGGTCGTGATGTTGTTGTTGGTCAAGTTGAACTTGCGACTCTTGAGCAAGTAGACGGCATGATCGAAGCGCTAGAAGCTGATCTTGAAGAGCGTTGTGAGAAAGACGGTCTAGCGTTCGCTGCGGTAATGCTAACAGATATCACTACTGCTCAAACTCGTCTTCTATACAAAGGTGAGTGGGCTGAGAAATTGGTTAAGCACGAGAAAGGCGGCGTATTAATGATGGAAAATACACTAAGCCGTAAGAAGCAAGGCTGGCCTTGGCTACAAGGTGAGCTTGTTTAATCAAGTCGCTTAATATTAAACGCCTGCTTATTTAGCAGGCGTTTTTCTTTGAAGTAGACTTTCTTCTTCATCGATAATGTTTGAAGTTAACAACACTCGGCATAAAATAGCTTTAAGAGCAAAGTTACTGACTAAAGTAGGAAATTAAGATGACTACACAGCTAGACGATAAAAAAATCGCTGAAATCAACAAGTACACGGGCGAGCAACGCCTGAAATACTGTGTGAAAGAAATCGTAGCAAACCGTGAAGTATGGATCTTAACCGATGAACACGGTTGTGTAATGCTGAACACAGAAGATGAAGATTGTGTTCCAGTATGGCCAAACCAAGAGTTCGCAGAATCATGGGCAACGGGTGATTGGTCTGAGTGTAAAGCTGAGTCTATTTCGTTGAACAAATGGCACAGTCGCTGGACGAACGGTCTAGAAGACGACGAACTTGCTGTTGTAGTATTCCCGAACGAGCAAGAAGAAGGCGTTATCTTGTTCCCGGATGAGTTCGACTTCGAATTGAAAAAGCAGGCAGCTAAGCGCTAGTTCTTTCGTAATACAGTAACATCGTAAGTCAGCGTTGCCTTTCTTAGGCAGCGCTATCATTCAATTATCCCATCTAAGCTGCTTCCAACGTATATTCGTCAATACCCAATCAACTGATACAAAGGCGCTTGCTGTGCGGCTTTAGAAGCTTGCTGAAGCACACCTGTTTTGCTGTATCTCTTGAGTATCTTTCGAACGATAGGTTTTACTTCAGATTTTGTCATTCCAGCTTTCAATTCTGGTTCATACAGCAATTGCAGTAGCACTACGTCTAACGGCGATAATAAGTCTTCTGGCGTGTGGTCGTTGAAAATAGAAGGGTAGGCTTTATCTGAATCATTCGGCAGGCCTAGAACTTGTGTGATCTCTTCCACGATACAGGCGACCAGCTTACCTCGCGATCTTGCCTGATCAACTGGGATTACAATCCCAGCGTATACAATCTCGCCTTTAGAATTGGTTCTATAGCCCGCCGTGCAGATGGCGCTATTTAAATGTTGAGTTGATTTGAGCTTGAGCACCGATTTCGCCTCAGTTACCCACTGGCTCTGCCTTGTGTATATCCATTTAACGTTCGCTTCGGACTCTTTACTGACGATTGTTATTGGATGTTGGGTGACTTCAGATAAGTGTTTGATATGAAGCTCTGTGAGCTCTTGATGCAGTTCCTCATCGCCCACTCGATGATTGATCCAAATCTTGATCGGTTGTTTCCACTTGGCGAGCGGTTTGTTGCCTTGGGAGTATTCGTGTTGAAGCGCGACGTTATAAAAGGCAGTTTCGACGAAGCTTCTATCTAGCCATGTGAGCGGTGTGCTTGTCGCGTTAAAGGACAACAGCACCAACAAGAGGGGAAGCATTGAAGCTGTTCGATACATACTTTTCCCCTCTGCTAAATGTAGCGTGATTCCAGGTTAGTGGTTCGGCGCTTTGGAGAAATGGCTCTCAACCAATCTTTGGGTGATTTGGTGAGTTGGATTGGTTAGCACTTGATCTGTTTCCCCACTCTCAACCACATTGCCTTCATGCATGACAATAATCTTGTCGGTAATGTGCTTAACAATACCGAGGTGTTGAGATACATAAACGAACGATACGCCCATCTCTTCTTGTAACTCTAAGAACAGATTGATGATTTGCGAGCGCATTGCCATGTCCAAACCATTTAAAGCTTCATCAGCAACAATGATGGATGGCTGAAGTATTAAGGCACGAGCCAAACAAACCCTTTGTTTCTGGCCTGCAGCAAGCATCTGAGGGTAGAAATACGCATGTTCCGGTAGAAGGCCTACGCGCAGTAGTGTGTCTTTCACACGACGCATACGAGCTTCTGGAGGCATGTTGGTGTTTCGCTTTAATGGACCTTCAAGAATTCGACCGATCTGAATGCGCGGGTTAAGTGACGTATTCGGATCTTGGAAGATCATTCGAATCAGCTTACAACGAGTCGAGTAGTCTTTGTGCTCTAGCTTTTCGCCATTCACGCGGATCTCGCCTGCGGTTGGCTCCACCATGCCTGCGAGCATTCTGGCTAATGTTGATTTGCCAGAACCATTCTGGCCGATAAAACCAATTGTCTGGCCTGCTTCAAGAGAAAAGCTAACTGGCTTCACCGCCTGATGAATCTTTTTACGGAAAAGACCAGAGCGAGTCGTAAAGTCTTTAGACAAATCACTGACTTCTAATAATGCACTCATGATTTCTTTTTCTTCTCCATATTCAGAGGGAAGTGACAGTTGAACTTATGGTTCTTGATACGTTTCGTATGTGGGATCTCGACACACTGCCTTTGTGCGTATGGGCAGCGAGGCCCTAATCGACAACCAATAGGAAGATGTTGCAGCGGTGGAATTGACCCCGGCAAAGACTGGAGCTTCTCCTTGTGGGGAATCCAGTCGTTAAAGTCTGGCATCGCTTTTAACAAAGCAACGGTGTACGGGTGCTTTGGTGCATCCAACAGCTTCGGTGTATCAGCGGATTCTACCGATTGACCACAGTACATCACGGTAATGCGAGTCGCCCATTGGGTAATGGTGGTTAAGTCATGGCCGATCAACACGATGGTGGTGTTATTGATCTGGTTCATACGACTCAAAAGACGCAATATTTGAGACTGTGTAATTGGGTCTAAATCGTTGGTTGGCTCGTCAGCAATCAAGACTTTTGGCTTGGCAGCGATCGCCATTGCGATCATGACTTTTTGACACTCACCATCTGTCAGCTCATAAGAGTAACTGTCCATTAGGCGAGAGTGGTCTTTGATGCCGACTTTGTGCAGTAACGCGATCGCTTGCTTCTTACGCCACTTAAATCGTTGCCACCAACGACCTTCAAACGAATGGGAAGGGATCGCTTCAACGAGCTGGTTACCTACTTTTTCAGAAGGGTCAAGACACGTCGATGGCTCTTGGAAGATCATCGCGATATCGCGGGCGATCACTCGGCGTCTTTCTTTAGGCGTCAATTGCAGTAGGTCGATATTACCTAAGCGCATTCGGTCTGCAGAAACCTTCCAGTTTTCTTTACATACTCCGACGATCGCTTTTGCAACCAAACTCTTACCTGAGCCTGATTCACCTACTAAGCCACGAATTTCCCCTTCATTGAGGGTAATACTCATTCGATCTACGGCTTTAACCATCCCTTGAGGGGTCTCAATCTCGATGGTTAGATGTCGAATATCAAGTAACGGCATTATTCGATTCCTGCATTTAGCGCTTGGCGAACACCTTCACCGACGAGGTTAATCACGATAACTGTAAACATAATAGCTAAGCCGGGTAGGGTAACTGTCCATGGCGCAAGGTAAATCAACTCGACCGAATCACCCAAGATGGAGCCCCATTCGGTACTCGGTGCTTGAGCGCCAAGCCCTAGGAAACCTAAAGCCGTGATATCAAGAATTGCGACTGACAGTGCCAGCGTAACTTCAAGAGCGATCACGGTAAGGATGTTCGGAAGGATTGAGTTCCATAGCAGGTAAAAATCGTTCGCACCATCAAGGCGAGAAGCCAGAATATAGTCTTTTTCTACTTCAGCATGCACGGCAATGTACACCGAGCGTATAAAGCGCGGGATCAGTGCCAAGCACAAGGCGAGCAAGATATTAAACTCCCCAAAGCCAAGGAATGCCACGAAGATAATCGCCAGCAGAAGAGATGGAATCGACATAACAGTATCAAGCAGGTGGTTTAGCGTGCTTGATAGTAAACCGCGCGTCATACCAGCAAGTACGCCAATCAGACAACCAATGACGGCTGCGATAAAGGTAATCACCACCGCGGCGCCGAAGGTTAACTGAGAGCCAATTATTAGGCGAGAGAGAATATCTCTGCCTAAGTCATCCGTACCCAAAAAGTATTCTACCGTTCCCGCAGGATCCCAAGAGGGCGGTGTTAATAGGTGACCGGTTTGTTCTTGTGCATCATGCGGGGCTAGCCACGGTGAAGTGACGGTGACCAGAATGATAAGCACCAAACACCACAAGCCAAACATAGCTAGATTATTGCTGCGGAAGCTGCGCCAGAAACGTTCGAACTGGGTTGGAATCTGTTCTTCTTGGTAGACGTTATTTGTTAGCATACCATTCCTTCCTTACCAGTGGATTGATCATCGCGCCCAGTAGATCGGACAGAATATTAGCGGTCAAAACTAAGGTAGCCACCACAATTACACCAGCTTGAATTGAAACGTAATCTTGATTCGATAAGGCATCCAATAACCAGCGGCCAATGCCCGGCCAGTTAAAGATAGACTCGGTAACAATAGCAAGCGTTAACATACTCGATAGCTGAACACCGACCTTAGGAATAATCGGAGGTATCGCGTTTCTTAGCACGTGCTGCGTGATGATCTCTCTAGTGGAAAGACCTTTAATTCGCGCAGCGCGGATGTAGTTTTGCGTCATTACTTCAGCCACTGACGCTCTCATCAATCGGATGACCTGAGTCGTTGGCGCCAGTGCTAAAACAAGACAAGGCAACGCCATGTGCTCGATAACACTTTGTAGTGCGTGCGCACGGTAGCGACCCTCGGCAAAAAAGGCGTCAATCATCGCGAATCCAGTCACGTGTTCAATCTCGTAAAGTAGGTCGTATCGGCCACCAACTGGGAACATTTCAAAGTGCAGTGAAAACACCATGATCATCAGCAACGCGACCCAAAATATAGGCGCAGAGTAACCGGCCATTGAGGTGAACGATATGGTGGTATCAACAAATTTACCTTGTCTCATACCAGCAATGGTGCCGAAAGGGATACCGATGATGAGTGCCAACACAAAGGCAAAGAAGCACAGCTCTAGCGTTGCAGGGAACACCAGGACCAACTCATCGATGATAGGCACACCGTGTTTGCTTAGGCCAAAGTTTAGCGTCGATAATTCAGTGATATAGCTAATCCAACCGGGCCAAAAATCTTGAATTGCCCAAGGTGAGGTTTGGTCTAATCGAAGCAGGGAAAAACCTACCAAGGTCAGAATTCCTAGCGTAATAACGAATAAGTTTACACGTCTTAATGTATACCAAAACATTACTGCACCTCTCTTCTGACTTGATCAAAAGGTTGGGCATTGAAAGGACTTGCTTTAAAGCCTGTTAGCGAACGATCGTGCACGCGAAATTGCACGCCATGAGCTAAAGGAATCACAGGAACTTCTTCATTGAGAATGTTTTGGGCTTGTCGGTACAAGTTCACACGGTGCCTTTGTTGATTGATCTCTAATGCTAAGTCGAGAAGGAAATCAAAGTCTGAATTACACCACATCGAGACGTTTAACCCTGCACGCTCAGAGCTGCATGAGAGCAGCGGACGTAAGAAGTTGTCCGGGTCACCGGTATTGCCTATCCAGCCTGTAAGCAACAAGTCTGTTGAGGAAATAGAGGACAACTGTGTGCGGTCAAATCGGTCGTCGGTATAGAGTTTCAATTCAATACCAATATCGGCTAAGTTTGCTTGGATAAGTTCTGCCGTTTTTCTTGGACTTGGATTGTATGCGCGTGGCTCTAGTGGTACCCACATTGAAAGCTCTAACCCAGGTTCAACGCCAGCTTCTTTGAGAAGCGCAACCGCATAGTTTCGGTCGTAGCGAACTTGAACGCTGTCTTTTTGGTGAGCCCAAGAAGTCGGAGGAAGCAAGGTGTAGGCTTTGGTTCCTGTACCGTAATACACAGAATCAAGAATGTTCTGACGATTGATGGCTAAGTTGAGCGCTTTACGAACTCGAGAGTCACGCAGTGCAGGGTGCTCAGTATTCAGCGCGATGAAAGAGACATTAACCGCCGGAGTAGCAGAAATCTTCAACTCTTCATGAGCCTGAATAATAGGGATTTGGCTAGAAATTGGTGAGTTGAGCACGTCACACTCACTACGCAGAAGCTTGGCAAGTGTGCCTGTTCCACGTTGCGAAGTATCGAACACAACTTGGTCCATTTGTACTTCACCTTTCCAGTAGTGCTTGTTCTTTTTCAAGCGCACTAGGTCGTTGATTTGGTATTCATCTAAGTAGAAAGGGCCAGTGCCGACTGGATTGGAATCGATTCGATTTTTCTCATCCGCTGCAATGAGCTGATTGGCATACTCCTTAGAGTGAATGACTGCATAGCTGGTGGCGATGTTATTGAGAAACGAATTGTCTGGGCGACTTAATTGGAATTTCACCGTTAGGTCATCAACTGCGGTGATATCGACAATCAGGTTTTTGAAGTCGATTCCGGCAAACCATGGGTATAGGCCGCCACCCACATAATGAAATGGGTTTGAACTATCAATGACACGTTCAAAGCTAAACACCACATCTTGTGCATTCATGCTACGAGTTGGGGTGAACCAGTCTGTGGTTTGGAACGCAACATTTGGGCGCAGTTTGAACGTGTATTCTGTACCTGATTTATCAACAGACCAACTTGTCGCTAAGTTCTGTTTTGGTCGGTACGTCATCGGATCAAGAGTGAGCAGTGTATCGAAGATTTGAGGACTCAGCGATTCTGCGGTAATGCCACTATCAACTAGCTGTGGATTGAAGGTACTAGGATTACCTTGGCCGCAATAAATGAAGCCTTTTTCACGGATTTGCTCGTGATTCACACTCTCACCACATCCAGCGAGAAAGCTCAACGTGCAGATGCTCAGTGATAGTCTTATTAGTGCTTTCATAAAAAGAAATACTTTTCGAAACGAGGCGTTAGAGGAGCCTCAAGATCCGGACAATTTAACATTTTATTTATTCGGCTCCAAATAATAATCAAGCGTGGACAGCTATTTATCGTTAGCTTGTCCGACAATCGCGTACTTCCTCACCATTCCACGTAATTGGTTGTAGGTTAACCCAAGTAATTCTGCGGCTTGTTTCTGGTTATATTTGCTCTGTTTGAGGGCTTGGTTGAGTAGCTTGATGTCTTGTTGTTCTTGCCATGCTTTGTAATCAAGCGGCAAAGAAAACAAGCTCTCTGATGAAGTATGGCTGTTAGACGGCTCATTGCCAGTTTCCGGAGAGGAATCTTGCTCTGTTTTCCATGCGGGTTTAAATGGGTTAAACACCAAATATTCAATAGGATATGGATCTTTTCCGTGCTGATAGATAGCTCGCTCAATGACGTTTTTGAGTTCTCGTACATTCCCTGGCCAAGAATAATCCAAAAGCGATTCAACGGCAGAGGGGGCAAAGCCAACAAACAACTCCAATTCCAATTCACGACACATCTTAATGGCGTAATATTCTGCCAGTAGCATGATGTCTTCTTTTCGCTCACGCAAAGGAGGGATAGTAATGACGTCAAACGCCAGTCTATCTAATAGGTCTGCTCGGAATTCGCCCTTTAATGCCATGTCTGGTAAGTCGGCATTGGTTGCACACACCAGTCTGACATTGGCACTTAGCGCCTTTTGCCCACCGACACGTTCATATTGCCCGTATTCAATAACGCGCAGTAGTTTCTCTTGAACCGCAAGGGGAGTGGTCGCCAGCTCATCCAGAAACAGCGTTCCGCCTTCTGCTCTTTCAAAACGACCTTGATGACGCCCTTTCGAACCCGTAAAGGATCCCGATTCATGACCAAACAGTTCTGAATCAATCAAACCTTCACTTAAGGTTGAGCAGTTCAATGAGATCAAAGGTTGATCCCAACGTCTTGAAAGGTAATGCAGTCTTTGTGCGATCAACTCTTTACCTGTGCCACGTTCGCCAATGATCAGAATGGGTCTTTCTATTGGTGCGAGTTGGGAAACTTTATCTAACACAGAGAGAAAGCTAGGTGATTCACCAATGAGGTTCTGCTGCATAGCGGGTCCTTGTATGAATTAATCGCTGGAGAGGTCATGTAAGAGCCATAGTGGTGAAAAATACCAATACTTGGCTAAATTCATCATAGCATGGTTCGAGTTAATCACCATTTATTGTAAGTAACTGATAATAAATGGCTTAAAAGTTGGCACGCTACTTGGATTATTTATGGTAGGTTTAACAACAAACGTAAATTTTTGAGCAAGTGGATTGATAAAGTCGCACAACGATTTGAAACGCATTTGCCATCATTGTAATTAAGGAGTTCCTCATGGGTATTTTTTCTCGCTTTGCAGACATTGTAAATTCAAACATCAGTGCACTATTAGATAAGGCTGAAGATCCAGAAAAGATGATTCGTCTTATTATCCAAGAAATGGAAGACACCTTAGTTGAAGTTCGTACCAACTCAGCAAAAGCAATTGCTGACAAGAAAGAGCTAGCGCGTAAAGTAGAAGCTATCGAAACACAGATTCTAGATTGGCAAAATAAAGCGACACTTGCCCTGACCAAACAACGCGAAGATTTGGCGAGAGCGGCGCTAATCGAAAAGCAAAAACTGGAAGACATCATCAAGAGCCTTCACACCGAACAAACCTTGGTTCATGAAACCATCGAAAAATTGACGAGTGAAATTGGTAAACTTGAAACAAAGATCGCAGAAACTCGTGCAAAGCAACAAGCATTAATGATTCGTAACAATGCGGCAAGCAACCGTCGTGATGTTCAAAAACACCTGCACTCAAGCAAAACCAACGAAGCAATGGCGAAGTTTGAGCAATTCTCGCGTAAAGTGGATGAATTAGAAGCTGAAGCGGACGTTTACGCTAAGACTGGCAACGCAAAATCTTTAGACCAAGAGTTTGCCGAGCTACAAGCTCAAGATGAAATCGAAAAAGAGCTAGCGAAACTGAAGCAACAAGTTGAAAACCGCGATAAATAATCTAGGAGTTGTCTATGTCAACATTTCTAATTGCAGGTCCACTGATTGTCTTTTTAATCTTCGTGGCACCGCTATGGTTATTCTTACATTACCGCAGCAAGAAGAAATCCAGCAATGGTCTTTCTGAAACGGATCTTCAACGTCTGCATAAGCTTTCTGCGCAAGCCGAATCCATGCAAGACCGAGTGAAAACGCTAGAAAAAATACTGGATGCGGAGTCGCCTAACTGGAGACGAAACTATGAGTAGAGAACTGTATCGCGACACGATTAACGGCAAATTGTCTGGTGTGTGTGCAGGGTTAGCGAACTATTTTGGCCTTGAAGTGTGGTTGGTTCGCATCTTAGTTATTTCAGCAGCACTGCTTGGTGGTAGTTTTCTGGTGTTATTAGCGTATTTAGCTTTGACATTTATGCTTGAAAAACAACCACCTCAGTATGTCGACCAAATGAAGGCGAAACAAGAGCATACGCTGAAGCAAAAGCCTTGGGAAAAAGGGCAAACTGCAGAGTCGCTATTGAACACTTTAGAGGGTGATTTCCAGAAGTTAGAGACCAGTGTCCGCAACATGGAAGCTTATGTCACCTCAGATACGTTTAAAGTGAATCGTGAATTTAAGAACATGTAGTGGTAAAACCTAAAAAGGATTAGATAACGGTTTAGGAAAATTTATTCCAAGCCGTTATTTTTTTTAATAATTTTCTCTAAATAAATCTTACGCTGACTGGTAAGTTACATGTGATTAATCTATGTTATAAAAATATTTATAGATATGGATGATCACCAATGTATAGAGCCTCCCTTGTCCTATTGACTGCCTTAGCTGGGTTGTCTGGGTGTGGTAAGGAGCTTCCTCCCGTGCCTGAACCTGAGTCCAGACCCGCCAAACTCTTCACTGTCTCCGTCGGTAATAATGCCTTTGAGCGTAATTTCCCTGCTACCACAGAAGCTGGTGACAGAGCGGTACTCGCATTCCGTGTTCCTGGGTTATTGCAGAGCATCGATGTGACCGCTGGGCAGCACGTGTCTAAAGGCGACGAGCTTGCTAAGTTAAATCCCGATGAATATCAACTACTCGAGAAGCAAGCAAAAGCGAATTTTCAGCTAGCCGATGTTCAATATCAACGTGCGATCAAACTTCGTAAAGATCGTGTGGTATCAGAGCAAGATTTCGACCAAGCGAAAGCGAACCACAATTCAGCTCGCGCGGTGCTTAATCAAGCTAACGCGAATCTTCGCTACACCACTTTGGTTGCGCCGTATGACGGAACCATTTCCATCATTCCTGCTGAAAACCATGAATACATTGCGGCTAAACAAGGCGTGATGAATATTCAAACCAATCAAATTCTTAAAGTCGTCTTCTTATTACCCGACCAACTTATTACGCGCTTTTCATCAGGGTTCGAGATGGATGCAACCATGGTTTTTGATGCGTTTCCTGAAAACTCTTACGTTTTAACCTTCCAAGAAGTGGATACCGAAGCTGACCCGAAAACAGGTTCGTACAAAGTCACCATGGTAATGGAAAGACCAACCGATGTGGGTATTTTGCCCGGTATGTCTGGCTCGGTAAATCTCGTTTCATCGTTAGCGGCGGCCACCAAAATACCAACGTCAGCAATGATGACCGATGGGGATGATGTCTCTGTATGGCGTGTGAATAGCGACGGCATTGTTGAAAATGTTGCCATTGTCATCGATGAAAAACGCCATATCGTCTCTGGATTGAACGATGGCGATCGCATTGTGACTTCTGGCGTCAATGGTCTTGAGTCGGGCATTAAAGTTCGAGAGTGGATCAAGGAAAGGGGGCTATAACATGAAAACACTTAAAGTGGCTGCTGGCCTGTCGTGTTTAGCCTTACTGACGGCTTGTGAAGATAAGCAAGCTGTAGAAGTGAATAACACGCCCTTGGTTAAAGCTATCGAGATTTCAGTCATCGATATTAGCGACAAACTCTATTTCCCTGCGGTAGCAAACGCTGCTGAGAAGGCTCACCTCAGTTTCCGAGTTGCGGGTGAAATCTTCAAGCTAGATGTGAAGGAAGGTGAACGAGTTGCCAAAGGGGACATCATTGCCGAGCTTGACCCAACCGATTATCAATTGGATGTGGACAATGCTCAAGCTCGTTACACGGTAATCAATAGTCAATACCGACGTTCGAGTCCGCTAGTGAAGAAAGGCTTATTGGCTAAGTCGCAATTCGATGAAATTGCCGCTCAACGCCAGATTGCTTATGCCGAGTTGGAACTGGCGAAACTGCGCTTATCGTTCACTATGCTTCGTGCGCCTGTTGATGGGATTATTTCTCGAGTCAGTGTCGACCAATATGAAAATATTCAGGTAGGCCAACAGATTGTGAACATTCACAGTGTTGAGGATGTCGAAGTTGTGATTCAGCTCCCTGACCAAATTTATGTGAATCAACCCAATGAAACGCTCCTCTCGAACGTGGAAGCTGTGGTGAGAGTGCCAAGCGGTAATGAATACACCGCAGGTATTAAAGAGTTCACCACTGAACCCGATCCAAGTACGGGTACCTTCACGGTTACATTAGCTTTGCCGATGCCAGAAGACGATTTGATTCTTGATGGTATGGCCGTTGATGTGACTTCAAACGGGCGGGATATCGGTTTGGAGCTAAAAGCTGGTGTACTTATTCCGATCGAAGCGGTATTCAATGCAGACGGTGATGAACTGGATCGTAAAAACTCTTATGTGTGGGTTCTTAACGACGACAAGACAGTCTCGAAACAACAAGTCGTGTTAGGAAAAGCAAACCAGGAAACATTGCAGGTAGTGAAAGGATTGGAAATGGGGCAGCATGTCGTTGTTGCAGGCGTATCGCGATTGCGAGATGGGATGACAGTGGAAGTATTGTCTCAGGAGACGAACAATGAGTGAAGTAAATAACAAGCCCCAAAATGACGATCAACAGGGTGATGATCAGATCACAGGTGTTGCTTCTTACTTTATACGTAACAAAGTCATTAGCTGGATGCTATCTCTGATCTTTCTTATTGGTGGTGTTTCAGCATTCTTCGGTTTGGGGCGTTTAGAAGATCCTGCCTTTACCATCAAAGATGCAATGGTCGTGACTTCATACCCGGGGGCAACGCCTCAGCAGGTGGAAGAAGAAGTTACCTACCCACTAGAGAAAGCGATTCAACAGCTTACCTATGTCGACGAAGTGAACTCTATTTCAAGCCGTGGCCTGTCTCAGGTAACGGTAACGATGAAGAATAACTATGGTCCGGACGATCTTCCGCAAATTTGGGATGAACTTCGCCGAAAAGTGAATGATCTTAAGGTTGGACTGCCACCTGGGGTCAATGATCCTCAAGTCATTGATGACTTCGGTGACGTTTACGGGATCTTGCTTGCGGTGACGGGTGATGGTTATAGCTACAAAGAGCTGCTGGATTACATTGATTATCTAAGGCGAGAGCTGGAGTTGGTTGATGGGGTCAGTAAGGTCTCTGTTTCTGGTCAACAACAAGAGCAAGTATTCATTGAGATATCGATGAAGCGGATAAGCTCCTTAGGTCTGTCTCCAAGCACGGTATTTAATCTTTTATCGACTCAAAATATTGTATCAAGTGCGGGTGCGGTAAGAATTGGCGACGAATACATTCGAATTCATCCAACGGGTGAGTTCCAGAATGTTGAGCAGCTTGGCGATTTAATTCTGACAGAAGGTGGTGCTCAAGGTCTCATCTATTTAAAAGATGTGGCGAATGTAACTCGTGGTTATGTTGAAGTGCCAAGTAACATCATTGGCTATAACGGCAAGCTCGCACTTAACCTTGGTGTCTCTTTTGCGCAAGGCGTGAACGTAGTAGCGGTTGGTGAAGCGTTTGATCGAAGATTGGCCGAGCTAAAGTATCAACAACCCGTCGGCATCGACATCTCCGAGGTTTATAACCAACCTAAAGAGGTAGACAAGTCGGTAAGCGGATTTGTGGTGAGTTTAGGGCAGGCGGTTGCGATCGTAATCGTGGTGTTACTGTTCTTCATGGGACTAAGATCGGGCCTATTGATTGGTTTGATACTGCTATTGACCGTATTCGGTACATTCATTTTCATGCAGTACTTCAAGATCGACCTACAACGTATTTCACTGGGCGCGTTGGTTATCGCCTTGGGGATGCTGGTGGATAATGCCATTGTGGTGGTGGAAGGGATATTGATCGGCACGCAGAAGGGGCGAACCCGGATGCAGGCCGCCACCGATATCGTAACCCAAACCAAATGGCCGCTGCTTGGTGCGACGGTTATTGCGGTGACTGCGTTTGCTCCAATTGGTTTATCTGAAGACTCAACAGGCGAATACTGTGGCACCTTGTTCACGGTGCTACTGATCTCCTTGATGCTGAGTTGGTTTACTGCCATCTCGCTCACGCCGTTCTTTGCCGACATGTTCTTTAAAGGTCAGAAGGTCGATCCAGATAACGAAGGTAAGGACCCATACAACGGGATGGTTTTTGTTATCTACAAAAACTTCCTTGAGTTCTGTATGAAGCGTGCTTGGTTAACCATGTTTGTTCTGATTATTGGTTTAGGCGCGAGTGTGTACGGTTTTGGTTTCGTTAAGCAAGCCTTCTTCCCGTCTTCAACCACACCTATGTTCCAAGTGGATGTGTGGATGCCAGAAGGTACCGATATTCGAGCGACCAATACCAAGCTTAAAGTGCTTGAGAGTTGGCTAGCTGAGCAGGACGAAGTTGAACATATCACGACAACCGCGGGTAAAGGCCTGCAACGTTTCATGCTGACTTATGCGCCAGAGAAAAGTTATAGCGCTTACGGTGAGATAACGGTTCGTGTGAAAAGTTATGAAGTACTTGAAGGGCTAATGAAACGCTTCCGTGAACATGTAAATGGTCAGTTCCCAGAGATTGACTACAAGCTTAAACAGATCGAATTAGGTCCTGGTGGCGGTGCGAAAATTGAAGCGCGAATTGTGGGTTCTGATCCAACGGTTTTACGTTCAATCGCTGCACAAGTGATGGACATCATGCGTGCTGATGAAGGCGCATTTAACGTTCGTCACGATTGGCGTGAAAGAACTAAGGTATTAGAGCCTCAGTTCAATGAAAGCCAAGCGCGTCGTTATGGTATTACTAAATCTGACGTTGATGATTTCCTAGCAATGTCTTTCTCTGGTAAGTCGATTGGTGTGTATCGTGATGGTACAACGTTAATGCCGATTGTGGCTCGTTTGCCTGAAGACGAGCGTGTCGATATTCGTAACATCGAAGGCATGAAGATCTGGAGCCCAGCATTAAGTGAGTACATCCCACTTCAACAAGTAACGTTAGGTTACGAGCTAGAATGGGAAGATCCACTGATCATCCGTAAGAACCGTAAGCGTATGCTAACGGTAATGGCGGATCCTGATCTATTGGGTGAAGAGACGGCCTCAACTCTACAGAAACGCTTACAACCACAGATTGAAGCGATTGAGATGCCTCCGGGTTACTCATTGGAATGGGGGGGTGAATATGAGTCGTCAGCAGATGCACAGGCGTCACTGTTCACAACCATGCCTCTGGGTTACTTGTTCATGTTCTTAATCACTGTGTTCTTGTTTAACTCGGTGAAAGAGCCTCTGATCGTTTGGTTAACGGTTCCATTGGCGTTGATAGGGGTGACGACAGGCTTGCTAGCCTTGAATACACCATTCGGCTTTATGGCGCTGTTGGGCTTCTTGAGTCTATCTGGGATGCTTCTGAAGAACGGTATCGTACTACTTGATCAAATTGAGATTGAGATGAAATCTGGTAAAGATCCGTATGTAGCGGTTGTTGATGCGGCTCTGAGTCGTGTTCGCCCGGTATGTATGGCGGCGATTACCACCATTCTAGGTATGATCCCTCTACTACCGGATATCTTCTTCAAACCAATGGCAGTAACCATCATGTTTGGTTTAGGCTTTGCGACTGTACTCACGCTAATCGTAGTGCCTGTGCTGTATCGTTTGTTCCATAAAATTGAAGTGGCTTAACGTCAACTGACCTTTGAAATAATGCCCCTAATTGGGGCATTATTTTTATGTATGATTACTAAAAGAGACCATCGAAATGGAAGCTAATACAGTGGATAGAACGTGTGCATGGGCGCTTAAACATGAGCTTGAAAGGGAGTACCACGATGCAGAGTGGGGCGTGCCTGTTTATGATGACCAAGTTCTGTTTGAGTTCATTACTTTAGAAGGTGCTCAAGCCGGTCTGAGTTGGATTACGATCCTGAAAAAGCGAGAAGGGTATCGTGCCGCGTTCGATGATTACGATCTAAACAAGCTAGCTGAGCTGAATGAAGACAACGTGCCGCACATCATTGAAAACTTCGATGTGGTTAAACACAGGGGTAAGATTGCTTCGGTATACAACAATGCACGAGCAACGCTTGAATTACAGAAAGAGTTCGGCTCTCTTTCTAATGCCTTATGGCAATTTGTTGATAATGAAGTGATCGTGAATCAATGGACTGAGATGTCTCAAGTTCCCGCTTCTACCGAGCAATCTAAAGCGATGAGTAAGTTTTTGAAGAAGAGAGGCTTTAAGTTTGTAGGAGAAACAATCTGTTACGCATTTATGCAAGCAACAGGTATGGTCAATGATCATTTAGTCGGTTGCCCACACAAATAAAGTGTTATTTATTTCAGCGGAACAATCACTTAGAAATTGAAAAATTCATAGCCATTTTTTCATCGCTCTGAGATCTTTAAGTGGATGTGCTTTAAGGTTCAATATTGGCTTTGAAAGCTTCTGGACTATGAGCGGTTTGTATTATGAGCTGAAGTATCTGAATATGAGTATTTTGAGTTATGCTTTAAACAGAAAAAGGCAGGAATATCCTGCCTTTTTTGCATATTAGACCTATCGTCTCAGATTAAATCAGAGCGCTATAACGTTCTAATCCCGCCTCTAGATCAGCAATCAGGTCATCAACATCTTCTAACCCAATATGAACACGTATCAAGGTACCTTCGAAATTAGGATTGGCAACAGTTCTCAAGCTGTCAAAACTGCTTGGTTCGTTAGCTAGAATCAAACTTTCAAATCCACCCCAAGAGTAACCCATACTAAAATGTGTCATTCCATCAAGTAACGCTGTCGTCGCTTTGATATTAGAGTTGTTTAGTACAAAAGAGAACAAGCCATTACCGCCAGTAAAATCTCGTTTGAAGAATTCATGGCCTGGGCAAGACTCAAGAGCAGGGTGACGAACGTGGTTAACTTCAGGACGAGTCTCTAACCATTTTGCGACCTTCAAGCTGCTTTCTGCGTGTTGGCGTAGACGCACATCAAGAGTACGAATGCCGCGAAGCCCTAAATAAGCATCATCAGGTGAGACACATTGCCCCATCAAGTAACTTTGCTCTCTTAGTTGATCCCAGCATTTCTCATTGGCGACTGCCGTACCTAGCATCACATCAGAGTGACCCACGATGTATTTGGTCGCTGCTTGAATCGAGATATCAACACCAAAATCAAACGGTGAGAAGTTCACGCCAGCCGCCCAAGTATTGTCTAGCATAACGATGATGTCATGTTCATGAGCGATACGCGCTAGTGTTGGAATATCCTGCACTTCCATGGTGACAGAGCCTGGAGACTCAGTAAACAGCACCTTAGTGTTTGGCTTGATAAGGTCTTGGATACCTTCACCAATCGTTGGCTCGTAGTAAGTTGTCTCTACCCCCATCTTTTTCATGATGGTGTCACAGAAATCACGAGTAGGTTCGTAGCAGGTGTCAACCATTAAAATATGATCACCTGTTTCTACAAAAGAGAGAATGGCATTCGAAATTGCTGCTGTACCACACGGGTACAGTGCACAACCCGCGCCGCCTTCTACTTCAACCATCGCATCTTGGAAGGCAAAATGAGTGTTGGTTCCACGACGTCCGTAAAAAAGGGTCTTGTTAGCGCGGTTAATCGTAGCTTTACGCTTCTCTTCTACTGAGTTAAATACGACAGTTGAAGCGCGTTGTACTGGTGGGTTAACAACACCATTGGTCCACTTCTTATCACGACCGGCAGTGATAAGTTTAGTGGTTTTGTTCTCGGACATGCTGTGAATTCCTTATCAATCGGTTATGTCCTATTTAAAACATGCCAAGAGTGTTCAAAGCAAGAGCGGAGCGGGGATTTTTGCGCTTTTCTTACGATTTTTAACCTTTCACTCAGTTAACAGTGAAAGGTTAAAAATGATCGATGGGGAAACAACGAGCCATAATCGACTCATTGCTGGAATTATAGGAGTGGGTTGAACAAGTAGAACAGCCTCTCAAAGAAGCGATTACTAAGGTTTCTTTGCTCCCACTGTTCTAACTCTACAGAGTGGGATGAAGCGATATAAGATTTCTGCAGCTCAGACAGTTTTTGCGTGAAATGCACATCATCCACAGCCAGAGTCACTTCAAAGTTGAGCCACAAACTGCGCATGTCGATATTGACGGTTCCGATCAAGCAAAACTCTTCATCGATCACTACCGATTTGGTATGAAGAAGGCCACCGTAAAATTCATAGATCTTCACGCCAGCTTCAAGCAACTCGGTATAAAACGCACGAGAAGCCCATTTAACCATTAGTGAATCGTTATTGTGTGGAATGATCAGTTCTACAGTTACGCCGCGTTGAGCTGTCATCTTAAGTGTTTCGAGTAAGTCAGCACTTGGCACAAAATAAGGTGTAGTAATACGTACAGAATGATTCGCTTGATTGATGGCGATGGTCAGTACTTGTAAGATCAAATATTCCGGCATGCCAGGGCCAGACGGCACTACTTGAACCGGATGATGTGTCATGATTTCTTCAACTGGGCATTCAGGTATATCAGGGAGAATGCGTTCACCAGTCTCAACTTCCCAATCCCAGCCATGAATAGCGGATAACACATTAACGGTTGGCCCAGTCACTCTGACCATTACATCAATCCACTGACCAACGCCGGAACTTTGTTTGAAGTGAGCAGGATCGACCATGTTCATTGAACCCGTATAGGCGATAGTCTCGTCAATCACAATGATTTTGCGGTGTTGTCTTAAATCTAGGCGACGTAAAAAAATACGCCATGGGCTCACTTCTAGTGCTTGTACGACTTGAACGCCTGCGTCCTTCATCATTGACTGCCAGTGGCTTTTGAAAAAGCGAGGGCTACCGGCTGAATCGAGCAAAACTTTAACATCTACGCCACGTTTTGCAGCGCGAATCAGCGCAGAGGCAACCGAATCGGTCAGGCCACCTGGATGCCAAATATAGAAAACCATCTTGATACTGGTTTGTGCATTTTCTATATCTTCGATAATTGCGTGTAGGATCTCGTTTGGTGAAGATTGCAGCGATAGAGTGTTTCCACTGAGTGCAGGGATGCCCATTCGATTGTTACAAAGCTCGTCAATCTTATGGATAGGGGAGCCGACTTTCCCTGGTTGGTGAAGTTGGCAATCATTCAATTGACGGAACCAGTCGCCGAAAGGGGTAAACATACGATGAGCGCGTTCAGCCCTTTTTCTGCCTAGGTTTAGCTCACCAAAAAGGAAGTAACAAGCTACACCAACAATCGGGATAATGTAGATAACCATTAGCCAAGCAAGAGAAACGCTGACAGAGCGTCGTTTTAGTACAACACGAAACGTCACACCGGCTACGAGAACCCAGTACAAAACAACAGAGGCCAAAGTTAAAAAATGATAAAGCTTATCCACATTGAATACTCGAAAAAAGAGACACTTAGATAGTAATGCTATTTAACGGATATGGGAATTTAAGGATTCAACTATTTACAAAATAGAGCAAAAGATGTAAATAGGTTAAAGTTGTTAAGTTTTGGTCAACTTAAGAAGAAAACGATTGTTTTGTATGAAAAGTCGGCATTTAACCATAAAAATTTACATCTTTAACGAAATTTGTACGGTATGCTCTTCCAATTTTATTCTTAAACTGGTTTACTTGCTAGACAACGAGCGTCAATCAAATCTTTTAGGTGTGTAAATTTATTTATACACCTTCCTTTTAAAGACGCCACCCAAAGCAAAACACAACATCACATAACACAAAAGTTTGGAGTACACGTGGCTACTAGTAATACAACCACAACACCCCGCGATACCTGGGGTTCGAAGTTAGGATTCGTAATGGCTGCAGCAGGTTCTGCTGTTGGCTTAGGTAACATTTGGAAATTCCCATACACAGCAGGCGAAAGTGGCGGTGGTGCATTCGTTGCCATTTACCTGTTTTTTGTAATTTTTATTGGTTTCAGTGTCATGCTGACTGAATTTGCGATTGGCCGTCATACGCAAAAATCAGCAGTAGGTGCATTTAAAACAACTGACCGTCGTTGGACGTTCGCTGGCGTTATCGGCGTATTCAGTGGTCTACTTATCATGGGTTTCTACCCAGTAGTAGGCGGTTGGTCAATCGCATACATCGGTAAAATTGCAGGTGGTCTTCTAGACGCACCAGAAGCAATTGGTGATAGCTTTGGTGGCTTTATCTCAAACCCAGTTCAACCACTAATGTGGATGGGCTTATACCTACTACTTAACGTTGTTATCGTTATGAAAGGTATCTCTGGTGGTATTGAGAAAGCAGGTAAGATCCTGATGCCGCTTCTTTTCATTATCCTTATTGTAGTATCAATCAAAGGCATTATGCTTCCGGGCGCGATGGCTGGTCTTGAGTTCCTATTCAGTCCTGACTTCTCTAAAGTAGACAGCAATGTAATCCTAGCCGCTCTAGGTCAAGCATTCTTCTCTCTAAGTCTTGGTATGGGTTGTATGATGACATACGGTTCTTACCTTAAGAAGAAAGAGAACCTAGTTCAGACAACAGCAATGGTAACCGCAATGGATACTGGTGTTGCTATTCTAGCTGGTGTTGCAATGTTCCCTGCAATGTTCGCGTTCGGTATGGAACCTGCAGCGGGCCCTGGTTTAGTATTCGTTGTTGTTCCTCAGCTATTCGCTGAAATGGGCGGCGTAATCGGTCTTCTATTTGCTCTTATGTTCTTCGTTGGTTTGAGTGTTGCGGCACTAACATCTTCAGTATCTCTACTTGAAGTTGTGGTTTCTTACCTAATCGATGAGAAAGGCATGAAGCGTGTAACAGCGGTACTGTCTGCAAGTGTTGTAATGGCGATTCTATGTATCTTCGCTTCTCTATCACTTGGCGGCTTCGGTCCAACACTGTTTGATACTGGCGCGTTCGACATTTTCGACCTACTAACGGATAAGATTTTCCTAGCGGTTGGCGGTATGTTGGTATGTATCTTCGCTGGTTGGAGACTAAACCGTGCAGACCTAGAGAAAGAAATCACTAACGACGGTGAAGTCTCTTTCCCACTATTTGGTCTATGGTACACACTAGTTAAGTACATCATCCCTGTAGCTATCGCAATCGTTGCGTTCATGGGTATCTCTTCTGGCTTCGATAGCGGTAAAGGTGCAATCATGCTACTAGGTATTGGTATCATTGCTGGTTTTGCGCTGATTTCTAAGAAGTTCTAATCGCAAGATAAAGTAATTTGATAAACGGGAGCTCATTAGCTCCCGTTTTTTTATGTCTGGAACTTAATTATCTAAGAAAAATAACCATTAAAGGTATCCGTCTGATAGCCGATATAAATGGAACGAATAGCTGTTAGAGCTATATTTTGATTTAGGTAGGTGTTGTTTGAAATTGTCAGTGAGAAAGAAACTGTATGCCGGTTTTGGCTCTATATTGGCGGTGCTTGTCACGTTAGTCGGTATTGTATGGATGGAAGTTATTGGCGCTCATAAGAGCGCCGATGAGATTAGATTAGATGATGTACCGGGTACCGTTACCTACCTTGTTTTGATCGATGAAGCTGGAGATGTCTATCGAGATGCTCTGGGTGCAATCACTCTGGTCGATAATGCACTCAATGATTATCGAACCAACAAGAACGAATTTGCTCAAGCTATCGAGCAGGCTAAGCGTTTGGAGAGTAGAGGTTCGGAAGACCACCGCCGTATTCAGCGAATTGAAGACCTGATGGGGCGTTTCACTCAAGAGTTTGAATCAAAGCTTGTGCCGAAGATCAATGATGAAGCTGCGCTACTAGCCAATATTCAACAGCTACGATCTTTGTATGAGAGCAATCTTATCCCTATTGAGAACTTACTGGATCAAGCGTCAGCAAGTGAGCGCGCAGATACAGAACAGTCACTACTGACACTAACCGACACGTTTACTACCATCGAGCGCACCATCATGGTGTTGTCTGCTATTGCGATTGTCTTTGGTTGTGTGATTGCGTATCTATTGTCTAGCTCTATTACCAATCGTCTTACTCGTGTAGAACAAGTAGCACGACGTGTAGCAAATGGTGACCTAACGGCAGGCGACATTATTGATGATTCTGGTGATGAATTGGCTGAACTGGCTAAGTCGATTAACCAGATGCAGAAATCACTAGTAGACCTATTAGGTTCAATCTCGTCTGTGACTCACCAAGTCCAATCGGTGACAGGGGAGCTCTCTTCTATTAGCCAAGACATCGTTACTGGTGCATCAGCTCAAGCAGACAAAGCTAACTTGATTGCAACGGCTGCTGAAGAGCTAAGCTTGACCATTTCTGAAGTGGCGCAGCAAGGTACTTCAACTTATGAAGAAGCACGTCGCTCAGAAACCTCTGCAGAAGATGGCCGCAACGTGATTGTTGAGATGGTGGCGAGTATTCAACAAGTGTCGACTCAAATGAGCGATATGTCGTTGCAAATGAATACTCTAGGTTCTCACGGTGAGCAGATTGGTAGCGTTATCAAGGTAATCGAAGACATTGCTGAGCAAACTAACCTGTTAGCTCTTAACGCTGCGATTGAGGCTGCGCGTGCTGGCGAGTTTGGTCGTGGTTTTGCTGTGGTAGCCGATGAAGTGCGAGCGCTAGCAGAAAGAACAACCAAAGCGACACGAGAAGTCTCGGGCATCATTCAATCGATTCAATCGGGCACTCAAGAAGCGGTGACTTACACTCAAGATAACTGTCGTTTAGTTGAGATTGGTGTTGAGCAAAGCTCAGGTGCTGTTTCGGCTCTAGAAGCGATTGTGAGCGGTGCGGGCAATGTACAAAGCATGGTTAACTCTATTGCGACTGCGGCAGAAGAACAGACGGCTGTGACCAAAGAAATTGCAGCGGACATTACCGCGATTAGCGATATCTCTGAGCAATCTCTGCAGCTAGCAACTCGTAGCTCCGAAAATACATCAGGCTTGAACGCTAAGGTTGCTGAGCTAGAAGCATTAGTTGGTAAGTTTAAACTGGCGTAAAGCGGTAGCTTGGTTCTATTTACCTATTGGTAATCGAGTAAAGACCACGCACTGATCGCTAGTTGCTGAAAAGAAGCCCAACGATTCAATATTTATTGAGTGAGTTGGGCTTTTTCGTAGCTGGAATCTGGGTTCAGACGAGGTATACTCTACGTTCTACAATGGAGCTAGCCTTTAATGTTCGATATTCTTCTGAACCACTCTGATTTTTTACTTATCAATAAGCACCCTGGAGTCAGCGTCCACAAAGACGATGACGATACCATGTTGCTTCAAGAAGTTGCTAAGGCAATTAATGAGCCTAAGCTGTATCTCGTTCATCGACTAGATAAAATGACTTCGGGCATTCTGCTGCTGGCAAAAAATGCGTCGGCGGCGAGCGAGCTTTCACAGCTATTTGCAAAGCGTGAAGTAGAGAAATACTACCTTGCGATCGGTTCTAAGAAGCCAAAGAAAAAGCAGGGTTTGATTTCTGGGGATATGGAGCGCTCACGACGCTCAAGTTGGAAACTTCTGACATCCAAAGAGAACCCTGCGATTACTCAGTTTTTATCAGCAACGGCTGAACCCGGTGAGCGTCTGCTGTTATGCAAACCCTATACGGGGCGAACTCACCAGATCCGTGTCGCGATGAAGTCGATCGGCTCAGCCATTGTTGGTGACCCTATTTATAATCCATCGAGTGAGGCTGACAGAGGTTATCTGCATGCCTTCGCGATTCGATTTGCCTATCAATCACAAGCCTACGAATATGTCTGCGATCCAAGAAGCCTAAACTCCTTGGGTGAGAAGTGGCATCAAGAAACCGTGTCGAACGGTTTGGACAGTTGGCTTGAACCTTGGTCATTAACTTGGCCAAAGCTAAACACTAAGTGAGTGAAATAATGGAAGCATCAGCTTTACCTCTGTTTTTTAGTCATATTGAACAGCAACTTAATGAAGTACCAAACGAACTACGCCGTATTTTCCACGGGCGCGGTAAGTTTTGGCCTGGTCTAGAGCAACTGACATGTGACTGGGTTGATGGACAGCTACTGGTTAACGTGTTTAAAGAAGTCGACGATGAATTCTTGTCATCTCTTAAAGCTGGATTGGTTGAACTCACCAACAAAGATATCTGGCAATCAAAGCAGGGCACAAGCATTGTTCTGCAACACCGTTATGCCGATGGTGCGCCTTCAGAGGTTCTATGGGGTGAGTTGAATGACTCTCCGGTTGTGGTTGAGCATGGCCTTAAGTACCAATTAGACATTGGCCGTAATCAGAACTTCGGTTTGTTCCTAGACATGCGTAATGGTCGTCAGTGGGTACAAGATAATGCCAAGGATAAGAACGTTCTTAACCTGTTTGCATACACTTGTGGTTTCTCTGTCGCGGCTATCGCTGGTGGCGCTCGTCAGTGCATGAATGTGGATATGTCACGTGGCTCGTTGAATAAAGGCCGCGATAACCACCGTCTGAATGATCACGATATGCGCTCGGTTAACTTCCTTGGCTACGATATCTTTAAGTCGTGGGGCAAAATCAAGAAGGGCGGTCCTTATGAGCTAGTGATCATCGATCCGCCTTCGTTCCAAAAAGGCAGCTTTGCTTTAACTAAAGATTACAAAAAGATCTTACGTCGTTTGCCTGAACTTCTAACTGAAGGCGGTGAAGTGATTGCGTGTGTGAACTCACCAGCAGTCTCACCAAACTTCCTGATTGAGACGATGGCAGAAGAAGCGCCAAGCGTTGAGTTCATTGAGCGTCTGGACAACCCGCCTGAGTTTGTCGATGTCGACCTTGATTCAAGCCTAAAGGTATTGAGGTTTAAAATCACGGCTTCAGCTGAAGCTTGATGTCATGATTTAGCGGGCATTATCCATACTAATATAGAAAACGCCGCTCACAATGAGCGGCGTTTTTATAGGTGCAAGAAACTAACTCATTTATTAACTAGCTTGGTTTTTTAGTGTCTGAAACCCAAAATAAATACGCATGAACGTGGTTAGCCAACAAGCTGCACCAAAGGTGTAAGCGATAGCCGCAAAGTGTTGAGGCCAAATACAGAAAGCAATGAAACAAGCGATGGTTTCAGTGCCTTCGGTTAGCCCTGACATGTAGTACAGAGACTTATGCTTATAGACTGGGTTTTCGATGCCTCGCTTGCCTGCCATAACCGCAAACGCTAAAAAGCTGCTGCCAGTGCCGATAAAAGAGAAAATCAAAAATGCACCGGCAATGGCGTTGTGTTCTGGGTTGGCGATAACAAAGCCAAAGGGGATTAATGAGTAGAAAAGAAAATCGAGGCTGATGTCGAGGAAACCGCCCGCATCACTAATACCTTGGATTCGAGCCAAGGCTCCATCAAGCCCGTCGCAAACCCTGTTAAATACAATAAACCCTAACGCCCATTCGTATTGTTGAAATGCCAATGCTGGAAACGCTAAACATCCAACCAGAAACCCAAACAGGGTGGTTTGGTTGGCTGTGATGCCGAATCTATTAAGTAGTTTGGCTGATTGATTTAATGGCCACTTAATGATCTTAATAGAGTACTTATCCAGCATGGTTACTTCTCCATGGCCAAGACAGAACTTTTGCCCCTTGAGGCACATCGGTTTGGTCGTGCGTCACCATTAATGTCGGAATATTCGCTTTAGTGAGTTGCTCAAATACCCAGTCGCGAAACTGGGCTCTGAGTTCTTGGTCGAGCTTACTAAACGGCTCATCAAGCAACGCCAATTTCGGTTTCGCCAATAGCATACGAGTTAAGCTAATTCTCGCTCGCTGGCCGCCAGATATTTGGTCGGGAAATGACTCAGCCAAGCGGGTCAGTTCAATGTCTTTTAACGCTTCCATTGCTTGTTGTTGACGATCTGAACCCTTAACCGAGTTTGGTAAGGAAAAGGCCAAGTTCTCCCATACTTTTAGGTGTGGAAATAACAAGTCGTCTTGAAACAGAATACCAACTTCACGCCGATGTGATGGGAGATCGTCTAGTTGAATATCGTTCAAAATAACGGTGCCAGAGTATGAGAACTCGTCATTCAGGTGACCCGCGATGGCATCTAACAAAGTCGATTTTCCGCAGCCGCTTGGCCCCATCAGCGCCAATATTTGGCCTGATTCTAATGTTACGTTTAGCGCTGAAAACAGCGATTCGCCACCGTTTTTATGGATGGCGAGGTCGTTGAGGTGCAGACTCATTAGTAAGAAAACCTTTAAAAGTAAGACGGCGATATCTAAGTTGAAGTCGGCTGACTAATATCGCTAAAGAGAAAAAGAACAGAGGCAACAAGGCCTGCCAAATGGCATAAATTGCGGTTACCCTGCGGTCGAAACCACTGGTTAGGGCAACGGCTTCTGTGGTGATGGTGCTAATACGGCCCGCGCCGAGCATTAATGTTGGAAGGTATTGGGCCAAACTCACGCTGATCCCGACCGCCCAAGCAAAGGCAATCGCAGGAAGCAAGATTGGTAGTTTGATCGAATACCAACTCTGAAATGGCGATTTACCTAGGCTCAGCGAGGCTTTAATCAACCCATCATTGAAGCTTTTCCACGGGCCATCCAAAGACAGGTACACAAACGGGAAAGCAAAGAAAACATGCGCCCAAATCACCCAGAACTCATAGGCACTACTGCCGATGTAGAGGGTCGTGACTTGCATACCAAACAACACTGAAAGCTGTGGTATTAGCATTGGAATAGCGATAATGAAGCCCGGAACTTGCCACTTGTATTTGATTCTGTATTCGTGAGCAACCAGCGCAAGCAACAAAGCGATTGAAGCAGCAATCAGACCAATCCATAAGCTTTGACCAACGGTGCTCATGATGCCTTCCCACTCGAACTCCCAGAAGCGCGTGCTGTAGCGGCTCGGCAGTAAATCAGGGAAGCGCCAACGCTGAGCAACGCTCCAAATTACCATTAAAGGAATGATCAGCAGTGAAAGGCTAGCAAGGACAGTGAATACCGTTTTCCCCGGAAGGTTTGCCCCTGTTCTTCCGGAATACTGCCAAGTTCGAAAGTACTTAAGAACCGCCCATTCAACTAAACGCGCCAAGGCGATGATCAACGAAGCTAAACCAAACAAAACGATGGCACCAGCAGCAGCTCGCGGAAGTAGGTTAAGATCCGGATCGTTGAACCATTGCCATACCAAAACGGCAAAGGTCGGCGGGTTGGTTGGGCCTATGATCAAAGCAATATCGACAACCGAGACACTGTAAGCGAGTACCGCCAGCATTGGGAAACGAAGCTTAGTAAACCATTGTGGGAAAATACATTTCCACCAGATCTGAGCGCGGCTGTAACCGAGCGATGCACTGACCTTGGTGATACGCTCTACATCAATTTGCTGAAGTATCGAAATGCTCATCAGCAATAAGAAGGGGACTTCTTTGAGTGCGAGCATAATAATTAAGCCGAACGCGTATGGGTCTTTCACCAATAACGCCAATTCAGAGCTGGTAGCCGATTCGCCGAGCAAGTGATGTACCGCTCTTGCGCCAAGCCCCGTTGGACTAAACAGAAAAGCAAAGCCGATAGCGAAAGCTACATGTGGAATGGCAAGCATTGGCGATAGCGTAAACTCAATCCTTCTCCAAAACTTGTTTCCCCAAGAGGCTTGAAGAATACAAAAGGTCAGGAAGCAGGCTATATAGCTGCTTGCAATTGCTGAACCTAGGCTTAAGCCAATAGAGTGCCAAGCCCCTTCCCATTGAAAGACTTGGCTAAAACCGTTGAGTGTCGGCTCCTCTAAACCAAGGGGCGGGATGAAACTCAGTGACGAAGCCACGACTCCCGCTACCCCAGGAATGGTCGGGATAATGCATACAGCTATAACAACAAAATATAGAGCGCGTAGCATGAAGACTAGTTACCGTATCGCTTAAGCCACTCTTTCTCGAGCGCGTTTTGCCAGCTAGGGTGTGGTTCATCAACCGATTTAAATTGCTGGGTGTTTTTAGCGCTGCCAGTGAGGTACTTGCTGCTCAGAACCGAAGGATCGCCCCAAACATTGAGGTCCCCCTTGCGAGACTGTGCTTCAGGGCTCAGTAAGAAGTTAATGGTCACTTGAGCACCCGCGGTTGCATTGGCGTTCCAAGGAATCGCAAGGAAGTGAATGTTAGATAGAGCGCCGCTTTCTAGAGCATAAGCCTTAGTGGTTTCGGCTAAGCGACCACTGGCTTGTGCTGAATAAACAGAGTTTGGATTAAACGTAATCGCGAGATCGATCTGTCCGTCATCCAGAAGTTGGATGCTTTCCGATGTGCCTGCTGGGAACTGCTTTCCACCGCGCCACGCCACTTTATGGAATTTATCTAAGTAAGCCCACAGTGGTGCCGTTACTTCTTGGAAGTTGTCTTCTGAAACCGGCTGAGCCAGCGCAGGGTTATTGTTTGTTAGTTCAATCAGTAGTGACTTAATGAAGCTCGTGCCATGAAACTCTGGTGGGCGAGGGTAGCTTAAGCGGTTCGGGAAAGCCTGAGCGTAGCTTAACATCTCAGAGAATGATTGTGGCGGGTTGTGAAGTGTTTCTTGGTCATGAATGAACACCAGTTGTCCCACGCCCCACGGTGCTTCTAAGCCTTCTGTCGGCTCTGAGAAATCGACATCAATTGGCAGAGACTTATCGACATACTGCCAATTTGGAAGTGATTCCGTAAATGGCCCAAACAATAGCGCGTTGTCTTTCATCGAACGGAAGTTCTCGCCATTAATCCAGACGATATCGACGCTGCCTTCACTGTTCTTTCCTGCCGCTTTTTCAGCAAGCAGTCGAGTGGTGGTTTCCGCAATATCGGTCACTTTCACATGCTTTAACGTGACACCGTAGTCACTTTGTAATTTCTTGCCTGCCCACTGTAGGTAACGATTGATCTCTTGGCTTCCGCCCCAAGCGTGAAAGTAGACAGTTTCTCCCTCTGCCTGCTGTTCTATTTGGTTCCAGCTGTCGATGGATGTTGCTTCATCAGCATAAATGGTTGCGCTGTATGCAACGGTTGCCATGATTCCTAACGTACTTACTATATTGTTCATAAACTTTTCCATTTGGTAGTGAACGGGCAAGAGCATTGTATTTTCAAACTCCCTAGGGCGTGTTGACCCTTCGTGGTTAACGAAAGATCAACATGCCCTAATAGTTATTCTATCTGTTTCTGAAATAAATTCTAATTCAACAGTAAATTCAATCAATTACTTGAGAACAAGCAGGGAGTTCTCGGTTGAGTTTTGTTCGATCTGTAATCACCTCGAAAACTCGACAGACTCTAGGCTTTTGCCATCCTAGCAACAGACCGCTGAACCGTTGAATTTATTGCATCTAAATGAGAGATTTTTGAGGTTTATTGGAGGCTGGTACGAAAAGTCGGCGATGAGTGTCAATTTTGAAGAAGTAGTGAGGGCAAGCTGACAATAAAAAAGGAGCCATCAGGCTCCTTTAATCAGTATTTGGTTTCGATGACGGATTAGTTTACCCAGTCACGAATTGTGTACGTTAGCGTGTGTACATCGTTTTTCAGTACTAGCGTATCGTTTGTTAGCGTTACGTCGCTCCACTCGCTTAGAGTAGCAGAAACCGATTGTTCGATTTCCATCGCAGAGCCGTGACACATTTTCATTGTCATGCCCATTTGCTTGATACGGAATTGACCGTCTTTCAGCTCGCCTTGACCGAAGAAGTTGTTACAACCAGCCATGCCGTTTGCAGTCATCTTTTCGCCGATCTCTAGACGAGGAGCTGCTTGGTCTTCGCTTTTCACAATGTCCTTGCCATCAATTTGCGCAAGTTCCCAATTATGGTGCTGTAGATCGGTTGGTGTTACTTGCATCGCGTTGTCACCTGTTGTTGTGCATGCTGCTAGCATCATAGGTAAAGCGGCTACTGCTAGTAATTTTTTTGAACTAAACTTCATATTATAAGGCTCCAAAGGAAAGAACGAAGTTACCGGATAAGTGTAACTTGATGGGTTCAAAGTATAGTTTACAAAACACTATATGTGTCAGTATAAGGTCATAGTTTAGTATGGATTTCATGAGCCAGGCGACAAATTAATCGCTTATTTTTGAGAGAGTAAGCGTAATTTTGAATGTGTAAGGAGGCATGGTGGAGCAGTTAGAGTTTTTCCAAGTTCCAAGCCCTTGCGTTGGGGTTTGTTCAAGCGATGACAAAGGCTATTGCAACGGTTGTATGCGCAAGAGAGAAGAGCGCTTTAATTGGATGTCGATGACACCGTCAGAACAATTGCACGTGATAAAGCTGTGTCGTCAGCGCTATAGAAGAAAAATAATGAATCAAAAAAACTTGATTGGTAAGCAGGTCGATGAAGAGGGAAATACCAGTCCCCAAAGAGATCTTTTTGGCTAAAGAGGAAGTATTTAGATTTTATTTAACTCCGAAGTAACTATTACTTTACATAATGGTTGGGGTGTAATATTAAAGTAGGTACCTTTGTACCAGAAGGAGTGGTGTCGGTATGAATAAAAAGAACGTAAAAATCAAAAAAGAGCCAGTCAAAGCACTTGACCGAAAACCGATCGGGGCAAAAGATGACCCTGAAGAGACTCCGCGTGATTGGCATTCGATGTCAGAAGAAGAACGAATGGAAATCCTTTCTCACCTCTCAGACATGCCTTTCCAATAACACCACTGGTTCTTCAGAGCCTTTCTTAAAGCTCAGTTTTCAGAAACAAAAATGTGATTAAACAAACATGTGATTCGCTTTCGTTACACCACGATGGTAAGTGCAAAATGTATCATCGGCCTCGGTGGTTTTACTGTGAATCTTAATGTTTGTGATCACTTCTACCGCCCCTGCATCGTAGCAAGCTTGTTCTGCTTTTTTAACGATATCGAGTAATTGGTTGAGTTCACCTTTCATCGTAGTTTCCATCGCACCGACTTGGAAAGGCACATCGGCAGCTTTCACAACTTCAATGGCTTTATCAACCACTTCGAAGTTGTTGCCTTCTTTAACGCGAGGTATCACTTGGAAGGCAACCATCACTTCTTTTTCTCTTTTTAACTCAGACACTTTCTGCTTACTCTAGGATAGGGAATTGTTGCAGATGATAGGTTAATTCGGAGACGAATTCTACAGCGATTATGCTGGTTGGATTACTCTCTTTGTCCTACTTGTTACCCCAGTGGTCACTTACCCAACCACCTATGTGCTCATCAAAATGACTGCCACTGAACCTCTGGTTGCGTTCAACCGAAGTATCACAATCATCTTTATTATCTATTAGGGTTTGTATGTAGTTTGCCATCGGGTCATTGGAACGTTGACGATCTCGGCGAGTTGCCACTTCCTTAATCAGTTGTAATCGATATGTAGAGCTAGCACGTTTCATTTCAATGACCTCCTGTTGTAGACACTAATAGAAAAATCTAGTTGCTAGATATAGGGGCGTCAACGTGATTTAAGAGTATTTTTTTTGAGCAACCAAGAATCAATACGTTGGCATCATAATTCACAAAAGTGTCATTTAAGTTGGCAACTTTAGGGAAGTTTTTGGGTGTGAATTTGTATTTTGTTGCATATAAAAAAGCCCAGTACAAACTGAGCTGACCATTCTATTTCTGGTTACTTAGAGTTATTTCTGGTTACTTAGAGCTATTTGGTTTGCTTTTAAATTGCTTAATGCTTTTCTTTTTAGCTGTTCTTCGATTGGCCATTTTATCTTTAGGTGGACGCTTGCGAGCGGTCGTTTCAGATGCAGGTTTGTCGGTAACCGGGAAACCCTCTAATGGTTGCAGCACTAACGGCTTATTGGTCAAGGTGCGAATCGCATTGAGGTAGTCAGTTTCGCTGTGGCTAACCAGAGAGACCGCGCAGCCAGTACTTCCTGCTCTTGCTGTACGACCAACGCGGTGTACGTAAGTTGCTGAGTGAGAAGGTAATTCGAAGTTAATTACAATAGGTAGTTGATCAATATGGATGCCTCGAGCCATCACATCAGTCGCGATAAGCACACGAGTCTCGCCATTTTTGAAACTTTCTAATGCTTGCTCTCGTTCTTCTTGGCTCTTATTTCCATGTAACGCACTCACACTGATTTTGGCTTTATTCAATCGTTTGGTTAATGCGTCGGCATTGTCTTTTGCGCCAATAAATACCAATACTTGCGGCCATGTGTGTTGATTGAGTAGTGCGATGAGCGCTTGAGCTTTACTGCCTTTGTTTACTAAATACAGGGTTTCTTCAATAGTCGCGACCACGCTGTTTTCTTGATGTGTCGTGACTTTAACTGGATTTAAAAGAAGCTCTTCAGCTTGCCCTACTAATTCGGGCGGAAGTGTCGCAGAGAACAACAGTGACTGACGTTTACTTGGTAGTGCTGCAGTAATCGCTTGAATATCTGGCCAAAATCCCATGTCGATCAGGCGGTCGGCTTCATCAAGAACCAATGATGAACACCGAGCTATATCCAGTTCATCACTTTTGATTAAAGCAAGTAGGCGGCCCGGTGTGGCGATGGCTAATTGTGGTTTAGTCGATAATTGTTGCTGTTGATCATCAGTATTTACGCCGCCCGTTAGCGTTACCAATTTGATATTGAGCGTTGTCGCGATCGGTTCTAAAGATTTGGTCACTTGAGATGCAAGTTCACGGGTTGGAACAATGATCAGTGCTTGCAGTTCATTCACATCTTGGTTGATGTTATTCAGTAAAGGTAAGCCGAACGCCAATGTTTTACCGCTGCCCGTTTGAGCCAATGCGAGTACGTCTTTCCCCGCAATAATGGTAGGAATTACCGCTTGCTGTATCTCTGTCGGCTTATTGAATTGAGATGAGAGCGCGGAGACGGTTTTTGCGTTAAGGGTTAGGCTATCAAATGACATAAATGAACCAAGTATCAAAAAGGAGGTGGAGTCTATCAGGGCTACAAATGTTAGAGAATCAGTTTTGTATGTTAGACGATAAACACATTCATTATACGCGCGAATTATGTCTGTTAGCTATACGCGATAATTAAGCGTTTATCATATTGTAATGGCACTGAATGGACGTACAATGTCCGCCCTAAAAATGTTCATGAAATGAGATCGAAATGAGTTGGGACAGTATCTGGCTGTTTATCGTTATCGTGTTTTTTATTGCCATTATCCCGGGCCCAAATGCGCTGTTGGTATTAAGCACAGCCTTAACTCAAAGGAAGCTGTTCGCATTTGTGAACGTGTTGGGCGTGTCATGTGGTTTCTTTTTTCATGCCTTTATCTCGGCTAACGGCATAAGCTTATTACTGTCGAACACTCCCATGGCCTTTGAAGGGCTAAAGTGGGCTGGGGTTTTGTATCTTGTCTGGCTTGGGTATAACCATTTTCGTGCGGCGCTGCGCGCTCAAGAGGGCGTGCTCTCTGTGGTGAGCGCATCGGGAAGTAAGCTTTATAAGCAATTTTTCAAAGGGCTTCTCACTAATCTACTGAATCCTAAAATTGTCCTGTTTTATCTTTCTATATTCCCTCAATTTGTTTCAACAGATGCGATTGTGACAGACAGTTTGATACTTGGTGCAATTCAAGCGTCAGTGGTGTCGATGTGGTTCTTAGTTGTGATCTAAATGGCGGATACCTTAAAGCGCTTGTTGAACGAAGCCGCTACGCGGCAGAGTAAAACGAGTGCAAACCATACTCTTGTAACACCATCACCCTGATGGTCGTTCACAGGAGTAACCCCATGAAACCCGATGACTTAAAACGCTACAACACCCTTTATGAACA
>NZ_JBFRVD010000002.1:0-34763 GCF_041474985.1 Vibrio sp. 10N.222.49.C9 | reverse complement strand
GTGATTCAATATAACGTTGTAATGTGGCTGGGCTACCTGGATTCGAACCAGGGAATGCCGGCATCAAAAGCCGGTGCCTTACCGCTTGGCGATAGCCCAACAATGAATGGTCATCTAATGAAAGAAACACATTCTAAATAATGGTGCGGTCGGAGAGACTTGAACTCTCACACCTCTCGGCGCCAGAACCTAAATCTGGTGCGTCTACCAATTCCGCCACGACCGCAGCAAATCTTTATAGTCATACTGAATATTGGTGATTCAATATAACGTTGTCTTTTCTTTCTCGAAGAAAGAATGGTGGCTACTGCGGGATTTGAACCTGCGACCCCATCATTATGAGTGATGTGCTCTAACCAACTGAGCTAAGTAGCCATCTGAGAGCGAGACAATATAATATAATCTTGCTTTCAATGCCATTATCTTTTTAAAGATAATTACACTTTAAATTGTGGCTGGGCTACCTGGATTCGAACCAGGGAATGCCGGCATCAAAAGCCGGTGCCTTACCGCTTGGCGATAGCCCAACAATGATATCTTAAAGACATCTCAATATGGTGCGGTCGGAGAGACTTGAACTCTCACACCTCTCGGCGCCAGAACCTAAATCTGGTGCGTCTACCAATTCCGCCACGACCGCGTTATTTCCTAAAAACTCTTTGTTACTAAAGACAAACTTTAATATCAAATAGAGTGCTTAGGAAATGGTGGCTACTGCGGGATTTGAACCTGCGACCCCATCATTATGAGTGATGTGCTCTAACCAACTGAGCTAAGTAGCCATTTCCATATTGTTGCTCATTTCGAAACGTTGCCGCTTCGCTGTGAACGGGGCGCATTATGCGGAGTTGAGTGAAACCCGTCAACTTTTTTTTTGAATAAATCGCGAATAAACATCTGTTCGGTTTCTTTTTAGGCAAAGAGGCGTATTTGTCGACAAAAAACAGGTCTAAAAGGCGATATATATAGGAAGTTAAGTTTCTGGTGAGAGACAATTTAGAAAGGGGAAAAACAAAAAGGCCAGTGAATTCACTGGCCTTTTTTCTAGATGTTTAATCAGAATTATACATTGAAGCGGAAGTGAACAACGTCACCATCTTTAACGATGTATTCTTTACCTTCAAGGCGCCATTTACCTGCGTCTTTCGCACCGCTCTCACCGTTAAATTCGATGAAGTGATCGAATCCAACAACTTCAGCACGGATGAAACCTTTCTCGAAGTCTGTGTGGATCTTACCCGCTGCTTGTGGCGCAGTTGCACCTACAGGGATTGTCCAAGCACGAACTTCTTTAACACCAGCTGTGAAGTAAGTCTGAAGAGTCAGTAGTTCGTAACCAGAGCGGATCACTCGGTTAAGACCTGGTTCTTCGATACCCATATCCGCAAGGAACTCTTCGCGATCTTCGTCATCAAGCTCAGAAAGCTCTGATTCGATTGCTGCACAAACAGCAACAACAACGTTGTTTTCGTTTTCTGCGTATTCACGAACAGCGTCTAGGTATGGGTTATTTTCAAAACCATCTTCTGCAACGTTTGCGATGTACATTGTTGGCTTAAGCGTTAGGAAGTTTAGGTAGCCGATTGCTGCCGCTTCTTCTTTGCCAAGTTCAACAGTACGTGCCATACCACCTTCAGTTAGAACTGGAAGTAGCTTTTCTAGTACAGTGATTTCGAATTTAGCGTCTTTGTCGCCGCCTTTCGCTTTCTTCGCGTTACGTTGAATTGCACGCTCACAGCTGTCTAAGTCAGCCAGTGCAAGTTCTAGGTTGATCACTTCGATATCTTCAATTGGAGATACTTTGCCAGCAACGTGAACAATGTTTTCATTTTCAAAGCAGCGAACAACGTGACCGATAGCGTCAGTTTCACGGATGTTAGCTAGGAATTTGTTACCAAGACCTTCACCTTTAGATGCGCCAGCAACTAGGCCCGCGATATCTACGAATTCCATTGTCGTTGGAAGGATCTTCTGTGGATTAACAATTTTTGCTAATGCATCTAAGCGTAGATCTGGAACCGGAACGATACCTGTGTTTGGTTCGATCGTACAAAATGGAAAGTTTGCTGCTTCGATGCCTGCTTTAGTCAGTGCGTTAAACAGAGTTGACTTACCAACGTTTGGTAGACCAACGATGCCACATTTAAAACCCATGATATAAACCTTATTCTGCTTTGAACGTATGTAAGCGATTTTGTGCTTTTGGTAGGCCATCTTTTAATAAGATGTCTAGGCTGCGAACCGATTCGTCAACGACGGCCTCGATACACTCTTGCTCTTTTTGAGGAGCTTTGCCTAATACATAACCTGCAACTTTATCTTTGTGTCCTGGATGGCCGATGCCTAATCTAAGACGATAGAATTCTTTATTGTTACCCTGCTTGCTGATGATGTCTTTCAGACCATTATGTCCGCCATGACCACCACCTTTTTTAAACTTTCCAATACCAGGAGGCAGATCTAACTCATCGTGAGCGACCATGATCTCTTCTGGTTTAATTTGGTAGAACTTTGCTAAGGCTGCAACTGCTTTGCCTGACAAGTTCATAAAAGTCGTTGGGATCAGCAAACGAAGATCTTCACCGTGAACCATGATACGACCCGTTAGGCCAAAGAACTTTGGTTCGTTCTTTAGTGTCACGTTATGTACACGCGCTAATTCTTCAACTACCCAAGCGCCCGCGTTGTGGCGAGTTTTGGCGTATTCTGGACCTGGATTAGCCAGTCCAACGAGAAGTTTTATTTGTTGGCTCAAGGTATGGATCTCTCTTGGGATTTCAAAAAGCGCCGTATGATATCACAGTTTATGAAAAAGGTGCGAGCTAGCTGATAGCTGCGCGATTATTCCTGTTTGTGATAACTAGCAGTGCAATATTACTCAGACATAAAAAAAGCACTTCATTGACTGAAGTGCTTAATATCTTTCTCTCGCGTGTTTCTAAAACCAAGCTTTTGTAAAAAAAGCTATTGGGCTTTGATTAGTTGAACATCGCTGAGATTGATTCTTCGTTGCTGATACGACGAATCGCTTCAGCAAGCATGCGAGAAAGGCTAAGTGTTGTCACTTTACCCGTCGCAGCCATCTCTGGAGATAGAGAGATAGAATCCGTTACGATAACTTGGTCTAGAACAGAGTTCTTGATGTTGTTCGCAGCAGTACCAGAGAAAACAGCGTGAGTTGCGTAAGCGAATACACGCTTAGCACCGCGCTCTTTTAGCGCTTCAGCTGCTTTACATAGTGTGCCACCCGTATCGATCATGTCATCAACGATAACACAGTCACGGCCTTCAACATCACCGATTAGGTTCATTACTTCAGAAACGTTAGCACGTGGACGACGCTTATCAACGATAGCGATGTCAACATCACCTAGCGCTTTAGCCGTTGCACGAGCACGTACAACACCACCAAGGTCTGGAGAAACCACAACTGGGTTTTCTAGGCCACGGTTAGCCATGTCTTCTAGAAGAACTGGAGTACCGAAGATGTTATCAACTGGTACATCGAAGAAGCCTTGGATTTGCTCTGCGTGTAGGTCGATAGTAAGAACGCGGTCAACGCCAACGTTAGAAAGGAAATCTGCAACAACTTTTGCAGTAATTGGCACACGAGCAGAACGTACACGACGATCTTGACGGGCATAACCGAAGTAAGGGATTACAGCAGTAATACGGCCAGCAGAAGCACGGCGCATTGCGTCAATCATTACCACCAATTCCATAAGGTTGTCATTGGTTGGTGCACAAGTTGATTGAATCAGGAATACATCGCTACCACGAACGTTTTCATTGATTTGAACAGCGACTTCGCCATCAGAAAAACGGTCTACAGTAGCATCGCCAAGAGAGATGTATAGACGATCAGCAATACGTTGGGCTAGTTCAGGTGTTGCGTTACCAGCAAATAGCTTCATATCAGGCACGGTGGAAACCTCGGGTTGCGTCCAGTTTTAAATAGATTGTGGGTGGGCTGATTGGTATTCAGCCAGAGTTTCTTTTAAAGGAGAAATGTTTCTTCCTTTCGCTATGAAAGCGGAAACTGTGTCAGGCAGTTGTTCTCGCACCAATTCGGCTTCTTTTTCGCTGTTAAATTCAGCAAAAACGCACGAACCTGTGCCAGTCAATCTCGACGGCGCGTATTGTAGCAGCCATGAAAGTTGCTTATCAACCTCTGGGTACAGCATTCGCACAATTTTTTCGCAATCGTTTACGTATTCTTGCTCTAGAAGCGTTGATAGCGCTCGCTTTGGCGTGTTTCGAGTTAATTCTGAATGTGTGAATATGTCTACAGTTGCTATGCTCACTTGAGGTTTAACCACAAGATACCATTTTTCATCCGGATTAGCTGGCTGTAGCTGTTCTCCAACGCCTTCAGCAAAGGCGGCGTAGCCTCGAACGAAGACAGGAACGTCAGCACCAAGCTTCAAACCGATCTTAGCGAGCTGATCATCCGAGAGGTTGAGTTGCCATAAATAATTCAGGGCGACCAACACGGTTGCTGCGTTTGAAGAGCCTCCACCAATACCACCACCCATAGGCAGCACTTTCTTGAGTTCAATATCCGCACCGAAAGAGGTCGATGTGTATTGTTGAAGGGCAGTAGCCGCTTTCCAAATAAGGTTGTCTTCTGTAGCAACGCCCGGAATTGCAGGGGTTATTGTGATCGCACTTGTTTTTTTATTTGCAGTGACCGTCAGTTCATCACCAAAATCGACAAACTGAAATAAGGTTTGAAGTTCGTGATAGCCATTGTCACGTCGACCAGTGATATAGAGAAATAAATTCAGTTTAGCCGGAGAGGGCCAATGGGTTGGCGTTGTTATCATTTTTTCAGTGTCCACTTCGAAACTACAATGTTGATTTTGTTATCGTCTTGCTTGAATGACAATCGAGTAGGGAGGGGGATGCTTTCTACATTAGTGTTGTCTTCATCTGAGAGGTGTTTACTCTGCATCTCAGTATTTCGATAATTAGCGAAGTTCAGTGTCCATAGCTGGCTGCTGACTTGTTTGGTTAGAGACTCAAGCGTGTTAGTTGTATTTAACTGGTAGCTGTCAGCTTGGTCTGGAATGCCAAGGAACCATTGAGGCAGGTGATCAATAGGTATCTGCAAACCTGTCAGTTGCTCAACCAATACAGAGGCACTTGCGTGAGTAAATACTTGGTCGTCATAGGTCACCACTTTGGCCCCCGACGGATCTATAGTCAGGTTCAATGCGGTTTGACCGAGGAATGTCGTGAGCCTTAATTGACTGTGATTTGGTGAATGCTTCCAAATGAAGTTTAGGCTTTGGCGCTGCTCTGGAGAAATGTAGGCGAGCTTGCCCGAGGCTTGGTAGTTTTCTATCTGTAAAAGCCGATCTTGATGACTTTGCCACTCAACACTGGTCGGTTGTTCAGGTATAGACGAGCAACCCACCATAATTATGGTCATAAAAATAAGAGACGTGATTCTACGAAGTTTGCTCATATTTGCTCACAACTTGTTCAAATTTATCTAAAAAACGCTTCAACTATAGCATTGAATTCACGAACTCAGGAAAACAAATCCCGCTTGCTCTTTAAATAGAGCCATGCATCAAGTAAAATTCGCCCCTTGTTTCCATTCCCTGATCGAGAACTTCTGATACATGTCTTTGCTTGCCGTAGGTATCAATCACAATACAGCGTCGGTTGAATTGCGAGAAAAAGTCGCTTTTGGTCCAGATAAATTATCTGAGGCACTCAAGCAACTTAACGCAAATGCACACGTGAATGGAAGTGTCATACTTTCTACCTGTAATCGAACTGAAGTGTATTGCGACGTTAAAGGCGTGGCTAAAAACAAACTCATCGATTGGTTGTCGGTTTTCCATCAAGTTAGCCCAGAAGAGCTAAAGCCAAGCCTTTATATCCATGAAGAGCAGGCGGCGATTAAACACTTAATGCGCGTTGCTTGTGGTTTGGACTCTTTAGTCTTGGGTGAACCGCAGATCTTAGGTCAGGTGAAGCAAGCGTATACGGACTCGCGAGAGAACAAATCCGTTGATGCTTCAATGGAAAAACTATTCCAGAAATCATTTTCTGTTGCGAAGCGTGTTCGAACTGAAACTGAAATCGGCGGAAGCGCGGTTTCTGTAGCTTACGCAGCCTGTACCTTAGCCAAGCATATTTTTGAATCCATCGCAGATTCAACCGTGTTACTGGTTGGTGCGGGTGAAACCATTGAGCTGGTGGCTAAGCACCTTTCGGCGAATGGCTGTACAAAAATGATTGTGGCGAACCGAACTCGAGAACGTGCTCTAGGGCTAGCAGAAGAATTTGGTGCTGAAGTGATCAGCTTGAATGAGATCCCTGATCATCTTCATCGAGCGGACATCGTAATTAGCTCAACCGCAAGTCCATTGCCTATTATCGGTAAGGGTATGGTTGAGACTGCTCTAAAAACAAGAAAGCATCAGCCGATGTTATTGGTTGATATTGCCGTTCCACGTGATGTGGAATCGCAGGTTGGTGATCTAAATGATGCCTACCTTTATTCGGTTGATGATTTGCAGTCGATTGTTGATGGCAATATCGAACAACGTAAAGTTGAAGCGATTCAAGCTGAAGCGATCGTCAGTGAAGAAAGTGCCGCGTTCATGAGTTGGATGCGCTCTTTACAAGCGGTAGACAGTATTCGAGATTACCGTAAATCGGCTAACGAAATCCGCGAAGAATTATTAAGTAAAAGTTTACAATCGCTTGCCGCTGGCGGTGACCCTGAAAAAGTTTTACTCGAGCTCAGCAATAAGCTCACAAACAAATTGATCCATGCTCCAACGCGCGCACTTCAAAGTGCAGCTGAGCAAGGAGAACCTGCAAAATTAATGGTCATTAGACAGAGTTTGGGCTTAGAAAACCCTCAATAATATTAGACCTCCAACAAGATAAGACATTATGAAAGCCTCGATTCTAGTAAAGCTTGAAACACTTGTTGAACGCTATGAAGAAGTTCAACATCTACTTGGTGATCCAGATGTAATCGGGAATCAAGACAAATTCCGTGCACTTTCGAAAGAATACTCTCAACTTGAAGAAGTGACAGCTTGCTTCCAGTCATACCAGCAAGCGAAAGAAGATCTAGAAGCTGCTGAAGAGATGGCAAACGAAGACGACGCAGAAATGCGTGAAATGGCTCAAGATGAAATCAAAGATGCGAAAGCAGCAATTGAGCGTCTGACTGATGAGCTACAGATTCTTCTTATTCCAAAAGATCCAAACGATGAGCGTAACTGTTTCCTAGAAATCCGCGCAGGTGCGGGTGGTGATGAAGCAGGTATCTTCGCGGGCAACCTGTTCCGTATGTACTCTAAGTTTGCTGAGAAGAAAGGTTGGCGTGTTGAAATCATGAGCAGCAATGCTTCTGAGCAAGGCGGCTACAAAGAGATGATCGCTAAGGTTAGTGGCGACGCTGTTTACGGCACCATGAAGTTTGAGTCAGGCGGTCACCGTGTACAACGTGTACCTGAAACCGAATCTCAAGGCCGTGTTCACACGTCAGCATGTACGGTTGCGGTTATGCCTGAGATCCCAGAAGCGGATCTTCCAGAAATCAAAGCGGGCGACCTTAAAATTGATACTTTCCGTGCATCAGGCGCGGGTGGTCAGCACGTTAACACCACGGATTCAGCAATCCGTATTACTCACTTACCAACGGGTACAGTAGTAGAGTGTCAGGACGAGCGTTCTCAGCATAAAAACAAAGCGAAAGCGATGGCTGTTCTTGCTGCTCGTATTGTTCAAGCAGAAGAAGAGCGCCGCGCGGCAGCGGTTTCTGATACACGTCGTAACCTACTAGGTTCGGGTGACCGTAGTGACCGTATTCGTACGTACAACTACCCACAAGGCCGTGTTTCGGATCACCGTATCAACCTTACAATTTACCGTCTTAACGAAGTACTTGAAGGTGACATGCAAAGCTTGCTTGATCCTGTACTTCAAGAGCACCAAGCCGATCAGCTTGCTGCACTTGCAGAGAACAACTAACCAGTATGCAGTCAGCATATACGGTTGAAAGTGCTTTAAAAGCAGCAATCGTAAAGCTTCAAGAGGGTGATAACACATCACCCTCTATTGATGCCGCGGTACTGCTTTGTCACGCCTTAGATAAACCAAGATCTTACCTACTGACTTGGCCTGAGAAGCATCTCACCTCTGAGCAAGAGTCTGAATTCAATGCCCTTCTAAAACGTCGCTTAACCGGTGAGCCTGTGGCTTACATTATCGGTGAGCGTGAGTTTTGGTCACTGCCGTTAAAAGTTTCCCCTTCTACATTAATCCCACGCCCAGATACCGAGCGTTTGGTTGAAGTAGCGTTGGATAAAACCTTTGGCAAGCAAGGCGCGATTCTCGATTTAGGGACAGGTACAGGTGCTATCGCGTTAGCATTGGCGTCTGAGATGCCGAATCGACAGGTGACGGGTATTGATCTTCGCCCTGAAGCGCAGCAGCTTGCGACAGAGAATGCACAGCGTCTCAACATCACCAATGCGACTTTTTTGCATGGTAGTTGGTTTGAGCCTTTGAGCTCTGAAGGCGTTGTGAAATTCTCTCTGATTGTTTCTAACCCGCCATACATTGAGAAGAATGATCCTCATTTGTCTCAAGGCGATGTGCGTTTTGAGCCGATCACAGCACTGGTTGCTGAAGAGAAAGGGCTTGCAGATATTCGATACATTTCTGAAAACGCACGTGGCTTTTTGGAAAATGAAGGTTGGTTAGCATTTGAACACGGCTATGACCAAGGTTTGGCAGTTCGTGAGATTATGCAGGCGCTCGGTTATCTCGATGTTGTCACAGAGAAAGATTACGGTGGTAATGACCGAGTGACATTGGGTCGTTACTGTTCATAGTTAGTGATTGTTAATCGTCTTGTGAGCAATGGATGATGAACTTGCTAAATTGATACCTTTAACTCGACAATACATTTAACCCGATAATGCATTTAACGCAGAAATACAGAGCATTAACGGGTATTGTGAGGCTCGTGTTAACGAAAGCACATATAAAAATATAAAGGAATACCATGTACGAAGGTCTAAAACATTTTCACCTATTAACGATTGCTATAAGTGCGCTACTTCTCTCGATTCGTTTCGCTCTTATGATGGCTAACTCACCTAAGCTTAAGCATCCTTTCTTGCAGCGTTTCCCTCATATCAATGACTCGTTGCTATTGCTATCGGGTATTGGTTTGATTTTCATCACTGGCTTTATTCCATTTACACCAGCAGCACCATGGTTAACCGAAAAACTAACTTGTGTTATGGCTTACATCGCATTAGGTTTCTTTGCGCTTAAGCTAGGTAAAAACAAGCTACTGAGAGTATTCTCTTTCTTTGGTGCGCTAGGCTGGTTAGCGATGGCAGGCAAAATCGCAATGACCAAGACACCAACATTTTTCGGTTAATTATCTCCTTATTTCGGTTAACTATCTATGTACGAATTTTTTGATGAAGACTTTGACCAGCTAGAGTTAGCTGAAGGTGCATTGATCTTAAATAAAGCGATTAACCCAGAAACTCAAGACAGTTGGGCAGAGCAAGAGCTGGCGAGATTGTTAAAAGACGCCGAGTTTGCTTTGGTTAATGAAACCGATGAACAGCAGAAGTTTGAATCTTTTATTCGACTATTCTTTTATGAATGGGGTTTTGCTGGCGATAAAGATGCGTATTTCTCTTCGGAAAACGCGTTCATCGATAAAGTGCTTGAGAGAAAGAAAGGCATTCCAGTGAGTCTGGGGGCGATCTTTCTTTTTCTAGGTCGCAAGCTAGGCTTTCCTGTAGAGGGCGTCTCTTTCCCGACTCAATTCTTACTTAAAGTAAGTTGGTACGGGCAAGCTGCAGCCTATATTAACCCTTATAACGGTGAGTATGTTGGCGAACAAACGCTGCGAGCATGGTTAATTGGCCATGATGGCCCATTAGCTAAGGTGAAACCTGAGCACTTAGAAGTCGCCGACCACCCAACAATTATTGGTAAGTGGTTAGCCCTGCTCAAGAGTGCACTGCTGCGAGAAGAGCGTTATACACTTGCATTGAAGTGTACTGACCTTGCTTTGACGTTTGTACCTGATGACCCATATGAAATCCGTGACCGCGGTTTTATCTATCAGCAGCTAGACTGTCACCAAGTAGCCGCAACCGATTATCAATACTTTATCGACCAATGCCCAGATGACCCGGCATCTGAGTTACTGAAATCTCAAGTGAACGTCATGAACGAAAAGACAGTGGTCGTTCACTAATTAATAATTATTTAGAGAGAATATGATGGAACAGAAAACAGTTCATATTGGCGATATGCCAATTGCTAACGACAAGCCATTTACGCTATTTGCAGGCATGAACGTTCTTGAATCTCGCGATCTTGCTATGCAGATCTGTGAGCACTATGTAAAAGTAACCGAGAAGCTGGGCATCCCTTACGTATTTAAGGCGTCTTTTGATAAAGCGAACCGCAGCTCAGTTCATTCATACCGTGGTCCAGGAATGGAAGAAGGTCTCAAAATCTTCCAAGAGCTGAAAGATACTTTCGGCGTGAAGATCATTACTGATATCCACACAGAAGCTCAAGCTCAGCCTGTTGCGGATGTGGTTGATGTAATCCAACTACCTGCATTCCTAGCTCGTCAAACTGATCTTGTTGAAGCAATGGCTAAGACTGGCGCAGTAATCAACGTGAAGAAGCCTCAGTTCATGAGCCCGAATCAAGTTGGCAACATCGTTGATAAGTTCGCTGAGTGCGGTAATGACAACATCATCCTTTGTGAGCGTGGCGCTTGCATGGGTTACGATAACCTTGTTGTGGATATGCTTGGCTTTGGCGTAATGAAGAAGTCTTCAAACGGTAGCCCAATCATCTTCGACGTGACGCACTCTCTACAAATGCGTGACCCATCAGGTGCTGCATCTGGCGGTCGTCGTGAGCAAACGGTTGAACTTGCTAAAGCGGGTCTTGCTACGGGTATTGCGGGTCTGTTCATTGAAGCTCACCCAAACCCAGACCAAGCTCGTTGTGATGGCCCATCTGCGCTACCTCTAGACAAACTAGAGCCGTTCTTGAAGCAGATGAAAGCACTTGATGACCTTATCAAAGGCTTTGAGCACATCGATATTAAATAATCGAACTGCATATAATTAACAGCCGGCGCAAACGCCGGCTTTTTTGTACCAATCGGTCAGCGAGTTGCGGTTAAGTTGATACTTTCAAACCAGTTAGCCTACCAGTGGGTATGTTATAGCATATCAATTAAAGCTCTGATAAATAGAATAAATTTAACGAAGGTCACTTTTCGGGGATGTTGAATTGAGCTAATCACAAATAATCTAAAAAATTATGAAAACGTTTGCCTGTGATCACTTATTTGCTCAAATGCAACTTTGCCGCTTTGTTACACACTCGATAGGAGATTAAGGTGATCTATCCTACATAAATATGAAATCACCCTGTTAGGTTTACCGTCTTAATTTAAACTACTTCATGTTTTACTAACTTATAACGATGTTTCCTTAGCGGGCATTTGTTGAGTTTGAGTGATAAAAAAGCAGTGGATTCCCCTAAAAAGTTCAAAGGTATGACAATGAAGCAACGCCTTATTCTAAAGACAGCACTAAGTGCTGCAATCCTAGCTACTCTAGCTGGGTGTGCGTCTCAATCAGCTCATGATTGGAACCAAGACGAAACTTACAAGCTAACGATTCTTCACACAAACGATAACCATGGTCGTTTCTGGCAGAATAAATACGGCGAATACGGCATGTCTGCACGTAAAACGCTAGTTGACCAACTTCGTTCAGAAGTTGAAGCAGAAGGCGGTAGCGTGTTGCTTCTATCTGGCGGTGACATCAACACGGGTGTTCCAGAGTCAGACCTTCAGGACGCAGAACCTGATTTTAAAGGTATGAACAAAATTGGTTACGATGCAATGGCATTGGGTAACCACGAGTTTGATAACTCTTTAGACGTACTAGAAAAGCAGATTGACTGGGCTAATTTCCCAATGCTATCTGCAAACATCTACGATAAAGCGACAGGTGAACGTAAGTTCCAAGCTTACGAGATGTTCGAAAAGCAAGGCATCAAGATTGCGGTTATTGGTTTAACAACTGAAGATACTCAAAAGATTGGTAACCCTGAATTTATCGCAGGCATCGACTTCCGTGATCCTAAAGAAGAAGCGAAGAAGCTAATCGCTGAACTTAAAGAAACAGAAAAACCTGATCTAATCTTTGCTGTGACTCATATGGGTCACTACGAGAACGGTCAACGTGGTGTTAATGCTCCGGGTGACGTCGCACTTGCTCGTTACCTAAACGAAGGCGATCTAGACATGATCGTTGGTGGTCACTCTCAAGAGCCTGTATGTATGGAAGGCCCTAACGTTGCGAAGAAAAACTTCAAGCCGGGTGATGAGTGTAAGCCTGACGTACAGAATGGTACTTACATCGTTCAAGCTCATGAGTGGGGCAAGTACGTAGGTCGTGCTGATTACGAATTCCGTAACGGCGAACTAGAAATGGTGAGCTACGACCTGATTCCAGTTAACCTTAAGAAGAAAGTTAAGATTGACGGTAAGAAGCAACGTGTTCTTATTCAAGATGAAATCGCACAAGACCCAGAGCTACTTGAATTCCTACGTCCTTTCCAAGAGCAAGGTCAAGCACAGCTAGAAGTTCAAATCGCAGAGACAAATGGCAAGCTTGAAGGCGATCGTAACGTCGTTCGCTTCCAACAGACCAACCTAGGTCGTTTAATTGCGACTTCTCACATGGAGCGTGCAAAAGCAGACTTTGCTGTGATGAACTCTGGTGGCGTTCGTGACTCAATTGAAGCCGGTAATGTCACTTACAAAGACGTGCTAACAGTACAACCTTTTGCAAACATCCTGACTTACACAGACATGACGGGTAAAGAAGTTCTAGATTACCTAAATGTAGTGGCAACTAAACCAATCGATTCTGGTGCTTACGCTCAGTTTGCTGGTATCTCAATGACAGTAGCAAACGGTGAAGTATCGAATGTATTCATCGGTGGCAAACAGCTTCGTCTAGACGAAACATACCGTTTCACAGTACCAAGCTTTAACGCTGCTGGTGGTGACGGTTACCCTAAACTGTCTGACCACCCAGGTTACGTAAATACTGGTTTTGTTGATGCTGAAGTACTGAAAGAGTACCTAGAAGCAAACAGCCCGGTTGACGTGAACAAGTACGCGCCTTCAGGCCAAATGGTTTACAAGTAATTGTATCAATAGGTGCTAAATTAGATTGACTCTAGCACCATGATAAATTTAACTAAAGCGACGCCTCGGCGTCGCTTTTTGTTTATCTATCGTTTGGATTTGTTATGACCCCTGCAATCAATCTCGCCAAGAAAAAGAAAATCGCTCATAGTGTGCACCAGTATCATCATGATGCGAATAATACGAACTATGGTTTAGAAGCCGTTGAAGCGCTTGGTCAAGATCCCAAACGTGTATTCAAAACGCTGTTGTTCTGCTTGAATGGTGTGGCGAAAGATTTGGCGGTTGCCGTTATTCCTGTCGACCAGAAGCTAAATCTAAAGCTTGCCGCTAAAGCAGCGAAAGGCAAAAAAGCAGAGATGGCGAACCCTGATATTGCTCAGAAAACCACGGGTTATGTGGTGGGTGGGATCAGCCCTCTTGGTCAGAAAAAAGCCTTGCCTACCTTTGTTCATTCCAGCGCTACCGATTTTGAAACGATATGCGTGAGTGCAGGGAAGCGCGGGCTAGAAATTGAGCTCGACCCGAAAGACTTAGCGCTACTGACTCGCGGTCAGTTTGCTGATCTATGTTTATAGATTGCCGTCGTCATGATGATACAACTACCGAATGACAAACAAAAACGCCCGCTAGATTAACCTAGCGGGCGCTTTTATATTGAGTGTCTATCCTGAAATGTGCTTGTACATTGAGGACGAATTATGACTACTTCTTCAGACCTAAAGTACCACCAACACGCTTCGGTGCAGGCTTACCGCTTCGACGATCGTTATTGTTGCGATCTGTGCGATTGCGATCCGAACGGTTTCTATCTGAATTAGAACGCTCTGAACGAGAGTTCGATTTCCAGTTCTCGGTGTTACCACCGCTTTCACCATTCGATGAATTGCGGCCACGCTTTGAGTTAGGTGCATGACGGAATTCATCCGCATTGTTACCGCGGTAAGTGCGTGTACGGTTCTCGTTTTGATTACGGCGCGCTGTTGAAGCTTGGTTCTCTTCACGGCTATCAAAAAGTTTCGCGTCAGTCGCTTTGCGAATGCGTTGACCTTTCGCGTTCATTTTTGACGCATCTTCCGTACTTACTGAGCCTTCACACATCGCTAAAATTTCAGTGATCTCTTCGTCGCTCAGGTAGCGCCATTTGCCGTTAGGAATACCGTCTAGTGAGATATTCATAATACGAACACGACGCAGTTTAAAAACTTCATAACCGAGCGCTTCACACATACGGCGAATTTGGCGGTTAAGGCCTTGTGTTAGCGTAATTCGGAATGAGAATTTGGTCTCTTTCTCTACTTTACATGGCAAAGTGACTGTATCGAGAATGTGAACGCCAGCGCCCATTTGCTTCAAGAATTCCGTCGTAATCGGCTTATCTACACGCACCACGTATTCTTTCTCGTGGTTGTTACCTGCACGTAGGATCTTGTTTACGATGTCGCCATCGTTGGTTAGGAAGATAAGGCCATCAGAAGGCTTATCTAGACGACCAATCGGGAAAATGCGCTTGTGGTGGCCAATAAAGTCGACGATGTTGCCAGGAATATCACGCTCAGTCGTACAGGTGATACCTGTTGGTTTATTGAGAGCAATGTAAATCGGCTTCTCTTTTGAGCGAACAGGCTTATTGTCGATCTCAACATCATCACCTGGCAAGACTTTAGTACCCATTTCAGGGATCTTACCGTTAATAGTAACTCGGCCTGCATCAATCAGTTTATCGGCTTCGCGGCGTGAGCAAAAACCAGTTTCACTGATGTATTTATTAAGGCGTTTAGCTTGGGATTCTTGTGACATGATATTCTCTTAGCGTTTCACAACGGAAATGTAGATAAACAAAAAGCAACCTTTGGATAGTTGCTTTGAGTTGAAATTCGTTAACTGAGGTAATTTTAGCACTTGGTGTGAGTCTAGGCACGAAATATCGATCTTGATGCAAAATCGTTACTAGTCCATTTATCTATCTCAACCTATTAACTGGTGCGTTTTTGATGGCGCTCTCTGTTCTCTAGCTTTTTCTCATTACTCTTTCTGAGCATTACGTAGACTGCGCCCGTACCACCATGAAATTGCTGAGCAGAATGAACACATTGAACGTCGTTGATTTGTGTTAGCCAATTTGCCACGTAGCTTTTCATCATTGCAGGTGGATTCGAACGCTCACCCTTACCATGAACAATGATGACGGTACGAACATCCATTCTTAAACACTGACGCAAAAATGAAAGCACTTCGTTACGTGCGTCTTTCAGTGTTTTCCTATGAAGGTCGAGCTTGGCTTGAATAGGGTATTTTCCTAGGCGCAGCTTTTTGTATACGCCTTCTTGTACACCGTCTTTTTTATAAGCAACAACATCGTCTGGCTTGATCATTGGCGAATAGTCTAATGATAAGTAGTCTTTCTCGTCGTCAGACAGCCACATAGCGGCTTCACGCTTAGCAAGGTGAGATTCGGTGACTCGGTGTACTTTCTGGTGTTCAGCGGTGTCATGGTCGATACGTTTAACATCGCCCATCATTTCTTGGAATAGATCTAAGTCATCATCATGAGACATAGTGTGTATCTCAAGTTGGAGAAGGATAGGGTAAGTATACCTAAGTTGAGGTTAGGTTTAAAAATGAAAAAACCGGAGAAGACAATAAGTCTGCTCCGGTGCAAAGCGTTTTGACATTTACTTATAAAGTAAAAGAATACTTAAAAGTAAATGATTTAGGCAGAGCGATTCTAGTGAGGAGATTTTTCAGTCATAACTTTGTATATGAAGAAGCCTCCATAAAACATCATGAGACCCAGAGCCCCGAAGATTACTATCATTGAAGATAGTCCCACCGCATTACCAAATAGGAGATCTAGCCAAAAGTCCATGTGTATACCTCAAAGTTATATGACATGGCTTAGTGTATTAACAAGCATTATCAATTCACTGATCTGGATCAATCCTGTTTCATAAGTTAAATACTTGTTGGTAACTGTGTGTTTTTCGTCACATCATGCTCGTTGTTGTATGTCTTTTGTTCGAACGATTCAAAATCGCAATAAATATGAGAAAAAGCCCTTGCGGATAAATTCAGAACCCGTATTATACGCTCCATCGACAGGCAATGAGCCAGTTAGATATCTCGGTGAATAGCGCAGCTTGGTAGCGCATCTGGTTTGGGACCAGAGGGTCGGGGGTTCGAATCCCTCTTCACCGACCACATTAAAGAAAGCCGTAGCAGAGATGCTACGGCTTTTTTGTATTTGGGATTTCTACATTCTAACTGCATTGACTGTTTATGGTTGAGGGCAGAGAGTTAGGTCTATTGGACAAACTCATTTGTCGCAACGTTGTTCTTAACCCAGATCAAAGCTTGTAAGCGATTCTTCACCTTGATCTTTTTGAATGTATTGTGAAGGTGTGCTTTAACTGTATTCTCACTGACATAGAGTGTGTCCGCAATTTGCGTGTTAGATGCGCCATCACCGAGTAGTTTGATGATCTGCTGTTCGCGTTTGGTCAGCTTGAGGTAATGAGGGCTGGTTTTGGCGCATTGTCTGTCTCTATAAAAACGGATGTATTTATAGATCAGCTTTCTGCTCATCCACATCTCGCCTTGCAAAATGCAGTTAAAGCCGGCCACGAGCTTTTCAAGGGTGTCCGACGTATAAAAAATGCCGACAAGATACTGCCATTTAAGCATTTCAGAGTGCGGGAAATCGCCTGGTGTATTGAGTAGCACTTCATGGACATCACTTGCTACGTCATCTCTGAGCTCCTGGTATTTCTCAATGTATTGCTTACTCATTGTCGGGAAATCAATAATAATCAGAACTAAGTCATCGTTTTTTAGGGATTTAGCACTGAGCCTTTCCGGTGATATGAGTTTTATGTTCAGGTTAACTTTCTGTTCTATAGACTCTTTTAGTAGTATCGATTGTAAATTGTTCTCCGCAAGTAAAATGGCGTTATAAGCCTCCAGCTTAGCCATGTGGAACTCCTTTTCTTAACTCATTACTTGAAATTTAGGTGTTTTAGTTTAAAGCACGTATTGTTATTTTGCTAATTTTTAAAGCTAATTATTCATCAAATTTATGAAATTAATTTAATAGTATTGTCGAAGGTAAAATAATACTTAAGTAGAAAGAGGGAATTACCGAGATTTATGGTTTTATTTTATTGATTGTACAGTCTTTATGAATTTTCCAGATCCCCTTGTTTGGGTGAAGTTTTATAGTGGCAGGAAACTGATTTATATTAATAATCAACGTTGTAATACCACTATTCGTATTCTGGTTGAAATTAGAGTTGGTGTTCGTACTCAACGTTAATGAAGATGCCACACTGTTATTTATGGTCAGAATAAGACTTTTATTTTTTATCAGGCACTGTACTGAATTTAAATCAGAAGAAAATCCATTAAAATGGAAAGAAATAAATAAAACGGCGATCAACGCCGTTTTAATATATGCACTCTTTATCATATTAATTCTGATAAATTATACCGACATTACCATTTGCGCCATTACCTGAAACGAGAGCAGTATCATAAGAGGTTTGTTCAATCATAAATTGGTTTGAACTGCTGTTTGTTAAGCTAACAATGGCATCTGAATGAGATCCTGTTTGTAACGTGAATACTCGGTTATCGCTACTGCTCACGAGATCGATATCGACATAGTTATCGTCGCCACCACCAACATCGGTGTTGACTATCGTTTGAACATAGTTATTATCGCCGCTGATATCGATGTCTACATCATTATTATCAACACTCGCGTTACTAAACTCGGTATAGGTTGTATTGGAGTTACCAGAGACATTCACATCAGCTTCATTGTAGTCAGCACCACCTAGAGCATTGACGACAGAGATGTTCTCGTTACCCACTTGTGTAACTCGTAAATCATTGCTTCGACCATAAGGTTGAACTGTAATTTGGGCTTGGTTACTAACACCATCTTGATCAACCCAGGCGTTGTTGTTTACATAGCGTAACTTAACGTGAGCTTCATTGAGATTGCCATCTTGTTGAACCACTACGTCAGAGTTATAGCTAGCATGTGTGTCAACTAGTGCAACATGCCCATCAGTAACACCAGACGTGTTCTGGTTAATGGTGACATTGGCATTATCGCCACTACCCATTTGCCAAACGGCAGTATTATCCATCGCTAAAGGTTGAATACCGGCTACTGTCGATGATATGCCAAGATCGGTTGTTCCTTCTATTGTCCCCAACGCTGGCTCAGAGGCTGGAAAAGGAGCAGGTAAATTATCTGCGTATGCTGCATTAAAGCCCAGAATAGCACCGACTATAATTCCAATTTGTGTAACTTTCATAAGTTGTATCCTTATACATTTCCATGTCGACTATGTTGTTACTTCATCGAGAAGCAACGGTGAATCAAGCTTTCCATACTGCGCGCTAATTGGCTTGATTGATGTGAATTCTCATTGAGCTAGACGCTTTCACTAAAGCAAAGTCGTTGCCGTCTTGAGAAATTCCTAAATTACTTCTTCCAGAACCAACCAAATAAGCAGTATTGCCATTGCCTTTTTGGTCAATGCTCAGCTGACTACTCTGTCTTGAGAAGTTAGCTTGTCCGATAACTGCTAAATTGTTATTCCCGTCTTGGGAAATAAGCGCTTCAGAATTTACTCCGAGTTGCCCAATTGCGGCATCGTTATTTGAACCATTCTGGTCTATTAAGGCGGTATTATTGCGCCCTGTTTGACCAATGTATGCGGAGTTAGAACTTCCGCTTTGCGTTATCTTCGCTCTGTTGTTCGCGGTAATACCAGGACTGCGTTGCTTTATTATTGCTATTGAATCAGTAGCATTAGATATATTTAATTCTGAATAATTATCTAAATCTCCAGAAGAGAAGCTTTCTAAATAATTATAATCATTGACTATATCTTGATTAACATTATGTAAAAAATCCCCTTCTATATCTGACGCGATAGCATTATTAAAACCTCCTGATAAAAAATATAAACAAGTTAAGCTGATAAGTGATGCTTTCCCAATTACCATCATCTTTACCTTAAAGTGTTCGTGATTATGATCCCTACGAAAATAAACTGCGTAGGGAATGAGTGAACCTTGTCTTATCGAAATCCTAGGCCTTGAATTTACGAACAGCTATAAACTTAAAGTTGAAAATATTTGGTTGTTCATATGAAATTTAATTAGTATTTGACCGAATCCTACCAACCTTAGTTAATCAATTCCCTTCAGTAATTAATTCGAAAGTTTATATATGCCACTGTAAGCATGAATTACGCTTTATTCAGTTTCAACGAATCACATTCTCATTTTGTAAATAGACTTTGAATGGGAGCACATATGAAAATCAAGCTGCTTACAATAACTCTGCTTTCCTTTGCTCTTCATGCAGAAGAAAAGAGTCATGGTCTTGAAAATGCTGCTCCTTTAGAAAATGGACAAAAACTTGAGGACTCGACAAATAATCTTAAGGAAAAATTCAATGACTTCAGTGAAGTCGATGGAATCATTGTGGACAGAACCATTACGCGGTTGGGAGAGGATTTCTATTTTTTCTTCTCGCAATCGCTCAATGATAGTTATCCCGACCTTAAGGAAAATTTGACGGTAAAAGAAAGGCCAACGGCGTTATCAGGAAGCATCATAGAGGTTCAACACTCTAGAAAACCGATCTTCCGTACGGCGTTGTCCCCTGGTCGTAGACAAGCGAAAGAACGAGCTGCCGATGCCACTCGAGTTGTAGGGAATTACATTATCAGATGGCAAGCAGAGAGACTCTTTCAGGACACTTACGATCTAGACCATGATGAATTTTAAGGAGCCAAGGATGTCGATATTTTTCAGAAAGGCCGCGCTCATTGCGCTGATAGTTTCGCCTTCGGTTTACTCAAGCGAATTAGTTTATACGCCCGTAAATCCAAGTTTTGGCGGAAACGCTTTAAACAGTTCTCACCTTTTTAATCACGCTAATGCTATCAATGATTATGAAGACCCAAGTGCAAGGGATATCTTTGATGAGCAAGAATCAGCCTTAGATCGTTTAGCGTCTAGTTTAGAGTCTCGTTTGATAAGCCAGTTGCTTGCTGATGTAGGTAACGGAAATACAGGGCAGTTAGAAACAGATGACTTTTTCCTCAATATTGTTGACGACTCCGGGACCTTATTCGTTCAAATCGTCGATAAAGAGACTGGGGAATCGACAGAAATCAGTGTCTCTGGATTAAACCCCGACCTCTAATCACAAGGATTGTGTTATGAAATCGATCATTATCGTCTTCTTGACCTTTGTGTTGGGAGGGTGCACTTACTCTATGCAAATTCCAGAGACTTCTGAAACGCCAAAGTTGATGCCGAGAGGATCGACTTATACGGACCTGATCTCATTACCTCAGCCTCGCGGTAAAATACTTGTTTCGGTTTATGATTTTAGAGATCAAACGGGACAGTATAAACCTCAGCCAAACAGTAACTTTTCGACAGCGGTACCACAGGGTGGAACGTCTTTACTGACCACGGCATTGATAGATTCCCAGTGGTTTGTTCCTCTAGAGCGTGAAGGGCTCCAGAACTTGTTGACGGAACGTAAGATCATTCGTGCTGCTCAGAAAAAAGACAAGGTAGTGAACAATCACGGAGCCGACTTAACATCGTTGAGCTCTGCGAATATCGTTATTGAAGGCGGTATTGTTGCTTATGACTCTAATATTGTTACAGGTGGGGCTGGTGCGAAGTATCTTGGCATTGGTGGCTCAGGGCAGTATAGAACCGATCAAGTGACAGTTAACTTAAGAGCCGTTGATGTAAGAACAGGGCAAGTTCTGTTGAGTGTGACTACGACAAAAACCATTTCATCACATGAGATAGGATTCGGCGCATTCAGGTTTGTTGACTACAAAGAACTATTAGAAGTTGAAATGGGCTACAGCCAAAATGAACCCGTTAATATCGCTGTGATGTCAGCGATTGATGCTGCGGTAATACATCTTATTGTAAAAGGCATGAAGCGTGGAATGTGGTCGCCGGGCGATCCTAATGCACTACAAAATCCAATTATTGCTCGTTATTCCGAAGAGAGCGCCGACATATTGTAAGCAACCGAGTAAGCAGCAAAATAGGGCTATGCGGAAAACGGACCTTTCCCTTAGCCCTGTTTTTTTCTTCAAGCAACTCAATGATCAATTCACATCGCACGTAATATCTTTTATCGGTGTTTCCGAGGTAACAAAACAAACATACGCTTCCGCTGGCTTATTCGGGCCTATTCGAATGTAACCTGCCTTTACTTCATCTTCATCAAACGTCACCGAGTGAGAACTTCCCGTTTGGTTGTCGTAAAAGTTTGCTTCAAAATTGTTGTTCATTTGGCTTGCGATACGGTTTCGTGTTGTAGATGTTGTGAACGTAATATTGGCGCAGCGCATCGGTGGTTTCTCTGTAATGAGAAATTGCCCACTTTCTTTATCTATCACGCCCCCCTTTGTATCTGGCTGAATGTCGATAGCTTGAAATTGTTCTACCGTACAAGTTTCTTTGGCTGAGGCTATTGAGGGCATCAGCATCGTGAGGGCTAAAGGGAAAGCAAAAAGTACTGGTTTCATTAGAACAACGCCATAGGTAAAAAGAGCGAAAGATAATAGCACTGCAATGGTGCTATTAAATGTAAAGATTCTGTTATTAAGGAAATGCTTTTATAACGAAAACAAAATGAGGTTGAGCATCGTTAGCTTTTTTAGCTAGTCTCAAATTGACATTGGGCTGATTGGCTTTGTGATTGCTGAATGACACTGAAGCCTTTCTTTTCTAATAACTGTATAAGGTTACCTTCTCCAATTAGGTGCAAGGTACCAACTACTATCATGTAGTTCCCTTTAGTCTTAAGCTTCCAATCATTGGAGGATAGTTTGTTTGCCCAGTCTATGTTGCGATCGGTTAAGAATGCTTTCTCAAGTTCAGGCGACATCTCTGACAGTTCTGAGAAGGCTTCCAGCTTCGCTAAATCACCCGCTTTCCAGCTTTCAATCAGGCAATGAACCACGCGATCAGTTTGGTCAAATTCTTCAAGGCTACTGACTAACCACTCTTTACCGTCGTCCTTTTGTTTTGTCATTAGGTCTATTTGGAATTGCAGAGGCTCCAAACTGATAACCGGAACATCTTGGGTAGTCGCTTTGTTCGCTAGCGTCGCATCAACGCCGCTGGCGGAGCCATAACCAAGGTTTTTTAACTGCTGCATTTGTATGGAGAGAGAAGTTGCCCAAGGCGGTGAACTAAGCAGCTGTTGCGTCGGCATGCCCAATGATTTTGAGATGTCGGTTAATAATTGCAGCTGTTGTTCATTGAGTACATCGGCAGTTGTGAGTTTGTTGTGGGGATATACAACGCCATCAGACTTTCTGATATCCGTTTCGATAATTAAGCCATCACTGTTTTTTAGCGCGTCGGTGATCGCCGAAGGAAGGGGGTACATACTCTCGTCTCCAACGTGCACTGAACCTAAGATAGTGAGTGTCAGATCATCCTTTTGTGCTTGCCAATAAAGGGGCTCGGCGACCGCTTGCCTAGCTGAAAAAGCGAGAACGAATAAAACCATGTACCAGAGTGGACGCAAAGGGAGCTCCTTAAGGAAGTATTAAACTCGTTAAAATCGATTTTGACGGTGTTTTTTAACGGTTTTTTTTGAGAACAATGTCACGTTGTTTGTACGAAAAGTATAATAATACGCTGAAACTCTAAATCCTTTCTGACTACCAATGACACGATTTTATGAAATCGGTAAAAAAGATTGTGATTCATTTCTCAAATTTTACGTCAAAATTAAAATGACGGAAGTGCCGTTGCTTGTAACTTGATGATTTTATTTAAATTAAATTTATAAAAATTTTTGAGATTTGAAGCCGATCACTTTATTAGCTCGATTTAATTCACGGTAAAAAATAAGCCCATATAGTTTATCTAACTTTCGAAGCGCTCCATTTTGCTTCTTACTCAATTTTTAATTTATGGGTGAATACGATGTTGAAGAGAAACTTACTATCTGTAGCGGTATTGGCTGGCCTAACAGGTTGTGCAGTAACGCAAGCACCAGAACAAAAAGTAGTGAATGCACTGGCTGATAATCTTGATGTTCAGTACGAAATTCTAACTAATCATGGTGCGAATGAAGGCTTGGCTTGTCAGGACCTAGGTGCTGAATGGGCGTCATGTAATAAAGTGAACATGACGCTAACCAATGACGGTGAAGCGATTGACTCTAAAGATTGGAGCATCTACTTCCACAGTATTCGTCTTATTTTAGATGTTGATAATGAGCAATTTAAGATCACTCGCGTTACTGGTGACCTTCACAAGCTAGAACCTACTGAAAAATTTGACGGCTTTGCGGCTGGTGAAGAAGTGGTTCTTCCGTTAACGAGTGAATACTGGCAACTGTTTGAAACTGACTTTATGCCAGGTGCATTCGTGACGGCGCCAAACGCAGAACCTAAGATGATTGCATCATTGAATACAGAAGATGTTGCATCGTTCGTAACTGGTCTAGAGGGTAATAACCTTAAGCGTACGCCTGATGATAATAACGTAATGGCGACAGCGGTGACGCGTTTTGAAAAGAATGCTGATCTAGCAACGCAAGACGTATCAACTACTTTACTACCAACGCCAATGTCGGTAGAAGCCGGTGAAGGTTCAGTTAGCATTGCTGGTGGTATTGCCCTACCTAAAGACGCATTCGACGCTGAGCAATTCGCAGCAATTGAAGAACGTGCAGATGTGGTAAACGTAGATGTGAGTGGCGACCTACCTGTGAGTGTCGCTGTTGTTCCTACTCAGTTTACGGGTGATTTAGCGAAATCTGGCGCTTATGAACTAAGCATCTCGGAAGAGGGGATTGCAATTAAAGCGTTTGATAAAACGGGTGCTTTCTACGCAGTTCAGTCTATTTTTGGCCTAATAGATAGTCAGAACGCTGAATCATTACCACAACTGTCAATTAAAGATGCGCCGCGCTTTGATTATCGTGGTGTGATGGTGGACGTTGCTCGAAACTTCCACTCAAAAGATGCCATCCTAGCAACGCTAGATCAAATGGCGGCATACAAGATGAATAAACTGCACCTTCACCTAACGGATGATGAAGGTTGGCGTTTAGAAATTCCAGGTTTACCAGAGCTAACGGATGTAGGGTCTAATCGTTGTTTTGATTTGGATGAACAAAGCTGCTTACTGCCTCAGCTAGGTTCTGGTCCAACAACAGACAACTTTGGCTCTGGTTTCTTTAGTAAAGCGGATTACGTCGAGATCCTAAGCTACGCTAAAGCGCGCAGCATCGAAGTTATCCCTGAAATTGATATGCCAGCACACGCTCGTTCAGCTGTGGTATCAATGGAAGCGCGTTACACTCGTCTCATGGCGGAAGGCAAAGAAGCAGAAGCGAACGAATACCGCTTGATGGATCCGCAAGATACATCGAATGTAACCACGGTTCAGTTCTACGATAAGCAAAGCTTCATTAACCCATGTATGGAGTCATCAACTCACTTCGTCGATAAAGTAATCTCTGAAGTGGCGACAATGCACCAAGAAGCGGGCGTACCGCTAACGACTTGGCACTTTGGTGGCGATGAAGCGAAAAACATTAAGTTAGGCGCTGGCTTACAAGATATTAATGCAGAAGACAAAGTGGCATGGAAAGGTAACATTGATTTATCTAAGCAAGATAAGCCGTTCCAACAATCTCCACAATGTCAGAAATTAATTGCTGACGGTACAGTAAGCGATTTCGGTCACCTGCCAAGCCACTTTGCAGAAGAGGTGTCTAAGATTGTTGCTGAGAAGGGTATTCCACACTTCCAAGCGTGGCAAGATGGCCTGAAATACAGCGAAGGTGAAGAAGCATTTGCAACAGAAAGTACGCGCGTTAACTTCTGGGATGTTCTTTACTGGGGCGGCACTTCATCAGTTTACGACTGGTCTGCGAAAGGTTATGACGTAATTGTTTCTAACCCAGACTACGTATACATGGATATGCCATACGAAGTAGACGCAGCAGAACGTGGTTACTACTGGGCAACACGTGCAACCGATACTCGTAAGATGTTTGGCTTTGCGCCAGAGAACATGCCACAAAACGCAGAAACATCTCTAGACCGTGACGGCAATGGCTTCAGTGGTAAAGGTGAGGTTGAAGCGAAACCTTTCTACGGTCTGTCAGCTCAACTTTGGTCAGAAACAGTACGTACTGACGAGCAATATGAATACATGGTGTTCCCTCGCGTATTGGCAGCAGCAGAGCGCGCATGGCACCGAGCAGATTGGGAAAACGACTACAAGGTTGGTGTTGAATACTCTCAAGAAACTAACTTAGTGAATAAGCAAGCGTTGAACAGCGACTTTAATCGCTTCGCGAATATTCTTGGTCAACGTGAGCTAGCTAAGCTAGAAAAAGCGGGTATTGATTACCGACTACCAGTTCCAGGTGCAAAAGTGGTTGATGGCAAGCTTGCAATGAACGTTCAATTCCCAGGCGTAGAGCTTCAATACTCAGCTGATGGTGAAAACTGGCTAACGTATGATGAGCAACAACGTCCATCGGTTTCTGGCGAAACTTACATCCGCTCTATCTCTGAAAGTGGCGAGAAAGTAAGTCGAGTGACTTCGGTAAAATAATCGATAAGCAACATTAATAGAAAAGCTCCCTAGCTATTGTCTTATTTAGATAAAAGTGGGAGCTTTTTTTTCGTCCAAACTAAGTTAGGCACTTCTCTTAAGCTGAAACATATAGAAATACTCTTTGTTTATATCGTCAACAATGCACATAAGGTGAGTTCCATCGCAAAAGTGACGCGCTTCTCATTATTCTCTTCAAAAAATAAGTCCTCCATAAAAAACTCTAAATCAAGTGTGATTGAACTAACTCATTCTAATTTCGCGACGTGAAATAATGTGATCTGGATCTGTGTGTTTTTTTGTCTTGAGTTTTTTATCAATTTTTATATTTTTAAGAGATTGATTTTAAAGTATTAAATAACTTTTTCTTTTTTGACAGTGAGAGAGATCACTCTGCCCAGTCTTTTATTTTTAAACGCGAATTAATTCGAGCAACATAGATTTCATGCCAGGGAGGCTACCAACTACTCAAGCGGTGAAGGTGAATGATGTACCGAAGATGTGCCGCTGAAAAAATTAAACTAAGGCAGTTTACTATGAAAAAAATTATCGCTCTAAGTGCTCTTTCTCTTGCTTTCGCTTCTAGTGCTTTTGCTGGTTCTTCTTACGTAACGGGTAACATCCAAATTCATGACGATGGCCGTATCCACGGTTCTGACATGACTTCTACGCTAGAAGCTGGTCACACGTTTGACAACTCTCTAGGCGGTTTCACGGTTTATTCTGAGTTTGATGGTATCCAACTGGGCAAACTTGAATCTGAAAATGGCGGCGCAGGTAATACTACTCCAGGCATCACTGTAGGTGGTGAGCAAGCTTTCAACATCACTGACAACCTATGGGTTGCTGCGGGTTACCAACACCTATTCTCTGCAGGCGAGAGCATTCAGTTCCGTCCATTAGTTAAGATCGGTTACAACTTCGATAACGGCATCTCTATTAGCAACCGTACTCGTGCACACATCGACGACACTTCTAACGATGATAAAACTGACTACCGCATGGATAACCGCATTGCTTACACAGTGAATGCTGACCTAGCGCTTAGCTACAACAACGTATACATGATCGAAGCTGAAGCAATGGACCACGAGTTACGTGCAACATGGACTCGTCAAGGCGTTCAACCTTACTTTGAGTTCCGCAGCCAAGCTAACGGTGTAGATTTCGCAAACGGCGATTCTAAGCAAAACAACGCTTTCGTATTCGGTGCTTCTTACGGCTTCTAAGCTGATTCACTTGGCTGCTTAGTCGATTAGATTATTGGCCGAGTGAGCTTCTTTGTTAAATAGCTTTGTTGTTGAATAACTTCTTAGCTAATTAGCGAGAGGAACATAGCGGTACTAACAGCCCGGTTGGTGCCGCGACAAGTTTTGCTTTACTGTCCAAAAGCAAAGAGCCTAGCAAGTAAACCACAGTCTTGGGTTTACTGAATGCTAGGCTCTATTTTTATGACTTCTTTTTATTGCTGTGTGTTGGTCTGTTTAGGTTCTATTTTCCGTTGTAGTGACGGTATTCAAACACCTGACCTTTTTCATTAAACGCATACACAGAATACTCGTCTTTCTTATCGCCATACTCCATGCCTGGAGAACCCATTGGCATGCCCGGAACCGCTAAACCAATCGCATTACGTGGCGGGTTTTCTAGAAAGGCTTTAATGTCATCTGCTGGAATGTGTCCTTCAAATACGTAACCGTCGATCTCTGCAGTGTGGCAAGAGGCTAGCTCTTGTGTAACCCCAAGCTTCTGTTTGATTGGGTTCATATCATCGTGGAGCTTCTCAGTAACATCGAACCCAGCATCTCGCATATGTTCAGTCCATTCTGTGCAGCAGCCGCAGTATGGAGATTTGTGGTTTAGCACATCAGTAGCCAAAGCCTGTCCTGAGATTGCAGCGAGTGCAGTAAGAGTCATAATTTTACGAATCATGGTTAACCTCATGAATATGGTTTTTATTAATATTAGAATGAGTTGGTTTGAACAATCTCAGCCTGTTGGCATTGCTTACTACCGTAATTGACGACATCGCCATCGCTGCCCCTGCAACTACTGGACTAAGCAGAAATCCAAAAAATGGGTAAAGCACACCGGCCGCGATAGGAATACCAAGCGAGTTGTAGATGAAGGCACCAAACAGGTTTTGCTTCATGTTTCTCACAGTCGCTTGAGATAGCTCGATCGCGTTGCTTACTGATAATGGCGATGAGTTGAGTAGCGTCATTTGCGCACTTTCAATCGCGACATCACTGCCACTGCCCATTGCTATGCCTATATCTGCTTGAGCAAGAGCGGGTGCATCGTTAATACCGTCTCCGACCATCGCAACACTCTTATATTGCTGTTGAAGCTGAACAATATGTTGAGCTTTCTGCTCTGGAAGCACTTCCGAGATAACCTCGTCGATACCGACGCTTTTACCTATTGCTTGAGCCACAGAGTCGTTGTCGCCTGTTAATAGCACAGTGTGAATTCCGGCGGATTTTAGTTGAGCTATCGCCTGTTTGCTATCTATTTTTAACGCGTCTGAAATGCCCAATATGCCTTCCAGTTTTTGGTCAATCACTATGAAAATAGGTGTCCACGCTTGCGAGCGGCAAAGCTCGATGAAATCCGCGCCAACCTCTGTATTGATACCTAATTGGGTGAGGTACTTAAGCGAGCCAACTTGCACTTTCTTGCCGTTAATTGTTGCTTGAACCCCAAGCCCTCGTTGGTTTTCAAATTCGCTGTGTGGGAGTACTGAAACTTCCAAGCTCTCTGCATATTGGCAAACGGCTTTGGCAAGTGGGTGCTCAGATCCTACTTCTACTGAATAAGCACAAGCCAGTAATTCTTGTTCTGATAAATCGCCATAAAAGGCTTGCTGAACGGTTGGCTTACCTTGGGTTAGGGTGCCTGTTTTATCAAACACGACAGCATCAATTTTGCTTGCAGATTGCAACACATCGGCATCTTTGATCAGAACGCCAAACTCAGCGGCTTTGCCAACGCCGACAGTAATTGAAAGTGGTGTCGCAAGGCCTAAGGCACATGGACAAGCGATGATCAGCACTGTCGTTGATACCACTAACATGTAACTGGCGCTTGGTTGTGGGCCAACAAAAAACCAAACTAAGGCGGCAGCAACTGCGATTGCGACCACAACCGGAACAAAAACGGCTGAGATAGAATCGGCAAGCTTGGCGATTGCTGGTTTACTGCTTTGCGCTTGGCGAACCATTTGAATGATCCGAGCCAGCATGGTGCTTGATCCAATCCCAGTCGCTTCAATAATTAAGCTGCCGTCACCATTAATGGTACCTGCAGAAACGCCATCATTAACTGATTTTACGTTGGGAAGCGGCTCACCAGTTAGCATGGATTCATCGATGTAAGACTCACCTGATACCACAACTCCATCAACCGGTACTTTCTCTCCGGGTTTTACTCGTACCTGCATACCCACTTGGATAGCTTCTACAGCAATGATTTGCTCTTTGCCATCGACGATAACCATCGCTTTTTGAGGCTGTAAATTAATCAGTGCCTGTAGCGATTTTGTAGTGCGAGCTTTGGCTTTGGCCTCGATGTAGTGACCCAAAGAAATAAGGCCAATGATCATCGCGCTCGCCTCAAAGTAGACGTGGCGAGAAGCTTCAGGGAACCATGATGGAATGAGCACAACCAACATTGAGTAGAACCATGCTGCGCCTGTACCCAAAGCTACTAGCGTGTCCATGGTCGCGCGTTTATGCATCAAGGATTGCCAAGCATTGGTGAAGAAGCTGCGTCCAGAAGTGGCTAACAACACTAAACAAACCACACCAATGAATCCCCAAGCCAGTTGGTCGTTAAATGTAGTAATGGTCATGCTGCCGCCGAACACGCCCCATGCCATTAGCGGTGCCCCAAGCAGTAGCGCACTCACTGAATTTTTTAGGAAGGCCTGTTGAGTGCGAAGTTGTTGCTCTTGCTGTTTTTGTTGTTGTGTTGCCGCATCATCAACAAACTCGGCGCCATACCCCGCAGCTTTGACTGATTCGATGAGCTTGTTTTCAATGAGATCACGTGTTTTGGAGGTGAAAACCAAGGCAGTTTGTTCGGCAAGGTTGATCTGAGCTTGGTCGACAAACTCATTCTTTTTCAGTGCTTTCTCTACCGAAGAGACACAACTCGCACAAGTCATCCCCTCAAGAACAAGGTGATAGGTATATTGGCTAGCTGCGGTTTTATCTTCACTCTTTTTATCTGCTTGTTCGTCTTCTAAATCTGAACTCGATGAAAGGTCATTCGTTTCTGAGTAGGGAGCTGCGTGGTAACCCAGGCTTTCGACCAGCTTAATCACCTCAGACTCAGAAAGCAGAGTAACCAGTGATAATTCCTGTTTGCTGACTTCTAGGTTTAAGGCTTGCTCAGTTTGTTCAAGCGCTTTAGTCAGTTTGCTCACACACTTGCCGCAACTCAGACCGGATAGCGAAAGGTGCAGCTGATTACCCATAGAATAGCCAAGCGTTGCTAACTGTTCGTTGAGCTGAATGTAACTAAATGGAGTCGAAATATCGATGTAGGTCGGCGATATGTCATTAATCATCGTGCTGTCGAGATCGCTAAACAGTGTGCGAACTTTCTTCGCGCAACCCATGCAATTTAGGCCGTTGAGCGCCGTTGTGTAGTAGTTCATATCGATACTCCAATTCTCATCTACGCCTAACATAAACCTTCCCGTAAGGGTAAGGTCAAACATAAATTCAAGAATTTGATCTTGGTGGAGTGCTAGCTGGTGGTTTCAGTTTGGAATGGAAGAGGGAAATTAAGAATGTGCGGCTATAATCTACTTGCTAAGACTATCTATTTACGACTTTAAGGGCGTAATTGGCCTTTCAATAACGGCTTTCGTACAACAACAGCGCATTAATCATTCACTACTGATTGTAGATTTAAGCGGTGGTGATAAAATAGCGCCCAAAATTTAGTGATATTTTTCTGTTACAGGCTTTGTAATGGCGAGCACTAAAAGAATCACCTACATAATCAAGGTATTTAAATGACGGTTAAAACTCGTTTTGCTCCTAGCCCAACTGGCTATCTTCACGTTGGTGGTGCACGTACTGCACTTTACTCTTGGCTATTCGCTAAAAACCAAGGCGGTGAATTCGTTCTACGTATCGAAGACACAGACCTTGAGCGTAACTCTCAAGAAGCGGTTGATGCAATTCTAGAAGGCATGCAATGGATGGGTATGGAATGGGATGAAGGTCCTTACTACCAATCTAAGCGTTTTGACCGTTACAACGAAATGGTTGATAAGCTACTTGCTGAAGACAAAGCATTCAAATGCTACGCGTCTAAAGAGCTGCTTGATGAAATTCGTGCAGAGCAAGAAGAAAACAAAGAAATGGCTCGCTACGATGCTAACCACCCTAAAATTGTTGCAGCAAACGAAGCAGCAAAAGAAGGCGATGCGTGCGTTATCCGTTTCCGTAACCCTAAAGAAGGCAGCGTAGTATTTGATGACCAAATCCGTGGTCGCATTGAAATCGCAAACAGCCAACTTGATGACCTGATCATTCGTCGTACAGACGGTGCACCAACTTACAACTTCGTAGTAGTAGTGGATGACTGGGACATGGGTATCACACACGTTGTTCGTGGTGAAGACCACATCAACAACACACCTCGTCAAATCAACATCTATGAAGCACTAGGCGCGCCAGTTCCAACGTTCGCTCACTGTGCAATGATTCTTGGTGATGACGGTGCGAAACTTTCTAAGCGTCACGGTGCTGTTTCTGTAATGCAATACCGCGATGAAGGTTACCTACCAAATGCATTAAACAACTATCTAGTTCGTTTAGGCTGGTCTCACGGTGACCAAGAGATCTTCTCTCAAGAAGAGATGATTGAATTCTTCAGCCTGAACGCTATCAGCAAGTCTGCTTCTGCATTCAACACTGATAAGCTACTTTGGTTGAACAACCACTACATCAAGACATCTGAGCCTGAGTACGTTGCAAAATACCTGCAATGGCACCTAGACGCACAGAAGATCGATACAACAAACGGTCCAGCTATCACTGAAGTGATCAAGCTAGTTGGCGAGCGTTGTAACACGCTTATCGAACTTGCTGAGCAATCTCGTTACTTCTACGAAGATTTCTCTGAGTTTGAAGCTGGCGCAGCGAAGAAGCACCTACGTGGTGTTGCTAAAGGCCCACTAGAGCTTGCGCTTGCTAAGGTTGAAGCGCTTGAAGATTTCACGACTGCAAACATCAAAGACGGTGTTATCGCAGCAGTATGTGAAGAGCTAGAGATCGGCATGGGTAAAATCGGTATGCCACTTCGCGTAGCAGTAACAGGCGGCGGTCAGTCTCCTTCTGTTGATGCTGTGATGGAGCTTGTTGGTAAAGAGCGCGTAATCGCTCGTATCAAGATGGCTCTTGAGTTCATCGCTGAGCGTGAAGCTAACGCTTAATCCTATTTCTCTTGTTTGAGATAGAATGTACTTGAGATAGAACGATCATCAGCCGACAGCTTAATTCGCTGTCGGCTTTTTATTGTTTAATGAAAATACGGTCAACGTATTTTAGGACGAGACAGTTATAGCAAGTCTTGAGCTTTTGCTAAAACACTGAGTTTTGGGAATATATTTTGGCAGCTGTGCTGGTGGTTCATCGGGTTCATATCTGCAATCGCATCTTCGACAATCACCACGTTATAACCCAGTTCAAATGCTTGTCTAGCCGTTGATTCGACCCCAATACTTGTTGCTACCCCGGTCAGATAAATATCCGTAATACCTTGCTCACAAAGCTGCTTCTGCAAATCTGTGTTGGTAAATGCACCCCAGGAATATTTGGTTAGATAGCGATAATTAGGGTTTAGGCGCAGGCTTTCGATGACCTCTCCCCATACGATCTTTGATGCGTCAGGCTGAGCCGCTTTATTTTGCAGTTCCGTTCGGCCTTGTGGACGACCGGCTACATTAACAATAATTACGGGTAAATCAGCATCATCAAATGCATCGCAGAGAGCAAGGCTATTCTCTATGATCGGTCGGGACACGGTTTCCGGTAATTGATCAACGATACCTTGTTGCAGGTCGATAACGACAAGCGCAGAGCATTTACTCATTTTCATTACTTTATGCCTTAGTGGTCTTTGTGTGAGGTTATAGTGGTTAACTTTTACGGTGTATTAAGCGGGTGTAAAAGCGGATGAAAGCCAGTGCAACCATCATATAAATGAGTAGGTTCAAAGGGGTAGTGACGTCATAAACAGGCACAAGTTGCGTTGCGCTCATGGTAATCATTACTAATAGGTTGCCCCCGAGAACTCGATAGACCATCCACTGATTACCAGCGAACAGGCGATACACCGTAAAGACATTAACAAAGTAAAATGCCATTAATTGCCATACTTCGGTCATCGAAGGTAACAGCAGAACATACTGAATGAGGAACAGTGACCCAAAGGCTAAGTAGCCAATGGTCCAGTGCTTTATCATTTGCCTAGGCATGTTGCTTAATATCAAGGCGCAAATGGCACTGTTAATGATGAACAGACTTCCCGATGATATTGGTAGATATATCCAGACTAGAATTGCTGAGATGAAGCTCATTGTGCCGACTAACGTATTGCTTAATCGTTGCTGGCTGTTGTCAAGTAATCGGGCAAATAAGCGCTTTTTCTTAAAGTTACCCTGGTAGAATTGTTTGACTGTCTCTGGAAAAGGGGGCTTGTAATCGACATTAACCGATGATGCTTCAATAAAAGCCATAGCCTGGTTAAGTATCGAAAAATCATTGTGATCAACCCCTTGATCATGGGCGTTTTGCAGTAACTGTTTGGCAACCCAGATTGCTTGAGTTTGCTGTTGATGCTTCCACTGCTTTCTGGCAGGCATACGGCCATGCAAATCGGGCAGGCGCATCAGATCGTTCAGCGCTTTGAAGGTCGGGCTTTCAATATTTAACTCGCAGCTCGTGTGTAACTGGAAACGCTGCGCTGAGTCATTGTAAGCGAGTGAATGAATGAGGGGAGACATCGCCTCTAAAACAACACTGACTTCGTTGTTAAAGCGTGTGTCATCATCCTCAGGCCAAACCACGCTATAGATGGTCGTATAGACCACGAAGCCAAGCAGGGTTTCTTGCAGCCTTAGTACCGCAATATTAAATGTAGCTACACCATCAAAGCTGCCAGATATCGCCAGCAGGATGCAGACAATAAATGCCGTAATGTAAGCATAGCCGATGACCGGATCGGAACCCATGTATATACAAATTGCGAGTAACAGTGCGATGTTTGCTAAAAAATAATATCGATCTTGCCCAAAAACAGCGATTAACCAAAGCCCGACAAACGCGCCACAAAGCGTCCCCAACAATCTGAGAATGCCTTTTTTCTTGCCAGCAGTAATAGTATCAGTGATGGCCAATATATTGACCACGATAGCCGCCCAGTAAGGCTTCTCAAGGTTAAAATACAACGCAAGGTAGATAGCTAAACAAAATGCTAGGGCAACCTTTATGGCATTCTTGGCTGGAGTGCTCAGTGACTTTATAATGAGTAGCATAGTGGGGTTTAGCGGCAGAGGGATCGAATACGAGGATATTGCCTGATCTTTTGGTCAGCCTAAACTCTAGTTTGAAGGCCTTGATCCATCAAATATAGCAACTCTATTGCATCGTTTAACATTCAGGGGAAGGGGGGCGATCAGTCACTCTACTTATACGATATTGTTCGATGCTGATAATGATCGATAGATCTTCTAATAGTTAATAGCGATAGAACATCAGGTTTATCGTTCTTCTAAGCTGGCTAGTTGTTCCGATTATTTTAGGTTCATCGCGGCTTTCCG
>NZ_JBFRVD010000001.1:18209-74832 GCF_041474985.1 Vibrio sp. 10N.222.49.C9 | reverse complement strand
GAAGCTGCCCAACAAGCTTACGACCTAACAGAAAAAGAATGGAACGATGATTTACAAAAGCAAGCTAAAGAATATCAGTGGGACACCTCTCGACAAGAGAACGTGAGTATTGCGGTACTGACTGTTGAAGAAGGTAACGAGTATTTAGACTTGCTCATCAAAGACTCGCATGGACAGCTTTCGAATGGCAAGGACTACACTGGCGTAGGTATGGGGCTTAAAGGCGCTTATGAGGTCGCTAAAGAGCTTGGCGGTTGGGGGGCAACCGCTAAAGCTGTCAATATCAATGGTGTAATGAATATTGTGGTTGAGAACTACAAGCCTAAATATTTAGACCTAGGTATCCGTTGGCAAGAAGCAACACCACAATTGCTTAAAATTGGTCACGCCCTAAATACCGTTCAAGGCAATGTCAGTTTCTTGAAAGGCAACATCTATGTGGAGCTTGTGTTTAGTGGTGCGGTTAATGCAGTTAACTACATTTTACATGATGAAAAAACGCTAGGTGAAGTGGTCGGCCAATTTACAGCGGATATATCTAAAGGTGTGGTTGCAGGCGTAATAGCTCAAGGTGCTACTTTAGTATTAAGAGCTGGATTAACCCTAGCGTTTGCTACCCCGCCTACAGCATTGTTACTAGGTTTCTTTGCCATAAGTGCATTTTACATTGGTAAGAAAGTATCTGAAGTAGATGACAAATATAGATATACTGAACCAATGAAAAAAGAGGTAGAGAGATTAATTGATGAAAATTAACCGCTTAAAGGCATTTGCTTTCTGTTTGATTTTTTCATCACTTTTTCTGCTATCGGCTCACGATGTTATGGGGGTGTTTGATGCACATAAACTGCTTCATGATAAAATAGTCGTAAGTGGGGCGATTAATGATGCTTCTACATTTGCTTTTTCTTGGGCAATGTTTGTTATGTCTGTATTCATGGTCATCTGCCTGATTACAGGGGAAAAGCTCCTCTGGATACCCAAGATATTTATAATCATTCTTGGGAGTATAACTGTATTAGCCTTTCTAACTGGCTGGAAGGTAAATGGAGCATTGAAGGTAAAACTTCATGAGAAAAGCTATATCGAATGCACCTCTGAACAAGAACTCACATTAAAATCCTCAAGTCGGACGTATGTTTTAGACCCTAGCTTGTGTGATTAAATTATTTTTCATGCTCTTGGCACAAGCTACTCTGTTAGCGTATGTACGCGTCATGCGCTAACTCTCCCAAAGCTATTATTCAATACTTGAAGTTATCCATTAATTGCTAATATTCTATTTGTCGTAACGCATTTTTGTCCAGAACCTTCATAAGCTGAATTTTCGCCCGTGGCATTTTCTAGTTCAAAAGTCCTCCTTTCCGACTCAGAACCGAACTCTATATGAGTTGTCGGGAGATTTTCATTTACCCTCCCGACATCAAACGGATACATAGCTGATCTTCCTAGCGACTTACAACGTAAGAGGTTAGCTAAAAGGGAGAAAACAATATGTCCACCGTCTATGTCAGCATCGGAAGCAACATTAACCGCGAACATCACATCACAGAATCTCTCAAAGCATTGAATAGTCACTTTGCACCTCTGAACATTTCTAATTTCTACGATTGTGAGCCTGTTGGTTTTGAAGGGGACAACTTCCTAAACCTAGTCGCAGGGTTTGAATGTGACCTTTCTATCGCTGAACTGGCTAAGGTTCTGCATCAAATCGAATTAGAAAATGACCGCAAGCGAGAAACTAAAGAATATGCCTCGCGCACGATGGATATCGATATCCTTCTTTACGGTAACGAAGTCGGCATTATTGATGGAGTAGAGCTGCCTCGAGGTGAAATCACCGAGTACGCTTTTGTGCTTCGACCGTTAGTTGATGTTGCCGCGCAAGAACTTCATCCCACTCTAGATATCTCTTTTCAGCATCTCTGGAACAACTTCGATCAGCTGAGTCAGAAAACCGAACTTATACCGTTCGAGGTCAGCTTCACTTAGTCCCTGTAACTGCTTTAAACAGAACGCTTGAGCTTTATTGATCTTTTCCTCTAATAGGCACGTAACTCACTCTACCTTCTAAGGATCGGAAACTGTTATGAATCACAATGCGATTATCACCATCACAAATCTCAGATTAAGAACCTTCATCGGCTTCAACGAAGAAGAAAAAACCAAGCAGCAAGACATCGTCATAAATGCGGAGATCCATTATCCCGCGAACAACCTTTGCCTCTCTGATGATGTGGAGAACGCACTTAACTACAAAAATATCTGCAAAAAAATTATTGAACATGTTGAATCTGGACGGTTTCTGCTTTTAGAAAAGTTAACCAGCGACGTACTCGGTATTTGTATCGACCATTCATGGGTCCGATACGCTCAGGTGAGAATTGACAAGCCTCATGCTCTACGTTTCGCCGATTCCGTCTCGCTCACCCTGAGCTATGAAGCAGAACTTGAAGATTAACTCATAAGGAGCGACTCAATGCTAACCACAGAAGCTGAAAAAGTAAGAGAAGCTTTGCTCGAAAAGGGGCTTGAAACCCCGATGACATCGAGCGAAATGAACCCCGACCAGAAGTACAACCGCATCAAAGGGCTTTTGACGGAAGTTGTCAGTACGCTCGGGCTGGATTTAACCGATGACAGTCTCGCTGAAACACCTCATCGCATTGCAAAGATGTACGTTCACGAGATATTTTCAGGGCTCGACTACAATAACTTCCCCAAAATCAGTGTTATCGACAACAAAATGTCAGTTGATGAAATGGTGAAGGTATCGGATATAGATTTAACTTCGACGTGCGAACATCACTTCATCACCATCGATGGTTTAGCACAAGTGGCTTATATCCCAGAATCCAAGATTCTTGGGCTATCTAAAATAAACCGTATTGTTCGATTCTTTGCTCAGCGTCCGCAGGTTCAAGAACGCCTTACACAGCAAATCCTGGTCGCGATACAGACTCTAGTCGAAACAGAAAATGTGGCTGTGACGATTAAAGCAACTCACTACTGCGTTAAATCGAGAGGCGTTATGGACGCTAACTCTGAAACCACCACAACCGCGCTTGGTGGCAGTTTCAAAACTAACCCTCAAACTAGAGCTGAGTTTTTACGATGAGTGAAACGATTCTAATAACTGGAGTGGGGAAGCGTTTAGGATTCGCTCTGGCGCAGCAACTTATATCTGACGGATACAAAGTCGTTGGCACTTACCGAAGCGACTATCCCCAGCTGAAAATACTGCGCGACAGTGGAGCCGACTTACAACAGGTAGACTTTTATCAACAAAGCAGCCTAGAGGGCTTTCTTCATTACGTTGGTCAAGAATATAAGACACTTCGTGCCATCATACATAACGCTTCCGACTGGAAGCCTGAGAACAAGACAAACCCCAGTGAAAATGCATCACAAATCATGCACCAGATGATGACGATTCACGCCACCGTGCCTTATCTGGTTAATTTAATGCTCAAAGACCAACTAATGTCTGGCGATAAAACGTCGGACATCATCCACATCAGTGATTACGTTGCGGAAAAAGGCAGTAAAAAACACATCGCTTACGCGGCCAGTAAAGCCGCACTCAACAACTTGACGCTGTCGTTCTCAGCGATGTTGGCTCCCAAGGTGAAAGTCAATACTGTCTCTCCTGCCATGATAAAATTCAATGAACATGATGACGAGGCGTACAAAACCAAAGCTCTGAAAAAAGCACTGATTCCCGCAGAGGCAGGCTTTGAAGAAGTGATAGATGGCATTAAGTTTGTTTTGGCTAGTCACTATATGACAGGAAGGACTTTGCACCTTGATGGCGGCAGGCACTTGAAGTGAAGTTCATGCGTTGTGATCTTGAGGCAGGATAGTCAACTAATCTATTCGTCTTTCATATCGTCTAACTACATTTTTTTAAGTTGTCCCTCGACACTTTTTGGGTTTTAGACATTAGAACGTGTTTGCATGGGCGACTCACCAAACAACTGCTTGTAGCTTTGGCAAAAATATCCCAGATGAAAAAAACCAAAGTCAAAGGCGATTTCATTGATGCACCGTTGTTCGCTCGGATTTTGCAGAATGCGCCGTACCTGGTTGAGACGTACATTTTGTATAAATTGTTTTGGTGATATGTCACAACAGGACTCAAAGGTGTATTGCAGCGTACGGCGACTGACATAAACCGCATCGCACAGTTCAGACACGGTGACGGGTTTACGGTACTGCGAGTTATCTAGGTACTGCCTAATTCGACGCATTGTGTTCTCACGCTGTGAGGCATTGGTTTTTTGCATATTTTGATTAGACGATTGAGCGAACAATTCGACCAACATATCTTGAACAATGGATTGATGAGTTTGAAAAGACCAGCGAGATTGACTCGGGGAGAGTAGTAAGCTCAAGTAAGCTTTTATTTGTTGGGTGTAGTGTTGAGAGCAACCAAGAAAGTGGCTCTTGCTGTTTAATGATTCAATCTCTAGCTGTTGCTGAATCATTTCAACCAGTGAAGGGCTTATGACTAACCCATAAATAGAAAAGGTTTCTGGCGTAAGTAGCTCAAAATCCGCCCCAGCCTCACGGATCAAAATACTATCAGGATTACCTTGTGCGTAATTGATGTGTAAAGGTCTATCGTTAGCACTGATCCCTAACCAAATCCCTTCATTAATACGACATTGCTGCTTGAGTTTTCGGTTGCTGTCTTCTCGAAATAGGTGCACGTGAGAAAATTTTCGTTCACGGATCTGACCTAGAAAACTTCCTTGACTCAGTTGGTCATATTCTTGCTGCCAGTTAAAGAGGCTGGCTGCCTGCTGATTTGCATCAAATGTGTTGAATGTGCACAAATTAGGTGCATAACGCATCAATTCTTCATCCTTTCTCATCATTCCATGACCTACCCATGTGACCCATATTAGTACAGTGTGTCTTTAAGTTTATGTTTATTAATGCTTTTTTATGTTTGCCGATTCTTGATATTCATTCGGTTCAAAAATCGCTTAATTACTCATATATACAAAAGGTTATTGAGCAAGAACTGAACCAGTTTATGAAGAGGGAATTTATGACAGCAGCTTATCGCCGACAACAAGGGCACCTGGTTTTTAACTTTGAGTCGTTAGCAGATCTGATGGCAAAGGCTACGCCAGAGCGTTCAGGGGATGTTTTGGCTGGTGTATCTGCGACTTCTGCTGCAGAGCGTGTTGTAGCTCAGATGACACTGGCAGACTTGCCCCTAAAGACGTTTTTAAATGAAGCGGTGATCCCTTATGAAAGTGATGAAGTTACTCGTTTAATCATTGATAGCCATGATAGAGAGGCGTTTAAAGCGATTGATCACCTTACAGTGGGAGACTTTCGGAACTGGCTGCTAAGTGATGAAGCCGATAGTCTCACGCTTGCAAAGCTGCGTCCTGGTTTAACTCCAGAAATGGTGGCTGCAGTGAGTAAGATCATGCGTAATCAGGATTTGATCCAAGTCGCCAAAAAATGTCGGGTAGTGACTGCGTTTCGTAACACCATTGGCTTGCCTAGTCGTTTATCCACCCGTTTACAGCCCAATCATCCAACCGATTCTCTCAATGGCATTGCCGCCAGTATTTTTGATGGTTTGATGTATGGCAATGGTGATGCTGTGATCGGCATTAATCCCGCAACAGATAATGTACCACAGGCAATTAAGTTGATGAATCTGATGGAAGAGGTCATTCAACACTACCAGATCCCGACCCAATCTTGCGTATTAACCCATGTTACAAACACGATTGAAGCGATTGAGATGGGCGCTCCGGTGGATCTCGTCTTTCAATCTATTGGTGGCACTCAAGGTACGAACGACACCTTTGGTATTAACCTTTCGATCCTTAAAGAAGCAAACGAAGCGGCGCTTTCGCTGAACCGAGGCACAGTTGGAAGTAACGTCATGTACTTTGAGACAGGGCAAGGAACATCTCTCTCTGCCAATGCTTTTCATGGTGTGGACCAACAAACTTGTGAGACACGGGCTTATGCCGTAGCGCGTCATTTTAATCCATTGTTGGTTAATACCGTGGTCGGCTTTATCGGCCCTGAATATCTCTTTGATGGAAAACAGATTATTCGAGCAGGGCTTGAGGACCATTTTTGTGGCAAATTGCTTGGCCTGCCGATGGGGTGTGATATCTGCTATACCAACCATGCCTATGCCGATCAAAATGATATGGATAACTTACTGACATTGCTCGGTGTCGCTGAGTGCTCGTTCATTATGGGGATTCCGGGTTCCGATGACATCATGCTCAATTATCAAACAACCTCGTTTCATGATGCACTTTATGCACGCAAGGTGTTGGGTTTAAAACCTGCGCCGGAGTTTGAGGAGTGGCTAACTCAGATGCAGATTTTTGATGATGTAAAAGATGTGCGCCTAAATGAACGACTCTCCGGCTCATTTGCTGGCGCTCTAGCACAACTTAATGGAGGCCCCGCACATGGGTAAGGTGGTCTCTATGGCAAAACATTCTGCTTCTAAGTTGGTAACTCAAAACCCTTGGCACGAGCTTAAAGGTTTTACATCGGCACGTATTGCACTGGGTCGAAGTGGAAATAGCGTTCCAACTAAAGAGTTGCTTTCATTTCAACTCGACCATGCACAGGCGATGGATGCCGTTCATTGTGCTTTAGATGTGGATTCATTGGTTGAGCTCATCGCTCAATCAAACTCGGTCATTCAACACACTTCTCAGGCACCAATTAAGGCGCACAGCAAAGCGACAGACAGATTCATGTATTTGCAAAGGCCGGATCTTGGTCGTGAGCTTGATGACGTCTGTTGGAATCAGTTGCAAGCCGTTCTTCATTCAGAGTCTCCCCCGTTTGATCTCGCGATAGTAGTGGCTGATGGCTTGTCTTCAATTGCCATTCAAAATCATGCAAATCCAGTCATTGAGCATCTGCTTTCTTTATTAGGGGAAGACGAAGTGCCGTGGCATGTTGCTCCTATTACTGTTGTGAGGCAGGGCCGAGTGGCAATAGGAGATGATGTTTGCGAGTGCTTACAAGCCAAGATGGTGGTGGTTTTGATTGGTGAACGCCCGGGACTGACCTCTCCAGAGAGCATGGGTATGTACCTGACTTGGCAGGCAAGAAGAGGAGCAAAAGACTCTGATAGGAACTGCATTTCTAATATTCGCCCACAGGGGTTGGCTTATGAAGATGCGTGTAAGCGAGCGGTATACCTATTGAAGGAAGCTCGTCGGCTAGAGCTTTCTGGGGTCAACCTTAAAGACCGCTCGAGTATCGAGGAAGAAGGTGGTGAGCAGTTAGAAGACAAGCACACAGGCAATTTTTTAATTGGATAAAAGACAAAAATAGAGGGATTTACAATGTCAGAACATCAGGAATATTTGGCGCAAAGACAACTTAAAAGGGGCACTGCTGGGTGGATTTTGCTAGCAGGGTTAGGCGTTTCATACGTGATCTCTGGTGACTTTGCAGGCTGGAACTTTGGTATCGGTCAAGCTGGTTGGGGAGGCTTTCTTATTGCTGCAATTGCTATGGCGGTGATGTACTTTACCCTTGTCCTTTCTTTGGCGGAGATGTCTGCGGCTATTCCCGCTGCAGGAGGTGGCTATAGTTTTGCTCGACAAGCCATGGGACCAACGGGGGGATTTTTTACCGGCTTATCCGTCTTAATTGAGTATGCCCTTGCACCTGCCGCGATTGTCATTTTTATTGGCTCAGCGGTGAATGAACTAATGGGTATCGATGGTCCTCTTGTTTACGCGATCTTTTATGCCATCTTTATCGGTATTCATATGGCAGGGGTAGGAGAAGCTCTGAAAGTCATGATGGTCATCAGTGGGTTAGCCGTACTAGCAATTCTTATGACAGCAGGCGTATTGGTTAGTGAGTTTGATGCTAATAATCTGTTTGATATCGCTCCGGCAACCGCACAAGCCACAGAACTACTTCCTTTTGGTTGGTATGGTGTATGGGCGGCACTACCGTTTGCAATGTGGCTTTTTCTTGCGGTAGAAGGGGTTCCACTGGCTGCTGAAGAGGCGAAAAACCCGGCCAAGGATGTACCCAAAGGTATTATCGGCGCAATGTTATTCTTACTGGTCACCGCTACCTTAGTCGTTCTGCTGCTTGCGGGCGCTGTGGGTTCTGAAGCGATTGCGAATAGTGCCGTTCCTCTAGTCGATGCCTTGAAGTTGACCGGTAATCCAACCGTTGCAACGGCTGTTAATATACTAGGACTTGCAGGACTTATTGCTTCATTCTTCTCGATTATCTACGGTTATAGCCGCTTAGTGTTTGCATTGTCTCGTGCGGGTTACTTGCCTCAAAGCTTGTCGCTTACAAACAAAAACAAAGTGCCTGCTCGTGCTTTAGTGGTGCCGGGTGTGTTTGGTTTTGCTGTGTCATTGACCGGAGAAGGCGACCTGATCTTGGCGATGGCGGTAGTGGGGGCGACAGTGTCTTATGCATTAATGTCGCTTAGTCATATATTGTTGCGTATCAAGCAACCAGAGCTTCACCGTCCATACAAAACACCGGGTGGCATGCTGACTTCCGGCACTTCACTAGTGCTGTCGCTTATTGCAATGACGGGTGTTTATGCTTTTGACCCATCTGCATTCTTTATGACTATGGGACTCTTTGTGATTGGTGGTGCTTATTATGGCCTATATAGCCGTAATAAATTGGTCGCATCGACCGCTGAGGAAGAGTTTGAGATGCTGTCGGTTGCAGAGAAAGAGCTTGAGGCTACTAATTAGATTCAATTTCTAATGGTATTTAAGGCTCTAGTGCTTTGCTGGAGCCTTTATTACACTACTTGTAGTAACTTGCGTGTAAACCCCAATCGCCATCACCTCTAACGATAAATATTAATTTAGAAATAGTGCTGTTTTAGGATCATTTTCTTGGAACGTTTTTGTCCAGACACTTGTCATGATTTTTTATAACGAGTTAGATTCATAGCGACGAGCCCCGAAGTTCATTGATAGTGAAGTTTTCATCGCGCTAATCATGTCGATTGCCTTTCTCTAAAGATAAGTTGAAATGATGCAAAGGAAGAATTCGGCATAGATTATGAATGGGATTGATTCAGTAGACGGAATATATGATTCACTAGTAATTAGGATGAATTACTGTTCGCATGTGTATATGTAGCCTACTCCAGACTAATTTCCCTCACACCCCAACACTGCCACAAACGCATCCAAATACTTCTCTATAGTTAAATCCGCAGAAACTGGCGGAAGTTCTACGGTAATGCATGGCAGGTTTCTTTCCTGACACCATGTGCCGAATGAGCCTGGGGTTTCGTAATCCACGTCTTCGACGAGCGGCAGGTTGAATTGCTTGCCTAGCCAAATGGCGAGTTCCGATTGAGTGGGATCGTCGACCATGGCGAGCGGCTCGTGGAAAGAAATGACGAATTTAGGTTGGCGTTGTTCGATGAGGTTTATGAGCGATTGCACTTCAGGTTCAAGTTGTTCGGCTTGCCCGGTTTTCACTTTTACATCTCTGACTGGGGTGTGAGAACTCCAGCGATAGACGGTGCCGTTTTCTGTCCAGTTTTGAGTTGGAAAGGCGCGGTTCAGATCGACTTGGTTTGCGTTGGCGCGAGTGCCTAATTGATTGCCATCTGGGTTCATCGACAGGATCACATCGTGTCTCAAGTTGGCGGCTGGCAAGCTTCTCAGCGCACAAGATAATCCTGCAATAGAAGCGGTTTCATCACCGTGTGTGCCTGCTAAGATCAGCCCGCGAGACTCGCTTTCTATTTGCGCGGGGAAATAGAGCAAAGGCGCACCCAACACTGATTTTCCATATGACAGCGGCTTTATTGAAAATGCAGCTCTTTCTGTTCTTGGAATTAAACTCACCTTTATCTCCTGATTGATCAAGTACTATCAAGTATTAACGATTACACAAACTTACTTAAATAAACTAAAGCGTTAAAACTCGTCAACAGTCGCATTGTTAATTTTATTACTTGCTTCAAAGATAGGCTAGGAGAGCAAAAACATATGGATTTTAAGAAACATTCAACGGCTTTACTCATTTCATCTCTATTGACCCCTTTTATCTCAGTAACTGCCGTTGCTGACACATTGCCTGCGGGAACTTCTCTGGCGAAAGAACAACATTTAGTTCGTGCTAACGATGCAGAAGCGGCGACGCTTGACCCTGCGAAAGCAGAAGGCCTGCCAGAAATGCACATTCTACGTGACCTATTTGAAGGTTTAGTGATTCAAGATCGCGATGGCAATATCACCCCAGGTGTTGCACAGTCTTGGGAAACCGAAGACAACCAGACGTTTGTATTCCACCTACGTAAAGACGCGCAGTGGTCGAATGGCGATCCGGTGACGGCCGATGATTTCGTGTATGCGATAAGACGCGCGGTAGACCCTAAAACGGCATCGCCAAATGTGTGGTACCTAAAGCTTACTCAAATCAACAATATCGCTGACGTAGCCGAAGGCAAAAAGCCAGTTGAAGAGTTAGGTATCTCTGCAGTCGATAAACACACGGTGAAATTCGAACTCGATAGTAAAGTGCCTTACTTTGTGGCGATGACAGGCCACACATCCATGATGCCAGTGCACAAAGCAACCCTAGAAAGTAGTGACAAGCCGTGGAGCGATCCTAAGCAATTTGTTGGTAATGGTGCATTCGTACTAGATGAGTGGGTGGTGAACGAGCGCATTGAGCTTAAGAAGAACCCGACGTACTGGGACAGTTCAGATACCCACTTAACCGAAGTAACTTATATTCCGTTTGAGAATCAGAATGCCTCGATTAACCGTTATGCGGTGGGCGAGGTCGATATTACTTCGGACGTGCCTACACACATGGCGCAGCAGCTTAAAAGCAAATATCAAGATGCGTTTACCACAGTGCCTCTGTTGTGTACTTACTACTACGCATTCAATACTACGCGACCACCTTTTGATGATGCGCGAGTACGTAAAGCTGTCTCTTATTCTATGATGCGTGACGTTATCACCAATGGTGTGACTCAGGTGGGCAACTTACCGGCTTATACCTTTGCTCATGAGTACACGGCTGGTTTTGATGCAACACAACCTGAATACAGCACGTGGACTCAGAAAGAACGCGATCAAAAGGCCAAAGAACTATTGCAAGAATCGGGCTACGATGCGTCTAACCCATTGGATTTCAAACTGCTTTACAATACCAGTGAATCGAACAAGTCGATTGCAGTGGCGATTGCATCAATGCTGAAAGGCAACTTAGGCGCACAAGTTGAACTAGAAAACCAAGAGTGGAAGTCTTACTTGGTATCGCGTCGCCAAGGTGATTTTGATGTGATGCGCGCCTCTTGGTGTGGTGACTACAATGAAGCATCAACCTTCTTGAGCCTGTTGCGTTCTGGCTCTTCAGGTAACTTTGCTCGCTACAACAATGAAAAGTACGACGCAGCAATGGATAGCGCACTAGCCGCAACCAGCGAACAAGATCGCCAAGGTTTCTACGACCAGGCAGAACAGTTACTGGCAGAAGACATGCCGATCGCGCCAATTTACTACTACATGCAGGCTCGTCTAGTACGACCAAGTGTTGGTGGTTTTGCCAAGAACAATGTAGAAGGGCGTATCTATTCTAAGGATCTCTACATCAAAGAGTAATTGCGTTTGATTCACGCGGCGACACACCGCTAAGAACATGAAATAAAGAAAAGGGACGTTGATCATAAATATCTGATCAACGTCCCTTCGTCATTAATCTGTAACGGTAAGCGCAAAAAACTGAAACCTGATTGAAGTATTTTTCACTTTTATTTCAATCAGGTGAAGCCATGTTACCCCCTCTACGTGCCCTTGTTGCGTTCGAAGCTGTTGCCCGCCTCGGTTCTATTGGCGCTGCTGCGCGCGAGCTTTGTGTCACGCAAGCGGCGGTTAGCCAACAGCTCAAAAGTTTAGAAACCTTCCTCGCCTGCCATCCTTTTATAAAAAATACTCTTTTATCAGGCTTAATATTCAGCTGGTGGACTGGCCATCAACTAACCCTTGTCAGAATGTCGATATCGAGCTGACCAACGGCAAGGTCGAAAGCGAAGACATTCATTGCGAGCGATTGTTTCAAGAACATAGGCAACTGGTGTGCAGCCCTTTCAGAGAAATTACGTTCAGCAATTCAGAAGATCAAACTTGAGCAACAACCAACTCCAACAATTAAGTCTAGTTTTGGTATTAGCTTGCTATCAGAAAATGAAAAGTGGAAAGACTGTGCGATCGCGCGCTTTATCAAGCAAAGCTAAAAGGACGAAATACAATTGTGATTGAAGAGTCATACCCGGCATCAACAAAAGCGATCGGCAGCTCTTAGTTTGACTAAGAGCCAACATCCACACAAATTGTTTTTGGCATGTTTAGCCCTAAAAGGTTTTCGTCGCGCAAAGTGATGACGAAAATCGGTAAATAAAAGTCAAAAATAAAAACGCGCGCGGTAGATTGCGATCTATGTTAGTGCTACGTTATGAGCAATTTATAACATATAAGTCATGACACATTAGACTGAGAGATAGCAGCTAACGATGAACAAGACAAAAAGATATCCGGCCAGCATAGTATTCAGCTACCTAATACTTTCATCTTTATGGGTTTTATTTTCTGATCTCGCGGTTGAATCATTATCAAATGACTTGCGTGAACATGCCTTAGCACAGACAGTCAAAGGTCTGGTATTTATCATTCTAACGTCTGCTCTGTTATGGGTAATGGTTCGGAAAAATAATCGCGATTTAGAGAGCGCCAACGATCTTGATAGTGTCACCGGACTTCATAGCCCTTCAGTCTTTTATCGATATTTAAATAAAAGACTGAAAAATTCTCAAGCCAGTGACCATTATGTCCTCTTCTTATTAGACATTGATAACTTCAAATCTGTCGCTGACCAGATCGGATTCGAGAATACTAATTCATTTTTAAAAGATATCGCACGATCTATTGAACTTCCTATAGAGCATCAACCGCTTTCATCACGAGTGCACTCAGATGGCTTCGCGTGCTTGGTTAAACTCAACCACACGGAGCATATTGAATCCTACATTGCCCTCGTACATCGTAGATTTAACCAGTGTGCTTATCGTTATGATATCCACGCCACTTGTTGTATTGGCGCTGCTCTATTCCCCTCGGATGGGAATAATGCCAAGCAACTCATGGCATCTGCTACCCACGCCTTAACTGAAGCAAAGAAAAGCAAGGACACGATTGAATTTCATGACCCAAAACTCACTGAGCTTGAACGTCAACGTCAAGAAATGGTGCAAGAATTACGTAAAGCGATTGATGACAAAGCGATTGATATTGTGTTTCAGCCTAAATTCAACATTGAAAGTAGACTCGTCGCAGGTGTGGAGGTGTTGTCTCGTTGGACGCATGAGCGCTATGGTGTCGTTTCACCGGATATCTTTGTCGCGCTAGCAGAAGAGAATTATTTTTGTCGTGATTTGACTACGTTAGTTCTAGAGAAGACTGCGTCACAACTTAGGGCTAATGGCTTGCTAGGGAATGAGCTTAATAGTGTCTCGGTCAATATTTCAGCGGTAGAGCTAAATAGCGTTGATGACATGAACCATCTGGACGAATATCTACGAAAGGATCCCGAGTTTGCTCGCTTACTTTGTCTGGAAATCACTGAAACCGCTATTTTGAAAGATATAGATCAGTGTGCAATCGCTGTTCAGAAGTTAAAAAAACAAGGGGTGTCCTTTTCGATAGATGATTTTGGTGTTGGCTACACGTCTTTTGGTATATTTAGCAAATTGGATGTAGATGAAATCAAAGTCGATCGCAGTTACATCAGTGGGTTAGAAGATGATTATCGTTCTAGAGCTATAACGTCTGGTATCATTGATATAGCGCGAGGGTTTGGCATTAGTGTTGTGGCTGAAGGGGTTGAAAATGCTCAACAACTGTCAATTTTGAAAACGTTAAATTGCGAACAAGCCCAAGGTTATTATCTGGGCTACCCGATGCCATATAAGCAGTTGAAAGAAAGTCTCACCTCTGAAATAGAACCATGTTCAACAACATAACTTAATACTTTTTCATCTAGGCTACAGAGATACAGATGACTTGTATCGAGAAGGATGCTGTTGGCCTAACTATAAGAAATCCCCATTCGCTGACAAAACGAATGGGGATTTTAGTTACTAGGGGGTAGTAATTTTATCTGTTAACTTGTTTCAGGTTTTAGATAGCCACCATAGTCGCGGCTTTCTTCATTGCTTCCTTGGTTGAACACTCAATCACGTTCGCGTTAGCAAAGCGGTGAGCGTCTTTCACTTGAATATCGTGAGCCAAGATAACCAGTTTCGCGTTTGCGACATCTAAGTCAGTGATGCGGTTTTGAATGCCGTTTTGACCTTGTGTTTCTACCTTAATCTTAAGGCCTGCTGCCGCCCCTGCTTTTTCTAGTGCTTTGGCTGCCATGAAGGTGTGTGCAACACCAGAAGGGCAACATGTTACTGCTACGATGTCGTACTCGCCTTCGCCTGCTACAGGTGCTGTTTGAGCTTGAACTGGCGCTGCTTCAGCCATGTCTTCTTCCGTTTCAACCGCAACTGGTTTCCAGAAGCCAACGATAACCGCTGTGGTTAGTGAGCCAAGCGCAATACCGACCACGTACATAGGGATGTTGCTTGATACAGGTGCAGTGATTAGGCCGCCCCATGGTGCATGAAGTAGGATGTCTGTCATGAAACCAAACACACAGCCAACGATACCACCTGCAACGATTGAAGGAAGAACACGCATTGGGTCGTTCGCTGCGAATGGGATAGCACCTTCAGAGATACCGATAGAGCCCATGATTGCTGCTGCTTTACCTGCTTCTTGTTCTTGTTTAGAGAACTTGTTTTTGAATAGGAAAGTTGCCAGTGCCATACCTAGAGGTGGTGTACAAATCGCGATGCCTACGCCGCCCATTAACCATGGTTGTGTGTCTACTTGAGTTTGAGCAAATAGGGTCGCTACTTTGTTGATAGGGCCGCCCATATCAAATGCCGTCATACCACCAAGGATTGTGCCCAGAACCATCTTAGATGCACCCGCCATTGACGCTAGGAACTCGTTCATTGAAGCCATGAACAGTTTGATTGGCTCACCGATGCCCCACAGTACGATACCTGCCGAGATTAGCGTACCAACAAGCGGGTAGATGAAGTAAGCACCTAGTGCAGTCATGTTAGTAGAAAGTGGGATCTTCTTAAGTTGAAGTACCACGCCACCTGCGATGAAGCCAGCAACGATACAGCCAAGGAAGCCGCCTCCCATGTCTGCCATAATGCCAGAAGAGATCATCGCTGGCGCTAGTGCTGGTTTGTCTGCAATGGAGTAACCAATAAAGCCGCCAAGAATGATTGGGAAAAGAACAAGGCCCTTGATACCGATGTTAGAGATGTCTGCCAGCAAGCCGTCTGCTGGAACCGCACCTTTACCCGATGCCATGACCGCTAACGCCAACAGAACACCACCGGCTACGATGAAAGGCAGCATGTGTGATGTACCGAAAAGCAGGTGACCTTTCATGGTACTAAGGAGTTTTTTATAGTCGCTACTACTATTTTTATTATTAGAATTGCTACTGGTATTCGTAGCTTGATTTGCTAGGGTACTCATAATTGTCTACGCCTTATGAATTAATTAAAATATTAAGGATTTGATGTTCATCTTTTGCGTTATGGATATCTTGAATAAATTCATTACTGAATTTTCCAAATAGTTCTTGTAGTACATAAATATGATGGTCAGCACCGTTGTCTGGTGAAGCAATCATAAAAAATACGGTTGGGTTAATACCGTCTTCATCGCCATACTCAATGCCTTCTCGCTTTACACCAACAGCAATTGCTGGCTCAGTTACTGCCTTGCTTTTTGAGTGTGGGTAAGCGATGCCGTCCATTGAGGTGATGCTTTGAGATTCACGAATTTCGATGTCTGCCAAGAAGGCTTCTTTACTGCTGATTCGGTTATTCTCAAATAACATGCCTGCCAATTCTTCAAACAGTTCTTTTTTATTATTTGCTTGAAGGTTGTTATTAATTAAGTTGACGTTAGTTAGCTGTGTGATCATTTATTAACTCATTCACTATTGAAGTTCTTGAATTAAAATTAATGGATTAACTCGATTCGCGAAATAGCAAATAAAAGCCCTTCACTGTACATTTGTATCCAGCAAAATTAAGTGTGATTTGCATCATTCATCCAGTGTGAGATGGGTCATATTTGATGGAACACTTCGGTGTTGAAATAACTTTCTGTAGGAAGAAAAGATCTGTAGAAACCGAAAAACTGTAGAAACAAAAAATGCCCCGCAAAAGCAGGGCATGAAGAGTGTGTTGTGAGTTGTTAGAAAGCTAACTGTAAGCGCGCGCTACTCGGCCAACGCAGTCCAGTTTGTAGCTCTCTGCGTAAGCAGGAATAAACACCGACTGGCCTTTCTCTATCACGCAGGTTTCGCCACATTGGTGAGTGAGCACCATAGATTCGTCGAGCGGCAATAGGATCTCGGCACCTTCGGTAGTGATCCGTCGCTGATGTGAGTTTTGCACGATAGAGAACTTAAAATCCTCGACTGGAATTTGGTATTCCATCACATCACCTTGCTCTATCGGGCTGAGCAGTAACCTATCCGCAGGCTTTTCCTTAAATCGAGTACAAGAAACCAGTTCATTCACGTCCATGTATTTAGGCGTTAACCCAGCGCGCAATACATTGTCTGAGTTCGCCATGATCTCTAAGCCCGTGCCTTTGATGTAAGCGTGGGGCGTCTCGGCATCCAGATACATGGCTTGCCCCGGCTTTAGCGTGATAACGTTCAATAGCAGCGGAGCAAACAGGCCGACATCCCCCGGATACTGTTGTTCCAACTCTGAAATCAACTGGAACACAGGGGCATCTGAAAGTTTCGCCTTCATCAACAACATGGTCAGCGCCATGCCTTTTTGTTCACCTTGCAAAGACAATAAACTCGCGAAGAAGCTCGCTAATCCATTAGGCGTTTGATCGCCCGCGAGGTCGTTAACCATCGAGTGCAGCTCAGGAATATCGAGGTAATGGAAGTGCTCAAGGATCTCGCTGATCGACCTAAAGCCATTCATCGCCGTGTAGTCCGTTAGGGCATACACCAGTTCTGGCTTATGATTAGGATCCTTGTAGTTACGATTGCCAGCTGTCATTGGAATGCCTTGCTGCTCTTCAAGAGCATAGCCAGATTCCGCTTGCTGTTTGTTTGGATGTACTTGAACAGACAGCGCTTTCTCAGCCGCTAATACCTTGAAAAGATAAGGTAACTCGCCAAAGCGACTCGCCACTTTCTCGCTTAGAAACAAGTTTAGGTTCTTAGAAATCAAGCTCGACAATGTGGTCTGTTGCCCGTTATCAGTCACCATTGAGCAACCATTGGGGTGTGCGCCCATCCAAATCTCCGCTTGTGGCTCACCAGATTGGTTATCAATACCAAACAGTTGGCTAAACGAAGACGGGCTACCCCATGCGTAGTTTTGAATCACGTTGGTCATAGGGTAGAAAAAGCGTTGTACGAACGAGTCGTTCGCTAAAGAAAAATCAGACATCGAAATCACCATGAAGGGAAACATGGCTTGAGCTCTACTCGGCTTAATGAAATGCGAGACTAGAGTGGGCTCAAGCCATTGGAGTTGAAATGGCTTAAGCCGCTGCTGTTGCTAGCTTGGCTTTGCGTAGATTTTTAAGTGCGATACAAGTAACCGCAGTTACGCCTGCACCAGACGCCATGCACAACAGTGCTAGCAGTGGGTAGTTCATTGCGCCAAGTAGAGCGACCACTGGACCACCGTGAGCAACACTGTTGGTGATACCAAACGAGAACGCCATTACCGCAGCAGTCATTGAGCCAAGCACGTTGGCTGGGATAACTGACATTGGATCTTGAGCCGCGAATGGAATCGCACCTTCAGAGATACCCACCAAGCCCATCGCGCCTGCTGCTTTACCTGCTTCAATCTCAGAAGATTCGAATAGGTCGAACTTACGGCCAAGTCTGGTTGCGATAGCCATACCAAGGGGAGCGACAGGGATTGCACACGCCATTGCACCCATGAACTGAGTTTGACCGCTGGCAATCATGCCGACTGAGAATAGGAACGCCACCTTGTTGAACGGGCCGCCCATATCAAAGCCGGCCATGCCACCAAGGACAATACCAAGCAGAACCACGTTGCCTGTACTCATGCTGGTTAGCAGTGCAGTAAGAGCATCCATCAGCCCAGCGATAGGTGCGCCAATAACAAAAATGAACAAACCTGCGATGAACAAAGAGCCAGTGATCGGAGCGATCATGATAGGCACAAGCGGTTGAACGAATTTGTGGTAGTTAAACGAAGTAATCCATTTAACGAAGTAACCCACTAATAAACCCGCGATGATTGCGCCAATGAAGCCAGTACCTGCGTCAGCGCCATAGAAAGAACCGTTGTTGGCAATCCAGCCGCCAATTAAGCCAGGGGTTAGGGCAGGGCGGTCAGCAATCGCGTAAGCAATGTAGCCAGCCAAGATTGGGATCATCAGGGTGAAGGCCACCACACCCACCTCTAGGATTTGGTTCCACATGCTGCCAGCAGGAATTGCCATGCCAGATTCACTCGGCTCACCGCCAATGGCTAGTGCTAGGGCAATCAAAAGACCGCCCGTCACCACGAATGGGATCATGTGAGATACGCCATTCATCAAGTAACGGTAAAGGTCTGAACGTGCTTGCGAGGCTTTCTCTGCAACAGATTGGTTGGTCGGTGCTTGTTCTGCTTGGTAGCTTGGCGCGTTGAGTGCTTGCTTAATCAAGCCTTGCGCGTCTTTGATTGGCGCTTTTACGTTGGTTTTGATAACGCATTTTCCGGCAAAGCGAGCCATGTCGACCTGTTTGTCACAAGCCACCACAATCGCATCTGCGCGTTCGATCTCTTCTCGAGTTGGGCTGTTCTTAACGCCAATAGAACCGTTGGTTTCGACCTTGATGTCGTAGCCAAGAGCCGCCGCGCCTTTTTCTAGTGCTTCGGCTGCTAAATATGTGTGTGCGACGCCAGCTGGGCAGCCTGTCACACCAATGATGAAGCCTTGCTTCTCAACATTGGTTTCTGTCTCAGCAGGTTCAGGTTTGGTAAGCAGTAGCTCTAATGCCGCTTGTTCAGATTGAGCATTCATGAAGTTTTCAATGAAACCTTCTTCAATCAATTTTGAAGAAAGCTCTGCCAGTACTTCGATGTGGTGATTATCGCCGCCATCAGGAGAGGCAATCATGAAGAACAGTTTTGATGGCTGGCCGTCATCGGCGCCGTACTCGATACCCTGTTGATGGACACCGATAACAACCGCGGGTTTGATGACCGCAGCGCTTTTCGCGTGTGGCAGAGCAATACCTTCTTCAAATCCGGTATTACCTTGTTCTTCACGAGCTTTAATGTCGGTAAGGAACTGTGCTTTGTCTGAAATTCGACCTTGTGCGTACAGCACCTCGATCAGCTCTTTAAATACGTCTTCTTTTGAATTAGCGCTAAGCGAAAGCTTAATCAAATTTTGGTTGATCAATGTCGTGATCATAATGAACCCCTACTCTGTTTTTATTTTGTTAGGGGTATTCTGGAATCTACGGCTTGCCTTCTGTAGTGAAGAAAAAATGCATTTACTGGATGATTGTTGCCTTATAAATGGAGTGTGATTTTGATCGGTTAGGAGTGCCTGTTTGGGGGAGTGTTGACAGCTTTTATGAGGTTATAACGCTTTTATTGATAAGGGCTTAGATTGATTTTTCTATCATGATAACAGTGTTCTAAATCTGGCCTTAGACTGGAGATTTATTTCCACTACTGGATTTTTGTAACCTAGATCTCAAATTGTGATTTTGCTCAATAGCGCTATGTTTCACTAAGGAGTATATCTATTCCCGTAGCCTTATTGCTGCTTATAAGAGTTCGAAACAATGATATTTCATGACCTAATCTCGTCGGTATTAAACGAGCGAGAACCGTTTCATAACATCTGGTTTGCGGGAGATTTTCACACGCCTTCAGCATTCAGTTATCAGGTGAACTTTCCGCGTTTAGAGCTGGTGCTCGACGGTGAGTATATTAATGAAATGGAGAGTCATGATCGCAAGATCACCAATGTTGTTGCGAAAGCAGGGGATGCGATTTTCATCCCGCCTAACTGTTGGAACAAGCCGAACTGGGATACTGATTGTTCGGTACTGAGTATGTTGTTTGGGCGTCGTCAGCTTGGTTTAAGCTTGGTGAGCAAGCGCAAAGGGGAAGAGAGCTTCTACGATATCCAAAAGCATAGTATTCAGACTCGCTCTGGCTTTGCGATTGATAATATTTTGGAGGCGCTCAGCTCGTTAGCGCGCGAGAGCAACAAGCAGCCGATGGATGAGTTATTGCTGCAAGCGTTGCTTCAATACAGCAAGACGATGCTGGATGCGCCTGTCGAGAAGTCTCACAGCCGCGTACAGGATGTGTATCAAGGGATCTGTATCTATATCCAAGAGAATTTCCACCGCCAGATCACGCGAGACAGCATCGCTTTGCGCTTTAGTATTTCATCCAACCATTTGTCGCGAATGTTTCGTCAACAAGGCCACATGACGCTGGCTGAATACATTACACGTGTGCGAATCGACCGCGCCAAGTTCATGCTCAAGAAATACAATTTCAAGCTCAATGAAGTGTCGGTACGTTGTGGCTTTAAGGATGTGAATTACTTCTGCCGAGTATTCAAAAACCGCACCGGAAGAACCCCGACTGAATATCGTGGTTCAATCTAATATCCCTTCAAATTGCCATTTTTGACCAGAGCTTATACGACCGAAATTTGTATGACTAGATCACCACAGTGAGCTCTGTGTTGTGGTGATCAATTTGCTTTGTGTTTTCCTCTGCTGTTTATTTCTATACCTTATTTCCAAACCTATCTTTAGGCACGTTCTCTATTTATCCCGTTTCACTAAATAAACCCAATTAATAACATTAAGGCTTCGCTTTGCGAGTTGCTTATTGTTTTTCGTTGCCTATTTATTGAATTAAACGTGTGAGAGTTGATGTATTAACGCGATGCATTTAATGGATGATAAGTAAATTAAAAACCACTTATCGAGACGATAAAATCTTGTTGTTATTGTCCGGCTTACTGATTTAAATGTTTTTAAGTTATTGATTTTAAATGCTTACTTCGCTTCGGCTTATTCTTTGTTTACTAACGTGTAATTCATGTCTCGAAATCAAATATTCAGGTTTATACGCCCCATCACAACCTTGACTTATAATACTACAAATTAAAAATTCTATAGATAATATGATCTTCAGATATTCATCATAAAGAAGACTTATACATGGAACTCAATACTCTGATCGTAGGAATTTATTTCCTTTTCCTTATAGCAATAGGTTGGATGTTTAGAACGTTCACCAGTACAACCAGTGATTATTTCCGCGGGGGCGGTAACATGCTTTGGTGGATGGTTGGCGCGACTGCGTTTATGACACAGTTCAGTGCTTGGACCTTCACTGGCGCAGCGGGTAAAGCGTATGCCGATGGTATGGCTGTCGCGGTTATCTTCTTAGCGAACGCATTTGGTTACCTGATGAACTACCTGTACTTCGCTCCGAAATTCCGTCAACTGCGTGTGGTAACGCCAATTGACGCGATTCGTATGCGTTTTGGTAGCTTCAACGAACAAGTATTTACTTGGTCTGGCATGCCGAACAGTATTGTTTCTGCAGGTATCTGGCTGAACGGTTTGGCGATCATCGCATCGGGCATCTTTGGCTTCGACATGACGACAACCATCGTTCTGACTGGTCTTGTTGTACTTGTTATGTCGGTGACAGGCGGCTCTTGGGCGGTTATCGCGTCTGACTTCATGCAGATGGTTATTATCATGGCGGTAACCGTAACGTGTGCTGCAGTGGCTATCGTACAAGGTGGTGGCGTTACTGAAATCATCAACGATTTCCCTGTAGCAGAAGGCGCATCATTCGTTTCTGGTAACAATCTGAACTACGTAAGCATCTTCGGAATTTGGGCATTCTTCATCTTCTTCAAACAGTTCAGTATCACCAACAACATGTTGAACTCTTACCGTTACCTAGCGGCAAAAGACTCGAAGAACGCGAAGAAAGCGGCACTGTTGGCATGTATTCTGATGACCATCGGTCCAATCATTTGGTTCATGCCACCTTGGTTCGTTGCAGGACAAGGCGTTGACCTTGCAGCACATTACCCAGACGCAGGCTCTAAAGCAGGCGACTTCGCTTACCTTTACTTCGTAGAGCAATACATGCCAGCGGGTATGGTGGGGCTTCTAATCGCAGCGATGTTTGCGGCAACTATGTCTTCTATGGACTCAGGCTTAAACCGTAACTCTGGTATCTTTGTAATCAACTTCTATCAACCGATTCTTCGTCCAAACGCGACAGAGAAAGAGCTGATGATTGTGTCTAAGTTGATGTCTACCTTCTTCGGTCTAGCTATCATCCTTATCGCGCTGTTTATCAATTCGCTAAAAGGCTTGAGCTTGTTCGACACCATGATGTACGTGGGTGCATTAATCGGTTTCCCAATGACGATTCCAGCATTCTGTGGCTTCTTCATTAAGAAGACTCCGGACTGGGCAGGTTGGGGCACGTTAGTGGTTGGCGCGATTGTGTCTTACATCGTAGGCTTCGTGATTACCGCTGAAATGCTACAAAATTGGTTCAACCTAGAGCCGCTAACAGGCCGTGAATGGTCTGATTTGAAAGTAGCGGTAGGCCTGATTGCTCATTTAACGTTTACAGGCGGCTTCTTTATTCTTTCGACTTTGTTCTATAAACCATTAGAAGCGTCTCGTCAGAAAGATGTTGATACCTTCTTCACTAACCTATCGACGCCTTTGGTCTCTGAATCAACCGCGCAGAAGAAACTGGACAACAAACAACGTCACATGCTGGGCTCACTGATCGCAGTGTCTGGTGTGGCAGTGATGGCGATGTTTGCTCTACCGAACCCATTCTGGGGAAGAATGATGTTCGTACTGTGTGGCGGTATCGTATTCGTAGTTGGTTTGCTGTTGGTGAAAGCTGTAGACGACTCGGTTGAGGATGCGAAACAAGCGAAAAAAACAGCTTAAGTTAGCTAACCAGTTAAACAAGTAATTAAACATAAAACGGCTGAGCTCTAATGCTCAGCCGTTTTTTATTGTATGAGAAAATGAGCTTATAACGATTGGATAGGTGTCACAACAGGGGATTAATGGATGCTTTGAGTTTGACCAGAAGAGATGAATTAGATAAGGCGTGACGAGATGTACATCAGCAGAGCTTGCAGGTCGACACTGCTTCGAGTCTTTTGCAGACGTTCATTGACCTGATCGTGAAGCAAGTTTCGAGTTAGGTTGGTCGCCGCAATAATATGTTCTCGTTGTGGTTTAGTTGGCAGAACGAGTGCAATAGCAACGTGCACTTCGCCGATACGTGATGCCCAGTCAATCGGGTCGTCACTGACGATAACCGCAATCGAGAGATCTTGAGTCGATTCAAACATCACATGCGGCAGTGCGATACCTGGTGACACGCAGGTTGAAGAGCGTTCTTCTCGCTTAATAAATGCCAGAATCAATTCATCTGGGTCTTCTGGGTAAACAAGGTGAGCGAGCCCTTTCAAGCACTCAAATTTGGTCAGTTGGGTTTGCGCCTTAGCGTGGTGCCATTTGATATCACAAGGTGGGCATATTTGTGGCATTCGCTGAATTAGATCGCTAGAGAACTCATGGCTCACCTGTGAGCCAACCATGTCGTAATGCTCTGCAATTATGTCTTTGAGAACGAAACAGGCAAGCTCCGCATCAATACCGACCGCGGTTATCTGGCACAAATCACCACGAAGTAAACCTACTTGCAGCATCGCGACGGATTTGGAGAGATCAGCGGTTCGATTTTGAGTGATGTTGATAATGCGGATGTTGCTTTTGAATTTCTTCGCTAAGCGAGTCAGCGGCTGCGCGACATGTGAGTTCGCGGCAGGATCGTTAACGAAGAAGGTGATCTGGTATTCGTTCATGAAAAGTTTAAGTTCGACAATGCTTAATAAAAACTTTATCGACACTCAACAACACCTCTTCCATTGGAACAAATACGGTTTTAGCTGGGTCAAATCGGCTTGGTTGTTCGATGTCGATATCAGATACGATCAACACTTTGTCTGCGAGGGTAATATCTTGGGCGGTCAGTAAGTTTTCAATACCCATAGCGCCTTGCGTCTCAACCTTGATTGAAACGTTGAACTTAGGGGCTGTTTTATTTAGAGCATCAGCTGCCATATAGGTGTGCGCAATGCCTGTAGGGCACGCAGTTACCGCTACAATTCTCATTATTATTCTCGGCTTAATCTCGTCTCTGTTACGTTACATAAGCTACCTTTCACAAGCTACCTTGCAAAAGCTATCTTGTATGGGAACTTCAGTATAGAAAGCTCGCATAGAGGAGGGACGATATGTTTATGGGTTCTGGGGATTTTATGGATTGCCGTTTTTTATTCCAAGGTGAAAGTCACACTCTGAGCTCTTGGTTACAATAATCCAGTTAATGCACCTTTCGTCCTATATATTGAGTGCCTTCACACCGTTAATCTTTTCATCTTATTAACCTTATCACTTACGTAATTACTTCAGTCTGAAATCAGGCGAGGCAGAGCAGCATATGGATATCACCAACATTATCGAGCCCGAGATCATCTGCTTAGATTTACAAGCAGACTCTAAACAGGCGGTATTTGAAGAGCTTGTTGAACTGCTCGACCGTGCCGGTAAGCTCTCTAATAAACGTGAATTCCTTGACGACATCTGGAAGCGTGAAGCCATCGGTAATACTGGCTTTGACGATGGCATCGCCATTCCACACGCGAAAAGTGCTGCCGTAGCTAAACCTGCGGTGGCGGTAGGTATCAGCCGTTCTGGCATCGATTATGGCGCAGACGGCGGCGAGCTGTCGGATGTGTTCTTTATGCTCGCTTCACCAGACAACAACGACGACCACCATATCGAGGTACTGGCTCAGATTTCGACCAGGCTTATCGAAGATGGCTTTGTTACAAAATTAAAGGCAGTCGAGTCTGTCGAGGAAGCTCAAGAGCTGTTTCTTGAAGCCAATTCAGAATCGTTCGATAGCTACGCATCTAGCCATCATGAAGTGTATGTCGAACCACTAAGCCCTTGGGCACAATCTCTTAATCGCCTCAAAGAACACTTATTATACGGCACCTCACACATGATTCCTTTCGTGGTTGCAGGTGGTGTGCTTTTGTCTTTGTCGGTGATGATGTCGGGTCATGGTGCAGTACCTGAAAGCGGTGTGTTAGCAGATATCGCACAGATGGGCATCGCGGGGTTAACCCTGTTTACAGCGGTGCTCGGTGGTTACATCGCGTATTCAATGGCCGACAAACCGGGTTTAGCGCCCGGTATGATTGGTTCTTGGGTTGCGGTGAATCAATACAATACCGGCTTTCTCGGTGCAATTGTGGTCGGTTTCTTCGCTGGTTTTGTGGTGAATCTACTTAAGAAGATCAAACTGCCAGACAGCATGATCTCGCTGAGCTCTATCTTCATCTATCCATTAGTCGGCACCTTCGTGACCTGTGGTGCGGTGATGTGGGTGATTGGCTCTCCGATAGCTCAAGTAATGCTTGAGATGAACCAAATGCTCACGGGCATGGCAGGCTCCGGAAAAATGGTATTGGGCAGTATTTTAGGTGCAATGACGGCCTTTGATATGGGCGGCCCGATCAATAAGGTCGCAACGCTGTTTGCCCAAACTCAGGTTAATACTCAGCCATGGTTGATGGGTGGCGTCGGTATTGCGATCTGTACGCCACCATTAGGCATGGCTCTGGCGACTTTTATATCGCCGAAGAAGTTTAAACGAGACGAACGCGAAGCCGGAAAAGCCGCAGGCATCATGGGAATGATTGGCATCAGTGAAGGCGCGATTCCTTTTGCAGCCGCCGATCCTGCGCGCGTTCTGCCTGCTGTTGTTGCTGGTGGCGTAGTTGGTAACGTGGTCGGCTTTATGTTCCATGTAGTGAACCATGCACCATGGGGCGGCTGGATTGTGCTGCCGGTGGTGGATGGCAAGATTGGCTATATCGTCGGCACGCTGGCAGGGGCTCTAACGACGGCTCTGATTGTGATATTGCTGAAAAAGAACGTGGTCGAAGGCGAAGCGAATTCTAATCAGTTCACGGGTGGCTCGGTAACAGAAGAGGGGCAAGCGGATGTATTGGCGATCACTTCTTGTCCGTCAGGCGTTGCCCACACTTTCTTAGCAGCGAAATCCTTAGAAAAGGCGGCGCATCATCTTGGGGTTCGGATTAAAGTCGAAACGCAGGGTGCTAACGGAATAGGCAATCGTATCACGCAGAAAGATATTGAAAGGGCGAGGCTGGTGATCTTTGCTCACGACGTGGCGATTAAAGAAGTAGAACGCTTTGCGAACGTGAAAACCTTAGATGTCAGTACTAAGGAAGCGATGCTTAATGCGCAAGCGTTGATCATGAGAAAGGTGTAATCCTTAAACCGCAAAGTTTATCATCTATAAAGTTAACTAGATCAAAACTAAAAAGACTCCGCTCAGGCCGGTTAAGGTGAAAGTGGAGTCTTTTTGTATCGCTTTCTAATGTATAAGTTCAGCCCTTAAAAAGGGTGGTACTTAAATACGTCTTCAACCATTGAGTTGAGCAAATCGATATCGTCACAGGTTTTGGCGTAAGTACGCAGGCCTGCGATCTGAACCTGAACATGACGAGCAAGTTGAGTAGGCTCGCGCTCTTTACTGATCTCACCCAGTTCTTGCGCTTCTGTAATCAACTTGGCGAACTCACCTTCCATGATCTTTAGTGATTTCTTCGCTTCTGCTAATAGCTCTGCGTGTTCATCAGTCAGTTCTGCGACCGTTTTAGCCAGCATACACATGCCATTTGGCGAACTTTGTTTTGATTCGACAACCGCACGTTTTACAAAATTTTCGAGCGCTTTGATTGGAGAATCCGTTTCGCTGCGGAAGCGGTTCAGATTGAGGATGCCAAGTTCGGTATAGCGAGCAAGCGTCTCTTTAAACAAACCTTCTTTGCTGCCGAACGTCGCGTAGATGCTGCCCGGACGCATATCAATCACGTCTTGCAGGTTACGCATAGAAGTCGCATGAAAGCCCTTTTCCCAATACAGGTTCGTTGCTTTATCTACTACATCTTGTCTATCGAACTTCGCTGTCTTGGCCATAACATCTACTTCATTAATCTGAACATATGTTCAATATTTTATGCTGAACGCCCGTTCTAGTAAAGAAGAGCCAGCAAGAAAGTAAGTAGCTTAGCTTAGTTATTTGCTAAGTATTTGAAATAAAGTGGTCAGCTTGTCGCTATAAGGCTGTAATTTACGCGTCGACTACTTCTACGGTTTTATGTTGCGCGCCGTAATAGGTGCCTTCATCGATGGTATACATCAAGGTTTCTTGGCACTCTGGGCAATCGAATTCCTCATTCGGTTCGATTGCTGCCTCTTCTACCCATTCCCAACCGATTTGCTCTTCGCAAGCGGGACAATTCATAAAACATCTCTCAGTTGTTGTCGCATATTTGCTGCGATCCTCAATTTAACAAGCTCGGCATTATACATATTTAGTTAGTGAGGAGTAGATAGTTAGTTCGTATAGAGTAGACAGATCGTTAGCAAGGAATAGACAGCCAGTTAACGCTGAAATAGATACCGTTTTAGCGCTGAACGAACAATTATTGACGAATATGTTGTTAGCCGTGAGCACATAATTGGTGCAAGGCTACCCCTTTGGGGTTATAAAAAAGATGTCAATTTTCAGACGCTTACGTCAATAAAATGTTGTTGCACGTACTTTTCGCACAGTTAAGTCGGTTAGCTAACAGTTTTGTCGATAATCCAATGTATTTTATAAGGTTAAATGTTATTTTCACCGGCTACCGATCTGTGTGGCACGGTAATTGATGCACATTGATCAAGTTGAATAATTATACAGTCACAATTGAGGCGCATCTTATTAAGGGTGTGCGAGTTAGATGACTGAAAAGATTTGTTAGCTGCTAGGAAATGAAAATGAAATTAACCGATATGTCTTTTAAGCAAAAAATCATCGCTTTGCTTATTTTACCGATCTTGGGATTTCTATGGCTTAGCGTTTCTGCGATTTCAAAAGGCGTAGAAACCACCAGTGAATTGTCTTCATTAAACCAACTTACCCGTTTGTCGGTTGTGTACAGTGAACTTGTGCATGAGTTACAAAAAGAGCGTGGAATGACGGCTGGGTTTATCGGCTCACAGGGCACTAAGTTTGTCAGTGAACTACGTGCACAAAGAGCCAGTGCAGATAATAGACGTAATCTGAAAACCGAATACTGGCAATCTGCTGAAATCGATTTACCGCAGATCACTCGGCTGAACACTGAAATAAGCCAAAGCCTAAATCAAATTACTTCTATTCGAAATCGAGTGGATTCTCAATCGATTCCTCTGTCTGAAGCTTTGGGTTACTACACCAAACTGAATGCAAAGCTGCTGAGCGTATCGGCGTTAATTGCTGAGCTTAGCTCTGATGCTGCCATCACCACTGAAACCATCGCTTACTACAACTTTTTACAAGGTAAAGAGCGAGCGGGTATCGAGCGTGCTGTCCTAAATAATACCTTCTCTAAAAATGAATTTGGCCCAGGCATGTTGGTTAAATTCATCTCTTTGGTGACTGAGCAAAATACCTATTTCTCAAACTTTGAGGTATTGAGTAACCCAGCTAACGTTCGTTTCTTTGAACAGCAATTGAATGATCGTTCGGTGGCAGAAGTAGAAAAGCTTCGTGGTTTGGCTGAATCTAAGATGAGCGGTTTTGATGTTGATCCTGTGTACTGGTTCTCGCAATCTACCGCTCGTATTGTTCAGCTAAAGAAAACAGAAAACCGCCTAGCAGAGTCGCTTATCGCACTGACAGAGAAAAAAATGTCAGAGGCGCAGTCTGCGATGATGATGAGTATTGGTCTGTTTGCTTTGATAACCTTGTTCGCGACCTTCGTGAGCTATAAGGCGATCAGAGACCTGACGATGAGAGTAAAAGATCTTACAGTGATGTTGTCTAAGGTTCGTAATGACAACGACTTAACAGTTCGCGCTAAGTTCGTTGGCAACAGCGAGCTTGGACAGATCTCTTCGGCACTCAACGAAACGCTAGAGAAGTTTTCAAACGTTATCGACAACCTGTCTCAGTCGAGTCTGACCTTAGCTTCAGCCGCTGAAGAAACCTCACAAACCTGTCACTACAATTCGAACACGCTAGTGCAACAACAAGACCAAATTGGCTTGGTTGCGACGGCGACAGAAGAGTTATCAGCAACGGTAAATGAGGTGGCGGCTAAAACTCAGCAGACAGCAAGTTCCGCTAAACTGGTCGATGAGCAGTCTCAAGAAGGTTTGAGTACGGTTCAAAACTCTTACCACTCTATCGAAAAACTGGCATCTGAAATTAATGATCTAGCGGAAAAGATCACGCACTTACACGAGAGCAGTAATAACATCAACAGTGTGATTGATGTGATTAAGTCCGTCGCTGAACAGACTAACTTGTTAGCATTGAACGCGGCAATTGAAGCGGCAAGAGCGGGTGAGCAAGGTCGTGGATTTGCGGTAGTGGCTGATGAAGTTCGCACGTTAGCACAGCGTACTCAGCAGTCGACAGCTGAAATTGAAGGTTTCATCAGCTCGTTACAGTCTGATGTGCAAACCGCGTTTAATGTGATTGATAACAGTCAGAAGATGTCGTCTAAAGCGGTTGAGGATTCAAAAGAGGTGGAACACACCTTACAAGGTATCTCAGCATCGGTGAGCGAGATCTTTAGCATGACTGAGCAGATCGCAACCGCTACCGAAGAGCAAGCGGTAGTGACTCAAGATATTGCTCAAAACGTCATGGCAGTAGAGCAGAAGTCGACAGAATCTACGACAGGTGCAACGCAAATAGCTGCAACAGCCAAAGAACAAGCTCAGTTAGCAGCTTCATTGAAAGATATTGCGAGTACGTTTAAGAGCTAACTAGCAAGCACTCCAATAAGAAGTAAAATGCCCGTTAGTCTCTACTTTTAATAGCAGGACTAACGGGCTATTTGTATCTGCTGTCTTCTAAATGGCAACAGATAGTCCATTCAATGGGGATCTACCCCATAAACCAAGACACGAAAATCAACGCACCAAAACCAAATGTCGCCATTAATGCCGTGTCGCCACCGGCTGCTGTGTAGCTGCCTTCGGTTTGTAGGTGAGGGAAGTCAGGTCTGCGAACCTTAACTACCATTGCGAGTGGGCCCCAGATAGCTAGGAACACCAGCACCATACCTGCATAGTCCAACATGCTTACAAACTGGCTAGCGAACAGCTCAGCTAATACCAAAGGTAAGATGAAGGTTAGCGCATAAGCCAACGCTTTGTTGTTGGTCACCGCATCTTTGTTTTGGTCGTAAAGCGCCATCGACACGCCGAGGAAAGAAGTCACCAAGGCTAGAGCAGAGAACAGAGCGATCACCACTTTCAACCAAGCAGATTGGCCGCTGAACGCAGAGATCAACTCAGAGATATTGTGGAACTGGCTGATCGCGTCTGTGCCGAGGTTGCCGATAATCGCGAATAACCAAGTCAGGTAGCAAATTAATGGAATCACTGAGCCAAGCAGAATCATATTGCGGATCTGCTTTTGAGTCGCTTCACGGTTGTAGATCACCAGTGATGGGATCACCACCATAGAGGCAAAGCTGGTAAAGATAACCGCGCTGTATTGCACCACATCATTGGCTGTGTATTGGCTGGTTTGAGTAAGGTAATCAAGGCGAATGTTGCTAAACAACGACGCGATAACGATAAACAGCATCACGACCATCAAGATGAATAGCCCGCGATTCAGTTTGTCGATATAAGACTTGCCCGAGACGACGATAGCACCCATCAATAGGCTGAAAATGGTATACGCAACGGATGCTGATACATCGACACCAACGTCGAGCAGTAGCTTATGAATGATGTCACCGACACCCAAGATATAAGCGATCAACATGCATACTAGCAACAGGTAAAAGAGTGCATTGATAAAGTGTTTACCTTTGCTGCCCAGAGTGAGGTAAGCAACACTGCTCATGCCACTGTTGTCTTTAGTTTTAGTGCATGCTTCTGCCAGGAGGAGTGCAGAGTATGTGGTGCCGATAAAGATAAGTAGCATCAGCACTGAGCTGATCATGAAGCCAAATTGGGCCAACACCATGGGAATAGCGAGCATGCCAGCCCCTAATGCAGTTCCTGACAGAATCAAAGAACTGCCGAATAATTTCATATTCAAGAAAAACAACCTCAAGCGATCCAATTAAATTTTGTTTGGATTGTAAATAATTGTTTCCAAGACTAACAAAATACTAAGTAAAGTTAGGGGTTAATTTCTAATAAATTTTGAATTTTTCTAAAAAATTTAAGCAGGAATTTCTGGTGTATATGTGTGGTTGATTTAAGTATTCACTCGGTGAGTTTATTTATCGTTTAGTTAACGTTCGTCCATTATTGAATGATTTAGAAATTGGCAAAATTCATTTAAAAAGAAGTATGTTTATGAGCTAATTGTTTTCAATTCATCAAGTTTAATACTTCTCCTTTCCTGAATCCCGTTCAGGCAATGTCGATGACTAACCGTTCTATGGGTAAAAGACACGCTCAGATCGCTTTATCAATTTGAAGGTAAATAGGTAAAGAACGAGAAAAGTGTCGAAAATTCTGTTGACCTGACTACAACTTCATAGTTTATCTTTACTACTGAAATGAGGGAGAAGTGGATGTATCGCATATCTGAATTAGCGGAGCTCGTTGGCCTGAGCCGTTCAACGCTTTTGTACTATGGAAAGTTGGGTTTGATAGAAGCTCAACGCACCAATAATGGTTATCGAAGTTATTCCGAACGCGACTTGCAGCGTGTGAAATTGTTGCAGCAGTTACAAGCGGGTGGACTGACGTTGAAAGAGTGTCAGGCGTGTTTGGATGCCAAGGTTGACCGCTCCTTGTTACAAAACCGACTCGAACAATTGGACGAAGAGATCGCTCAGAAACAGCGTTCGAGAGATCTTTTATCGGCCTTGTTAGGCGAGAGTGGTTTGCAAGATTGGCATGAATCGATGGACAAGGTGGCGCCTGATGCGCATCTCGATTGGCTCATTAAGCAAGGCTTTGATGAGAAGCAAGCACTGCGACTGAAATGGCTTTCAAAAGACATGAACGATCATGACCAGTACATGGCGGATTTTGAGGTGATCTTTGAGGGTTTACAGCGTTTAGGGCCAGGAACAGCGGAAGATACTTTAGCGGCGTTGGTACACGTTTCGGTTTCTCCTAAACGTGTGCTTGAGATCGGTTGTGGTAAAGGTATTGCCACCTCTGTGTTAGCGAAAGCCTTAGTAGAACATCAAGTGGATGTGCAAATAACGGCGGTAGATAATGATCAACCGAGTTTAGATGTTCTGACTCAGCAAGCACAGGTTCTTGGCTTAGAAAGCAACGTCAAAACCGTATGCGCGAGCATGATGGATCTGCCGTTTGAAGCTAAGTCGTTTGACCTAATTTGGTCGGAAGGCAGCGCTTACATCATGGGTGTTGAAAAGGCGCTAAAGCAGTGGCGAAATTTACTCAGTGATGACGGCATATTGGTCGTTAATGATTTGGTGTGGAATACCGAACAACCTAACGAATCGAGCAAAGCGTTCTGGCAGAAAGAGTACCCGGACATGACGACGGTTTCCGAGCGTATTAAACAGGCAAAAGCAGCGGGTTATGAAGTTTTGGATCACTTTGCAATGAGTGACGCTGGTTGGCTTGCGTATTACCAGCCCTTTCAAAAGCGAATAGAAGCGCTTAAAGCAACGATGCCGAACTCAAAAGCGCTCGTCGATTGCGACAATGAAGTTAAACAATTTTTCGATAGCAGCACATCAAAGAACGGTTTGGGTCAAGAGCCTTCGAAAGGTTCTGAACAACGTGATTTTGATTATCAGTTCTTTGTGCTCAAGAAATTAAAGTAAATGAGTAACACCATGAAATTTAGGCAATATAATTCAAATGAAATCGAAACGATCACTCAAGTTTTCACTCAAACCTTTACGGATTCAGAAGGTGAGAACGAAGGTAAAACTTTGGGTGAGCTTGCCAACGATCTTTTAACGACCACAGCTCCGACAGAGCTATTTTGCTTTGTTGTTGAAGATGATTCTAGTGAGTCGGATGCGGATAGTACGATTGTAGGCTCGATTATCTTTACGTCGCTTTCATTTGACGATGAAACCAAGGCATATTTGCTTTCGCCAGTCGCGGTGAGCACTCAGGTGCAAAAGCGTGGTATTGGTCAGCGCCTGATTAACTCCGGTTTGCAGCTCCTAAAAGAGCAGGGTATTGAGCTTGCAGTGACGTACGGTGATCCTAACTACTATTCAAAAGTGGGCTTTGAGCAAATTACCGTTGAGCAAGTCCCTGCGCCCTTTGAATTGAGTTTCTCTCACGGTTGGTTGGCTCAATCGTTGACTGGTGGTGAAATTAAAGTAACAAGTGGCAAGTCGAGCTGTGTTAAAGGCTTGGCCCACGCAGAATATTGGTAGCCGCTTGCAAAAAAATTGAGAAAAAGAGAAAGCCCATCAGGTGTTGCCTGTTGGGCTTTCTTGTTATGAACGAAGACATTCTTCTGGCTTCAATGTATAAATTGAACAACTGTTCAAAATAACACTTGAACGATCGTTCTTGTTTGATCTATATTGTTTTTACACCAACGGAGAACATTCATTAATTGCTCCGTGATTGAATAACTTTAGAACCGAAAATTGATAGGGATAGAGCAATGAGCAACTTCAAAATTCACTCAGTAGAATCCGCGCCAGAGCAAAGCCAACCTATTCTTGAGGGCGCTAAAAAGCAGATGGGCAGAGTGCCGGGCTTGTTTGGTGTGTTGGCTGAATCTCCAAACACACTTAAGGCTTACACTCAGCTTCATCAGGCGTTTAGTGACTCATCTTTCGATGCTGAAGAGCTAACGGTTGTTTGGCAAACCATCAACGTTGAACACGAATGCCACTACTGCGTTCCTGCACACACTGGCATTGCACATTCAATGAAGGTTGATCCTGCAATCACCGAAGCACTGCGTAATCGCACAGCTTTACCCACTGAAAAGCTGCAAGCCCTGCATGATTTTACGCTGAGCATGGTACGTAACCGCGGCAATGTGCCTGAAAGTGAAATGGCAGCATTTTTCGAAGCGGGCTACGGTCAGCAACAAGTGCTAGAAGTGATTCTTGGCCTGTCTCAGAAAGTGATCAGTAATTACGTAAACCACGTTGCTAAAACGCCAGTCGACAAAGTTTTTGAACAGTTCGCTTGGCAAGGGTAATCGTATTTAACTAACCATCGTATTTAAGCAACTCAAGATATGATAATGATGAAAGCCCCACTCAGTTGAATGGGGCTTTGTTGTTTTGGTCTAAATGGTAATTAGAAAGGTAACCTAACGCACGTGCTTAGCGATTATCTTCGCTAGTGTCACAACCCCTTCTTTCCACTCTTTGCTCTCTTCAATGTTGGCAACAGTAAAGCGCAAGCAGTGTTTATATTGGTCGTTGGTGCCAAATACTGTTCCGGGTAAAATCCCCAACTTATGCTTTAAACAGTCTTGATAGACCGCGTAGCTATCGACCGATTCAGGCAGTGTTATCCAGTTTAAAAAAGAGCCTTCCGGTTTTGATAGGTGGTATTGCCCGACAAGGTGTGGGTGGCTATCTAGTGCTTGTATTAACAGGCTTTGGAATTGCTTTTGGTTGGTTTGGTAGAGCCGTTTCATTTTGGATAAGTGGCTGCGATATTTACCGGTAGTGAGGAATTGCCCCACCGCGGATTGCATCAGGTTTGAGCTGCCCATGTTGTCGCATAAAAGGTACTTTTCGACTAAAGGTTGGTAGCGCCCCGACAACAACCAACCGATTCGCAAGCGTGAGTCTAAGGTTTTAGACAATGAGTTGACGTAGATGACTCTATCTTGGTCATCAAGCTCTTTGAGGCTAGCGATTGGTGTATCGAATGCCAAGCTACCGAACACATCGTCTTCGATAATTGGCAAACATCCGGTGATCTCCAGTAATGCTTTTCGATTCGCCAATGGCATTCTTGAGCCGGTTGGGTTGGTAAAGTTTGGTGTTAGCAGTAAGGTTTTCACTTCCCATTTATCCAGTGCACTTTGTAGCGAAGGAATGTCAATACCGTGGCTAACGCTGCTTGGTATTTCAAGGGCTTGTAAGCCAAGCGATTCAAGTAAAAGTAGATTGCCGAAGTAACACGGTGACTCGACCGCCACGATGTCACCGGGCTTGGTGAGCGCACGTAAAGCCAAACTGATAGCCTGTTGAGCACCATGAGTAATCGCAATCTCTTTAGATCCCGCAGGTACACCAAGATCATGGGTGATCTTTAACAATTGCTTTACTAATTGCTCGTCGCCAGGAGGCAGTTGGTAATAACCGGGAAGCTGAGTTTGCAAACGGCTATGGCGACCGATTTCGGCATACAAGCTACGAATCGCTGGATTGTTGATGTTCGGGTGCGCGGAGCCTGCCAACAGTTTCAGGCGACCTTTTGGACGAGAGAGTACCGATTTGGTGACAGACAACAGATCGACTTTTTGAGGTTGGCTTGATGCATCCCAGCTGGTGGTGTTCGGTGCTTTCACGCGATAGCCAGATTTAGGTACTGAATAAACCCAGCCTGTGGCTTCCAGTTCTTGATAGGCGCGAATTACGGTATTTTTGCTTACGCCAAGCTGTTCGCTTAACTGGCGGATCGAGGGAAGGCGATCGTCTGGATGAAAGAGCCCCTTATCGATCTGAGCCTTAATATGTTGTTCGGTAGCAAGGTATTTATTGCCGCTGAGTTCTGCTTCCACGTTTTTCTCCCTCGTTGCTCACTCTCAATCTGTAACCATTCAAAGTGTTATATCTGTATCTTTATTAGTTATCTGTACCCAACTAAGGTAACAGCATTGATGAAGAGTTGACCAGAGGTTTGTAATGCTGATTAAAATGATTCCGTTTGTGTTTGTAATATTGTGGTCGTCAGGTTTTGTCGGCGCACGTCTTGGTGTGGAATACGCGGAACCCGCAACATTACTTTCATTGAGGATGGTAGCCAACGTGGCGCTGTTCTTGGTTTTGATTGCAATCATTAAGCGTCGTATTCCTCGTGGTCGAGCATTCTTCCACGCAAGTGTGGTTGGCATCTTGATTCATGGTTTCTACCTTGGTGGCACCTATCTGGCGATTGATATAGGTATGCCCGCCGGGTTGAGTTCTCTACTTGTTGGCTTACAACCGATTCTTACCGCATTGATTATGATCAGCTGTACTTCGCAGCGTTTTAATTTTGCACAGTGGTTGGGGTTAGCGCTTGGTTTTGCGGGTATTAGTTTGGTGTTGATGGGCAATATTGAATGGCAGTCAGACGACCAAAAAGGCTTGGCAACGTTATTGTGTTTGGTTTCTTTGGTGGGTATTACCTGCGGCACTTTGTATCAGAAGCGCTTCTGTCAGGGGACAGATATGGTCGGCGGTGCGATGGTGCAATATTTGGCTTCTGCCGCGTTGTTTCTGCCGTTCGCAATGCGTTACGAAACTATGCAAGTAAACTGGACGATAGAATTCACGTTGACTCTAATTTGGCTGGTGGTCGTTCTGTCTTGTGTTGCCATCCTATTGTTGCTTTACATGGTAGAGCACGGTGCATCTTCAAGTGTGGCTTCGGTCTTTTACTTGGTGCCACCGACGACAGCAATCCAAGCGTGGCTTATTTTCGGTGAGTCGTTCGACATGTATGGCGCGATGGGCTTTGCTTTGTCTGCTGCGGCGGTTTATTTGGTGGTGAAAAAGCCTGAGTTAATTAAGGCTCGTAGGCGAACAGTGTTAGAGCGGTAGTTTGTATACCAAACTCATCCTACTAAAAATCGATGACTAGAAACAAAAAAGAGCCTGAATATTCAGGCTCTTTCTATATAAAATATTGGCTAGCGACTTTTGACTAGCGTTTCATCAAACAAGCGTAAGCCGTTGTAAACGGTGCTTCTTGGTATTGCTTAAGGCCGGTCTCTTTGAACTTCATCATAAGAGGGTTGCGCTTAAGGCTTTCTTTGATTTCAGCTGGAGACACAACGGTTACATCTAGGCCGTCGATTAGCTGAATTGCTGCTTCTAGTTTGAAGCCGAAGCCACCGCCAGCAAATTTGCCTTTAGTCTGACGTTGGCGAATTACAACTTTTTCTACTTGGTAATCTTCCATTAACTTTGCAAAAGAGAATTGAAAGTCTTTCATATTCTGTGTGTCGTTTGCGTCGCTAATCGCAACCTTAGAAACTCGGCAATCAGGAATGTTAAATACGCCGTCTGACAGAGAAAGAAGACAGATGACTGCATCGTTACCTTTGATTTCAACACCACAAATTTTCATGTTCTTACCTACTTATTTTAGAGCCCTACATTATGGTGTTATTTCTAACACTTCTCCAGTATTTGCGCGTATCAGCAGCAAATAAGTCTAAATCAGAGAGTATTTTAGTCGCCGAAAGTTAACCTTTGATTGAAAAAACATCACACGAATTTACGGTATCGTTTTCTATGAGATGAAGCTCACAAAAGCTTAGCGGGATTTTATATGTGTGCTGTATATTGCGCGCGCATCCCTATTTGAAGTGTGGTTATTAATCCCAATGAATATCAATAATCTTTCGATTAAGAGTAAAATCGCGATCCCGCTGTTGGTGATTGTGATTGTTTTTTCTACCGTTACTGTGCTCAACGTTATCAGATCAAATGCTCAAGCTGCGATTAATAATGAGCTCAATAATGTGGTTCAGCCCGTGTTAGACAATTTGGAAGATGGGTATCGTGACATTTATCAAGTTATCGCTTCTGCTCAAGGTCTATTACTCTCGAAAGACCAAGCGGCGATTGAGTACCAAAAATTTGAATTTAAAGACAACGCTTACAAAGCGGTTCCTCGTTTTGAAAGTGTCGAAACCTTGTATCAAGCGGGCGTGTTGGATCCATCTTCACGTGGCGAGTTATCAAAGCTTGTTAACGCGATGAGCAAGTGGGTGGCACTGCACGAGCCAATGTTCGCTGATCCGGCAAACGCAGACCAATACAATATTGATTACTCACCAGCGCTTGACGCAGAGTTTGCGATCATTCGTACTCAATTGCGCGATATCCGAACTCTGATCGAATTGAAACAGAAAGAGCTTCGCCAGCAAGCCGATGACTCTATTGAATCAAGCAAGTTGATCATTGAAGTGGGTATGGCAGTTGCTGTTTTTGCCGCGCTTTTTGCTATGTGGTTATCGAATCGCTTTATCGTTCAGCCAATCCAGAACGTAGAGAAAGCGATGAATGAGATCGCATCGGGCGACGGTAACTTGTCTCAACGTATGAAGGTCGAAGGTAATGACGAGATCGCTCGTTTGAGTTCTGCTTTCAACCAGTTTGTTGGCAAGATCCATGTCACCGTGGAGCAAGTTATTCTCACATCGAACGCAGTACGTGGCGAGATGGAAAACATCAAATCACTCACGCAAAGTGTTGCTGAATTCTCGTCTAATCAACAGCGAGAAAGTGAAGTGGTCGCGGCTGCAGTTCATGAAATGCAAGCAACCAGTGAAGTGGTGAGTGGTAACGCATTAGATGCGGCAACCGCAAGTAACGTTGCAAACCATGAAGTGGAATCGGCCGATACTACGCTTGGCTTAACTGTTACTTCGATTGAACGCCTTGCGCAAGATATCGAGAACGCGGGTGGTGTGGTTCAAGAACTAGATACAGACGTGAAGAACATCGCCTCAACCCTTGGCGTGATCAAAGGTATTGCAGAACAAACCAACCTACTTGCTTTGAATGCGGCTATTGAAGCGGCACGAGCGGGTGAACAAGGCCGTGGCTTTGCGGTTGTGGCTGATGAAGTTCGAGCGCTTGCGAGTAAAACTCAAGACAGCACTGGCGAAATCCAATCAATGATTGAACGCTTAGAAGTGGGTGCTAAACACGCGGTTGGTGTGATGACTGAAAGCAAAGTGAGTGGCGAGAAAACCATTGTTCAAGCAGGAACTGCAGCATCTTCATTGAGTGAGATTCGTAACTCAATTGGCAAGATGAATGACATGAACACACAAATTGCTACGGCGGCTTCGCAACAGTCTCAAGTGTCTGAAGAAGTGAATAAGAATGTTCAACGCATCGCTGAAAGCACCATGCAAATGGTTGAGATGGCAAGCAGCGCAGAAAATGCATGTATGGCATTGGCTGAACAGTGTGAAGCGCTAGATAGCCTTGTGTCTCAGTTTGAAGTGTAATTTTCAAAATTAGACAGACGAATATGAGCTGATAATGGTTGCTCGTATTGAGTCCCATTAATCAGCGGTGAACGACAAAAAGCCCGCACTCTATGAGTGCGGGCTTTCTTTTTGACTAGGTGATCAGTCTTTTGACTAGGTGATCAGTTTTTAGACCTGATCAATCACTCAGTGTTAGCTGCTAAGACCGTCTTTGTATGTGTAACGGTAGTCCACTTTTACGTTCGCTTGGTAGTGGATGTCGCCGTTCATGTTAGTGATCTTTTTCACTTCCATATTTGCATCATCAATCTTGAACGAATCGTATTTGGTTGTCTGTTGGAACTGTGGCAGTTCTCTTGAAAGCTCAAAAGGTGTTTTTGCGCGTAACTCATCCATAAGGTTGGTGCCTGCATCGTATGCTTCGACTTCACTAGCATATGTGTCAGATTTTAGCGTTGTTTCTTGAATTGTTGTTTTAGTTGCTGCAAACGCAGTGGTGCTGAGTACAAGAGTTGATGCAAGTATGATTAACTTCTTCAAAGGGATACCTTACTTTGTTGTACCAGTGTTTTAGAGATTCTCACCCTAGCAATAGGGGATGAGGTTAATGTTAGGACAAAAATATGGTTCTGTAAGGGAATGACTATAGGTGCCGAAGATTAATGAACAGCGCATATCAAGCAAGGTGACACTGATATCTATCTTCAATACACTGTCTGGGTAACCATCGTTCAGCATAAGGTAAAAACATGGCCAATTGGGAAGGGGTAAGTGAATTTGTTGCAGTGGCAGAGCGTGAAAGCTTTACCGGTGCGGCGCAGAAGCTCGCTACGTCGGTGGCTCAAATCAGTCGTAGAGTAGCAAATCTCGAAGAACGACTCGCAGTGAAACTGCTCAATCGAACGACTCGAAAGGTGTCTCTTACAGAGGCTGGGCAACTCTATTACCAACAATGTAAGTTGTTGGTCGAAGGTTTAGAAATTGCTGAGCTTGCGGTCACGCAGATGCAATCCACACCCAAAGGCTTACTGAAAGTCACCGCGCCTGTGACTTATGGTGAGCGCCAACTCGCCCCAATACTGCATCAATTCTTAAAGCTTCACCCGCAAGTAGAGCTTGAGCTGATGCTGACCAATCAAAAGCTCGATCTTATCGATTCGGGTGTTGATGTTGCGATTCGTCTTGGCCGCTTGGAAGACTCAAGCCTTGTGGCAAAGAGGCTGTCTCAACGCCAACTTTATGTATGTGCAAGCCCTGAATATATTGAACGTTATGGCGAGCCGCATACATTATCTGAATTAAATAATCATCAATGCTTAGTTGGTGGATTTGAACACTGGCGCTTTAAAGAAAATGGTCGCCCTCGTTCGGTTCGTGTTAACGGACGCATTAAGTGCAACAGCGGTTTAGCGTTATTAGATGCTGCGAAGCAGAGCATTGGCTTGGTGCAGTTACCTGAATACTACGTGAGTGAAGATCTAGACTCTGGAGAGTTAGTCGAAGTGCTTTCCGATTACCGAGACGACAAAGAAGGGATCTGGGCGTTGTACCCTCAGAACCGTAATCTATCTTCAAAGGTTCGCCTGCTGGTGGACTTCCTTTCTGAGCAATTGGATTAGTGTATGGCTTAAAACCTCCACCGATAAAAACGGGCTTCAGAATAGAGATTCTGAAGCCCGGCGTGTTTTAGGATTAATTATCGTTTGATTACGGCTTACTAGACCGAAAATGTATTAGACGGTGAAGCGATCCACCAAGTGATACAGCTCATTTGCACGACTGTTGAGGTTTTGGCTACCTGTACGGTTTTGATTCGCGAGTTCTGCCGATTGTGAGCTTTGGTCAGAAATCACCACGATGCGTTGAGATATTTCTTGTCCTACAATATTTTGCTGTTCAGTGGCTGTCGCAATAAGCGAGTTCATGTCCATGATGGTATCAATCGACGCTTGGATCTTCGCCAGTGCTTTGGCTGCGGCATTCGCTTCTTCCACGGTTTGCGCACTTCGGTTTTGACTTGAATCCATCGCTTTCACAGCAGCATCTGAGGCAGCTTTAAGTTGCTCAATCATCTTGTGAATGTCGCCAGTGCTTTCTTGAGTACGGCTTGCCAGTTTACGAACCTCATCGGCAACCACAGCAAACCCACGACCTTGTTCGCCTGCACGTGCAGCTTCAATCGCGGCATTCAACGCGAGTAGGTTAGTTTGCTCGGCAATGTCTTGGATGACCGCCAATGAAGAGGAGATGTTTTGTACATCGCCTTCTAAACGAGACACCACGGTGTTGGCTTCTGATACTTCGCTCGCTAGGCCTGCCACCGAATCTGCAGCTGCGTTTACGATCTGTTGCGCTTCTTTTGCATTGCCCTCTGCAAGCTTGGCGGAATCCGCCGCTTGACTAGCGTTGCTCGAGATCTCTTGCGCCGTTGTGGTCATCTCAGTCATCGCTGTTGCAACTTGTTCTGTCTCTTCACGTTGCCCTGTAGCAATCTCGTCGACCTGCGCAGCACGAGAAGACATGTTAGATGTCTCGGCTACGACTTGCTGACCGACATCGCTTACGCTGCGAATGATGGTTTGAAGGCTTGCCACGAAGGCGTTGAAGTTCTCGCTGAGCTTAGTGAACTCAGGCGCTTTAAATGTTTCCATTCGAGCGGTTAAATCGGCTTCGCCACTCGCGAATGCGCTGATTGAACGATCAAACTGCTCGAGTGGTCGCATGATTGTGCGGTTGACGGCAACGGCAAACGCAGCAACTACTAGGGCAATCAAACCACAGAATATAGCGATCGCCGTCAATGAGCTTTGTAACGCGACATTCGAGCTCTCTTTCATCTCTGCGATTACAGCATCGATGTCGTCAGTATAAAAACCTGTGCCTAGCATCAAGTCCCACTGGGGAACGAATATCGAGTAGCTCAGTTTCGGTAGAGCTTCTGATTGACCAAGTTTTGGAAAGTAGTAGGTGGTGAACTCACCAAGCTTTGAGTTCTTGATCAAGTCACGAATCAGGTAGTTGCCTTTTTTGTCTTGCAGGTCGTAGTAGTTTTTACCAATGCCATCGTTATTTTGCCCAACAACTACTCGAACGCCTTTAGAGTCGTAGCCAAAGATGTAGCCAGACTCGCCATATTCGAGAGTTCTTAATGTCGGTAAGGCTTCTTCTAATGTTGCACCTCTTTCCAAAAATGGGCTGATCGAAGAGTAGGCCATTTGTAGATACGCTTTGAGTTCCTTTTCTTTCATCGCCATCATATTGCTACGCGTCGATTCAACTTGCTGTGCGGTTAGCTCGGTGCTCTTCATATACGTCACGCTCATCATGCCAATTGCCATTAGTAGCAACGGAATGAAAGAGAGAATATAAAGGCGGTTTTTGATGGTTAGGGTCATGTCACGCTTCCTGTGTGATTATCTCATGCAATTTTCAACACATTATTAATGTGGTTTCAAAATGTAAATGGGCTTGTTGTTTAATTGTTATCCTAGAGTGTTTTTGTTTTATAAATATGATGACGGTTAGGTTTTTGGGGTGAGAAGCCTTGCAACTAGAGGCTTAAGCGCGAAAAAGTGAGTTTGTATCGATGCTTTTGAATTCGACGCTGCTTTGTTAGAATGCGACGCTTTGTAGCACCCTGCTATGTCTATTCGTTAAGTGAGAAAGATTCATGAACAAAAGCCATGTGACTATTGGTTTAACTAACCCAAAGAGCCCGACAAACGTTGGTGCTGTTATGCGTGCGGCTGGTTGTTACCAAGTCGACGAAGTTAAATACACAGGGCAACGCTACGAAAAAGCCGCAAAATTCCACACCGATACTAAGAGTGCTGCGCGTACTATCCCGTTGACTGGTGTTGAGTCGTTTTTAGACAATCTTGATCCAGAAACGAAAATTGTTTGTGTAGAACTCGCTGAGGGTGCAACACCACTGCCGCGTTTTAAACACCCAGAAAATGCCATCTATATCTTTGGCCCTGAAGACGGTTCTATTTCTCAAGATGTCGCCGACAGAGCAGATCATGTTGTTTATGTACCAACAGTAGGCTGCATGAACTTGGCTGCGACAGTTAACGTGCTGCTTTATGATCGCCTTGCTAAGTCAGATGAAATGGACGAGAGCAACGAGCTCATTAAGAAAAGCCGCGATAACCGTAACCATCTGCTAATCAAAGAAAAGTAATTCTCTGCTTCTAGTGTTATCTATCCCGTACGCAATCGGATATTATCTTGAGTTCATCATCAGATAATTGAAGGGTTAGATAACACCATGGAAGACAAGCAATTACTTGCCGCGCTACAGCAACACTCTGTCCTCGATCTCTATCAGTTATTCCAAGAAGTTGGTCAAAACCGCTCTTTGTATGCATTACTAGAGAGGTTATCTTCCCTTAAAGAACATCATCAACTGAGTACTCGTCTTAGCCCTTTTAAGCCTCATATCGAAGGATTGCTAGCTCAATTTGATAGCGCCACGCCAGATAGCGAGATCCTCAAGGCAGTCGCTCTTCAGTCTGAGATTCAGCAACGAGGCCACAGTATGAGTCGTTACATCATGACATCAGATAACCATCGCCATTTTTCCCCAAGTGCAGACCTAGTCATGTTTGGTGATTCGATCACCGAATGGGCCCCGTGGGCGGATATCTTTCGCGATGTTTCGATGGTCAACCGTGGCTTAGCGGGTGACACCACAACTGGCATGTTGCGCCGTATTGATACCACGTTGAATGTGAAGCCAAAGCTGGTGTGTTTTATGGCAGGGATAAACGATTTAGCTCAGGGTTATGATGTCGACCATATCTACCAGAACTACATTGATATGCTTAAGGTGTGGCAAGAAAATGAGATTCGCATATTGGTGCAATCAACGCTTTATGTTGGCTCTAAACTGCAAGGTTTAAATCCGTCGGTTGAACTGCTCAATAGCAAGCTAAGCGAGTACTGTACACAGCAAGGCATTGCGTTCTTAGATGTGAATTCAGTATTGTCGCCTAATAAGCTGTTGTCGAACAAGTACTCGTGTGATGATCTGCATTTGAATGCGAAGGCTTATCAAACTTGGGCTGAGATACTTCAACCTACGATAGCTGAGCTACTAAAATAGACTCACGCAAAACGCTAGCTAGACCGATAAACAGCTTAGCTAATACAAGAAAAGCCAAACCCTAGATTTGTTTCGCGAACCATAAGGACATCAATGTGAACCTAAGACAATTGGAAGTCTTTTACGCCATTATGCAGACCGGAACCGTATCTGGAGCCGCGCGCAGCTTGCATGTGTCGCAACCAAACGTGACCCGTATTTTGGCGCACACGGAGCAACAACTTGGGTTTGGCTTATTCGAACGAGTTAAAGGGCGGTTGGTGCCAACGGTTGAGGCAAAAACCTTACTGCCAGAAGCGGAAAAGGTGTATCAGCAATTGGGGCAATTTCGATCTCTGACCAACAAAGTGAAGCAAGGCCATCAGCATTTACGCATTGGTGCGCCGCCGATTTTAGCGACTAAATTACTGACTCCTGTAATCGCCCAAATGTCTCGCGAGCAAAATGGCAGTAAGCAAGATCTCTCTTTTGAGTTGCTGACTGCAAACCGTGATGAGCTGTGTGCTGGGTTATTAAAGCATGAGCTTGATATTGCTATCGCGTTTGGCGATGAAGCACCGCCTGCGATATTAAGTGAAACGCTATTAACCGAATCACTAAAGGTTTTGGTTCCTTCCAATACGGTTGATCATTTCCCCGCGGAATTAACGTTAGATGATCTGATCAATTATCCGCTGCCAATCATCGGGCTCGATAGCCGCGATCCATTAGGCCTCCTGTTACATCAACGCCTTATTGCACGTGAGCAGCATTATCACCACCCGATATCTGTACGTGGGTATAGCGCCGCTGCGGAACTGGTCAAGCACCAAGCGGGGTTTGCGATTGTTGATCCGTGGACGGCAGAGCAATATCAAAATGACGATGCGGTCTGTGTGTTGCCGCTTCAACCAGACATCCAATTTTCGGTATCGATGCTTTGCGCAGAGCACACCCCTCAGTCGATTTCCGTTAAGCAATTTATCGCTTCATTGAAAATCCATACTCACCCTATAACTTAAGGTTATAGGCTCGCCATAAATAGGCATTCGGCAGCTTCGAAGTTCTTAATTAAAGTAAACCCATACAAGGGCTTATTAATTAGGAATACTCATGTCGATCGCTCAACCTTACCTTCTTTTTCTTGGGGATGTTACTGACCCACTCGCTGCAAAAACAGCTCGCGGTATTCATCAATGGCGACCAGAAATCTGCCTAGGTCAACTGCGTTTAACGGGTGATACCGTTTCACTGGGCTTAACGGATATGACCCTGCAAGAGGCGCAAGCGCAGGGCGCGAAGACGCTAGTGATTGGTACCGCAAATCCGGGTGGTGTTATTCCTGATTCTTGGCAGTCAACCATTATGGCCGCTGCAGAAATGGGATATGAGATTGCATCTGGCATGCACCAACGATTGAGTGAATTTTCACCGCTTGCTGACATGCAGCAACAAGGATTGACTAAGCTTCATGATGTACGCCATTTTGACGGTGTTCTTAATGTTGGTAACGGTAAGCTTCGTCAAGGTAAGCGCCTGCTTACTGTCGGAACTGATTGCTCAGTAGGCAAAATGTTCTCGGCATTAGCGATTGAAAAGTCGCTTAAACAAGCGGGAACATCCGCTCAGTTTAAAGCGACAGGGCAGACAGGTATTTTGATTGAAGGCAGCGGTATTTCGATTGATGCGGTGGTTGCGGATTTTATTTCTGGCGCAGTTGAAGCGATTAGCCCTGATTTTACCGACCACGATTGGGACATCATTGAAGGGCAAGGCTCTTTGTTCAACCCTTCGTTTGCAGGCGTGAGTTTGGGTCTTTTACATGGCGCACAAGCTGATGCCTTAGTGCTGTGTCATGAAGTTGGGCGACCACATATTCGTAACCTTCCTCATGCTAAATTACCAAGCATAGAACAGACGATTGAAGCCAACTTGCAAGCGGCGCGACTGACTAATCCAGACGCGAAGCTGGTGGGTATCTGCTTGAACACGTCGGCGATTAGCATTGAAGAGGCTGAGACATTGTGCCAAGAATGGACCACACTCTATCAAGTGCCAGTGACGGACCCAGTGCGCTTTGGTGTACAACACATTACTGATCATTTGCGACATTCACTTTAACGACTTCATCATTTCTACGTTTCCATTTGTTAAAGTGAACATCAACCGAGTGAAATTATGAAGATTACAGCTGAACCCATTATTATCGCGATGCAAACGCCTTTTCGCATCTCTCGTGGCAGTCGAACTGAGTGTCACGTTGTTCGTGTTTACATTGAACATGGTGGCAAACGAGCTCAGGGCGAATGCACGCCTTACCCACGATACGGCGAGTCATCGGAGTCTGTGTTAGCGCAAATCCAACAAGCGTCTAGCGCACTTGAAGCTATGTTTGAACGAGGCGTTACTGATCCGGCAGAGCTAAGAGATCATCTTCAGTCTTTATTGACCGGAGGGGCAGCGCGCAATGCGGTCGATTGTGCGCTTTGGGATTTTGAAGCTCAGCAGAACGACCAGACGTTTCCGAATAGCTTGTTTGAGTTGCCTGCTCAAATCGTGACTGCAATGACAGTCTCGATTGGCACGCCAGAAGCCATGGCGACTCAGGCTCGAGACTATGTCGCGAATGGTGCGAAACTTCTGAAAGTGAAGCTTGACGGCGAGCAGGTGGTAGAGCGTGTTCGCGCGGTACGAGAAGCTGCGGCAGATGTTCAAATTGTATTGGATGCGAATGAAGCGTGGACAGGATTGAATCTCGAAGAGTTGTTCAATCAATTGGCAGAATTTGATATTGCGATGATCGAGCAGCCGTTACCCCAACAGCACGATGCCTCACTGGCACACATCAAGCACCCGATACCACTGTGTGCTGATGAAAGCTGTCATACCACTTCACAGCTCTCATCGCTGTTGGGTAAGTATGAAATGGTCAACATCAAACTCGATAAAACGGGCGGTTTGACTGAAGCATTGGTTCTTGCAGAAGAAGCCCAAAGGCTAGGATTTACGCTGATGTCGGGTTGTATGCTCGGTACTTCTTTGGCGATGCGTGCAGCTCTGCCTATTGCGGTTCAATCTGAAATCGTCGACCTCGATGGCCCGGTATTACTTGGCCAAGATGTAGCGCCAGCACTGACTTATCGAGATGGGATGATTATTCTCTAAGTTCGTTGAGCCCGTTTAATCGATGGACATGACATGAATGAAATCGTATGAGTGAAAACTTGTGCGATTTTTGCTTCAAAGTCTGAGCGATTATCTAAATTACTTCACTTTTAAGCCTCAGCAGCGCATCCACAAATTCTGCAAACCCATAGCCACCTGGCTGCGACATCACCTTACTTGGATGATGATCTAACTTATCCCAATAATGCTTAATGTTTGCCACGCCAACGGTGAGTGGTAGTGATTCGAACATCTGTTGATCGTTCATTGAATCGCCGACATAGCAGGCTTGATGGTGGATTTGCTCAAGCGATAAGCCTTTATTAGCCAGGAAACGGTGCACGGCGTTTTTCTTTGAGTGTTCGCCGTACCAAGCGTTGATATGAATCGAACTTGCCGTCGCGTGTGCGCCTAAAGCGTGTATTCTTTCGAGTACCGCTTGAACAGTTTCAGGGTCAACAGGCTTACGGTTTTGGCCGATATCAATCGCGACCTCACACAAGCGGTAAGATTGATCCAAAGTTAGCGATAGGTCGGGGTAACTCAACAAGATCGCTTCAACTTCTTGTTTTAGCTTAGCTTGGTTCTTACGCACTTGTTCTAGCGGTGTTTCAGATGAGAGTTGTAATGCATCATCTTGCTTCTCTAGTAAGAAGGCGCCGTTTTCTCCAAGCACGGCATCGACAGGCCAGAGCTGCGCAATATGGTCACACCAACCAGCACAGGCTCCCGTTACAGCGACCACTTTGATTCCATTGTCTCTCAGCTTTTGTAACACAATCAGGGTTTCTGGAGGGAGTGAACCTTGCCAAGTGAGCGTGTCATCGACGTCGGTTAATACCCATTCGATGTGCTTCCAGTTGTTGTCTAGTTGGTGTTCCATTAAAACTCACTTATTCCATGGATTGTTTTACACAGAGCGTATTAATTCAGCCCAATGTAGAATTAGAAGCTAACGTGATTAGAAAATACAGTGTTTAGCAAAATCGCCCGCTTCATTAGCCGTCCAGTCACCTTTAGGCTTTTCTTTCATATCCGCACACCAAGCTTCACTGCCAACCTCGGTACAAGCCATTAATTGAGTAGCAAGGAAAAGTATCAACGCGATTTTCTTCATAATAAACATTCCGTTGTGGTCTAAATTTCTGCTTATAACTGTATCAAATCCCACAAGTGATTGTTATAGCTGCTAAGAACTTAAGGGCGTTAATAATGATGTGGGGTTGAGCTGAATTCGAGGGACGGTAAAGAAGCGAAGGTTTGCTTGGCTTTAAGATCGAAAAAGCCAGCAACGTATGCTGGCTTTGAAATTCTTAATAAGTTTCTATTCGTTATTTCGCTTTAACTACTTATCGATTTATACCAATTTCATCTCTTGGATGATGTCCGAAGCAATCTCTGGCTTCGTGCTTGTTGGTTTCTCGTGTAGGTCGGCTTTCAATTGTCCCTTACGGTTACTTAGGCCCGCTTCAAGTTTCTTAAGTGCTGCAGCGATAGCTGGGTACATAACATCGTCTGTCGATTTTGCTGTTACTCGTACACCTTCGTAGTTGGTGAATACTTCAACCTGATGTTGACCGTGTTCTTTAGTAATGATGATGTCGCAACTGATCAGTGATGGGAAATGGTTAGATATCTTCTCGAATTTACCTTCGATGTCTTTGCGTGACTCGTCGTTAATTGATACATGATGTGTTTGAACATTTATTTTCATAAATCATACCTTTCCAATGACTGTGTCATTTAAACGTAGCAAACATCGCATAGATTAACCAACTGAGAATTAGCACATGTGTGATTGACTTCAGTGTTATCAAATATTCTCTTGTTACTCCCTTGAAAGTCCGATGAACTGATCGCATATTATGTTTCGTGTTTTAAAGACATGTTCAAAAAAACTCCATCCTTGATAATTTGCGCTAACCTACAGCGAATTCCCAGTGAATCTCTCTTTATCGGTTTTATAATTCCGAACTTGTCACTCCATTGATTTTCTTTCCAGCTCACTCACTTTTTCTTCTTTGATTAAAAAATCAGCTTAAGTTACTAATTTATAGACACTCAACTGCCCACTCCATATTGAAGTGAAACTCTCCTGCTGTGAGTTGAGACTCGGGTATGGTAATGCGTGCTCGAATATCGACTTCTTTATTGGATGCCAGTTGATCGACAGGAAATTCGACGCCCTGACGCCAATAATTAATGTCACCTTCATAGCGAACCGGCGTTTCGACTTTGAATCGCACAAGTTCTGAAATGCGAGACTCATCAATTGAGCCTAGATCAATATGTTGCAGTTTGAGCAACAATCGAGAATCTTTGCGATTGGACTCAAGCTTAAGCGTTATCGCTCGGCCATCGTATTCTCGGCCACTGAATTTAAGCCGTTTAAGCGTATTAAAACCATCAAAGCCATTAAGATTGATGCAGAAATGCTGGAGCTGTTAGGCAGTGAAGATGGCAACACGGCGATGATCAAAGTGAGCTGGGATGAGAAGGGAATGAAGGTCTATAAGGATGGCTACTTAGCAGATTATGAGTACGGGATTGCCCCTCATGAGATGCAAGAAAACTACGAATTAGCACCTAAGTAACTCGATTCGATTGCAGAAAAGCGCCTTACTTATTAGTGGGCGCTTTTCTTTTGCTCACCAAAGCATGACGAAACTCACACTTTTCTGACAATTAATGACTCGTTATGCTAGTATGCGCCGCTTGTCTTTGTAATTGATAAAAAACGCATTACCCAAACAGTCTTTTTCTGTTTATCTGCTTGTAATGACCTCATTCAGTTTGGCCTGACTTGGCCGAACATCTGCATTTTGCTCGGACGCAAAGAGAGTAGTTCTCACTACTTCACTATGTACATTTGAGAGCACCATCTATCAAAGGCCTTTTAGAAACAGCCTAGTTAGCGTGAACTATGTTCTGCGTGAAGGGTTTCGTTTTTCCAAAAATCCCTCTCGGCGGCTAAGTGAACCTTAGTTGCTGACAAATAAGGAGTCTATATGACGACTACGGTATCCACATCCGTACCTACATCTCAAGCTGGTAACACAGCGCCGACAGAGAAAGAAGTAAACCACCCGTTTCTCTCTTTGGTTATCATGGTGATCGTTGCTGCAATCGCAACTTACTTCATCCCTGCTGGTGAATTCGAGCGAGTGGTCATGAATGGCCGCACGGTTATCGACCCAGACAGCTACACACTCTTAGCGAGCAACCCAACAACATTAGCCTCTTTTTTCGAATCATTTTTTAAAGGCTTCAAATCCGCTTCTGGCGTGATGGGCGTTGTGGTATTTGTGGGTGGTGCTTTTGGCATTATCAAACACATGGGTTTGTTAGACGCATCCGTTGTTGCGCTCACCACTAAGCTAAAGAAGCAAGGCTTGTACGTAATTGCGCCTGTGATCATGACTGCGATTTTCTTCAACGTTACCTTCACCGGTATGCGTGAACTTGATGTCATCTTCATCTCTTTGATGATCCCGATCTGTATCAAGCTTGGCTATGACGCTATAACGGCACTTGGCGTTGTTTTACTGGCAAGTTGTGCCGGTTTCGCAGCCGCTTTGGCTAACCCATTCTTTACGGGTATCGCACACACTATCGCTGAACTGCCTATGTATTCAGGCATGTGGTATCGCTTTATTGTTGGCATGTTCATGTTGCTAACAGGTGCTTGGTATGTACTTAACTACGCGCGCAAAGTTAAGCAAGACCCGACCAAAGGTTTGTTGCACGGTACGGGTTACCACTACGAATCTAACGTTGAAGCGAAAACACTCACCACACGTGAAAAGCTTGCGGGCATCGCGTTCTTGGGCGTGTTCGCATACATGATCTTCGGCACGTTGACGATGGGTTTCGGCTTCACCGAGATTGCGGGTGCATTCGTGGCGATGGCGATTATTCCGGGTTTGGTGGCGGGCTTATCTCCGAACAAGATTTGTGAGTACTGGACCAAAGGTGTTAGCGATGTATTGGTTGCGGTACTGATCATCTTCTTTGCTCGTTCAGTGCTAACCATTATGGAAGACGCGAAGATTGTTGATTCTATTATCTTCTATCTTGCACAAATCATTTCTGGTAGCTCTAAACTTGTGGCAGCAGCAGGGATCTACTTCTCGCAGGCTGCGATCAACCTGTTTATTCCATCAGGCAGTGGCCAAGCGGTGATCACCATGCCAATCATTATTCCGTTGGCAGATATTGGTGAAGTGACTCGCCAAGTGGCAGCACTGGCTTCTCAATTGGGTGATGGTATTTCTAACTATATTTACCCAACCAATGGTGGCTTGTTGGCGGTATTGGCTATAGCAAAAGTACCTTACACCAAGTGGGTTCGTTTCTTCTTACCACTGTTCTTGTTCTGGTCGGTAGGCGCTTTGGTTTCTGTTGTGATTGCTCAAATGATTGAGTTAGGGCCTTTCTAAGGTTTCTGTTTAATCGAATACATGGACAGTTAAGGCTTAACTTAAGCTGTGTGAGTAAATAAGAAGGCAGCGAATTCGCTGCCTTTTTTCGTTTAAAGAAAAGCTATTCCAACGTTAAAGGTTACTCTTCAAATTGGTAAGAAGAGGGCACCACAATCACGCCTTGTTTTGATATATGGAAGCGTTTCGCATCGGCAAGGCCATCAAGACCGATCTGGGTTCCGTCAGGCACCTTAACGTTCTTGTCGATGATGCAGTTTTGTATGTGGCAATTTTTTCCAATCTCAACATCTTCAAACAGAATACTATCAATCACAATCGCGGCATTGCTGACTTTCACTTTCGGGAAGAAGATTGAGTTTTGCGCCGAGCCGCCTTCAATTACAACGCCATTCGCTATCATCGAGTTGATGAATATTCCTTGATTACCTTCAACTGAAGCAATGGTTCGTGCGGGTGGCAGCTGCGGTTCGTAAGTACGAATCGCCCAATCAGGTTGATATAAATCGATAGGCGAAGCTGGCTTTAACAGGTCCATGTTGGATTGGTAATAAGAGTCGATAGTACCAACATCTCTCCAGTACGCATCTTGGGTCACTCGGCCTTCTTCATCCCCAAACTTGTATGCGTAAACACTGTTGTTGCCCACCAATTTAGGAATGATATCTTTACCAAAATCGTGGCTTGAGTTCGGATCTTCGGCGTCCGCCAGTAGCGCTTGTGTTAGTACTTCTTTATCAAAGACGTAAATACCCATTGAAGCCATGCTTCGAGTTGGCCTACCAGGTACACATGCAGGGTAACGTGGCTTTTCGGTAAAGTTATTGATCTCTAGAGATTCATCTATCTCCATCACACCAAACTCTTTGGCTTCGTCAATCGAAACCTCCATGCACGCCACAGTTAGGTCGGCCTCGTTCTTTTTGTGCTGCTTGAGCATTGGTGCGTAATCCATGCGATAGATATGGTCACCGGATAACACCACCACATGCTTGGCTTCACTGCGTGAAAGTAGATACAAGTTTTGATAAATCGCATCGGCAGTACCGCTGTACCAGCTATCACCGGTTCGCATTTGTGGAGGAACATTGGTGATGTATTCGCCGAGCTCCGGGTTAAGCACCGACCAACCATCTCTTAAATGTTTTTGCAAAGAGTGAGATTTGTACTGAGTCAGCACCAAAATTTGGCGTAGCCCAGAGTGTAAGCAGTTCGCGAGTGTGAAATCGATGATTCGATATTTGCCACCAAAGGGTACCGCAGGTTTTGCACGGTTATCGGTGAGAGGGGAAAGCCGAGAGCCAACACCGCCGGCCAGAACGATTGTTAGAGTGTCTTGCATGATCAGAACCTCAATGTATTTATGATTATGAACATAGACTTGCAAGCACTAAGCCAAATGTAACTCATTGAATATTATACGAGGCGAGATTGATTCTTGTTGTTCTGCACCAAAATAATGCGTGCGAGATATTGGCTTGCTCTATTTTGATCCAAAAAAGATCCGAACAGAGTGAAGGGATTGGGTTAACAAAATGACGCACGGAAAAGCTGCATTACAAAACTGTCAATAAAATGAAGAAATAAAGTGATCGGGTCGATATAAATTTACATAAATAATCACAACTTTTCACAAATTGATTTCCATCAATAAAGTAGGGTTATTCTATGCTACCTTGCACGCAAAATAAGAAATGATTACTCATTCACCAATAAAGATTAAGCCCCCCAAAAGGAAATTATAATGAAAAAAACAGTATGTGGTATTGCGGTTATTGCGGCTCTTATGTCAACCAATGTTCTTGCTCATAAAGAAGGTGATTTCATCATCCGTGCAGGTGCAGCAATGGTATCTCCAAACGACAGCAGTGGTGATGTACTAAACTCACCAGGTTCTGAGCTATCTGTAGATTCAAATACTCAACTTGGCCTAACATTTGGCTATATGTTCACTGATAACGTTAGTTTAGAAATTCTTGCAGCAACACCATTTTCACATACGGTATCTACTGATTTACTTGGACTAGGTGATATTGCAGATGTTAAACACCTTCCGCCTACACTTATGGTTCAGTACTACTTTGGTGAAGCGAACAGTGAAATTCGCCCTTATGTAGGTGCAGGTATTAACTACACGTTCTTCTTTGATGAAAAATTTAACGGAACTGGTAAAGACGCTCAACTACGTGATTTGTCTCTTGATGACTCTTGGGGGCTTGCAGCAAATATTGGCGTGGATTACATGATCAATGAAGACTGGTTCCTAAATGCATCTATTTGGTATGCAGATATAGATACAACTGCAAAGTATAAAGATACAGCGGGTAACCAGTACTCAACAGACGTTGATATCGACCCATGGGTATTCATGATTGGTGGTGGTTACAACTTCTAATCTCCCTATACAGTTTACTAAAGGCGCTCAAGCATCAGCCAGCTTGGGCGCTTTTTTTTCTTACTTGTTAATAGGTTGTTCGCATTAACTTTCTGTTGCTATGGGTAAAAGTTATTTATTGTCGTCATTTATTGTTAATAAAAGGGAAAGATAAGTGTCATAACAGCCCTCTATGATCGCGATTCAAATTATGGAGGATATATGAATCGTAAATTTAATAAGCTGACACTATTACTGCCTATCGCGGTAAGTTCTGCTCTAGTAGGCTGTTCTCAACCAACATCACCAACGACTGCTACGCCATCTCAAACATCACTTGATGCTTTTAGCCTTCAATGCCAATCCATCGAGCAGCCAAGCGCTTCCAATGCTGAGGTAACCGGAATCAGCCTAGTTGGCCGTTCAATCGCCGACGCCCCGTTTGATACTTCTGCAGCCGAAATCGTCAGCTACGATTCATGTACCGACAAGCTTTATGTTGTGAACGCTCAAGCTCAGAAAGTTGATGTTTTATCAATGAACTCAGCTAGCGAACCAACATCTTCGGGTTCGATTGATCTTCAATCAGCGGCTGCAGCTTCTGGTATTGATATTGGTGCAGCGAACAGTGTGTCGACTCATCAAGGATTAGTTGCTGTCGCGATTGAAAATGCTGACAAGCAACAAAACGGCATCATTGCCCTTTATCGTTCAGACACGTTAGAGCTGATTACTACTTATACGGCTGGTGCATTACCGGACATGGTGAGCTTCTCGAAAGATGGTCGCTACATTGCCTCTGCAAATGAAGGTGAGCCGAATGCGGATTACAGCATTGATCCTGAAGGTTCAGTAACGCTGGTGGATTTAACCAATGGTCCTTTGCAAGCGACAGTCACTCAGATTGATTTCAAGGCATTCAATCAAGGTCAGCCTCGCCATGCAGAGCTAACCGACAAGGTTCGAATCTCTGCGCCGAATGCAACGGTTGCTCAAGATCTTGAACCGGAATACCTAACATTTGCGGATAACGGAAAACTCTACGTTGCCCTCCAAGAGAACAACGCGTTGGCAGCGATTGATGTGGCGAGTGCACATGTGGATGCGATTCTTGGACTAGGCGGAAAGCCTTGGGATAACGCTAAGCTAGATGCGTCAAACAAAGACAAAAATATCGGTAATCTGCAAAGCTACGCGATGTTAGAAGGCCTCTACATGCCAGATAGCATCACTAGCTACAGTGTTGATGGCAACACCTACATCGTGACTGCGAACGAAGGTGATGGTCGTGAATATGGCATCAAGACTACGCAAGAAATGTGTGATGAGAAAGGTTTTGAGTGGGACGGTGACGATTATCAAGGCACCGAAAACTACACCACAGAAAAAGACTTTTGTATCGCTTATGTCGATGAAGTACGCGGCAAGAAGTTAGATATTGACGCTAACCACCCATTAGATGGCGCATTGAAAGACAACAAGCAACTTGCACGTCTTAAAGTGATTAAGCCACAAGGGACACTCGCTGCTGACCAAAAGGTTCAAGCATTCGGCAGCCGCTCGTTCTCTATCTGGGATGAGTCAGGCGAGCTCGTGTTTGATAGCGGCGATGATTTTGCTCGAATCGTACTTGAGCAAGATCCTGCAAGCTTCAACAGCACCAATGATAACAACCAAAGCGGTGACGATCGTAGTGATGATAAAGGCGTAGAACCTGAAGCGATCGAAGTGGCGGATATCAACGGCAAGCACTATGCCTTTATTGGACTTGAGCGCCAAGGTGGCATCATGGTTTACGACGTAACACAGCCTAAAAACGCAAGTTTCATCAGCTACTTGAACAATCGCGACTTTACTCAGCCAGTGTGCACTAAGGTTGATGAAGACGGTGATTGCGACAACGAGACTTACAACGCTAAAGCGGGTGATTTAGGTCCAGAATCAATCAAGTATTTCACTCGTTCTGGTAACCACTTTATTGCGGTTGGCAACGAAGTGAGTGGTAGCACGTCAGTTTACCGCGTTGAGTTTTAATCACGCTTCTTACTAGCAATTAGATTGAATCAAAACAAAAGCGCCACGACTTGTTAAGTCGT
>NZ_JBFRVD010000001.1:0-17552 GCF_041474985.1 Vibrio sp. 10N.222.49.C9 | reverse complement strand
GACTTGTTAAGTCGTGGCGCTTTTTTAGTTCATCGCTTATTTATTAGCGATGGCAAAGGCCTATGGCTGTTGCTTAGTTGGTGCTAGAGCAATCTCACGGATACATACATTCTGTGGTTGTTGGTAAGCGAATGATACAGCGCGAGCGATATCGTCAGCTGCCAATACGCCACCCATGTCTTCTTTCCAAGAATCGTAACCGTCTTTGATCTCTTGAGATGTTGTGTGAGACAGAAGCTCAGTTTCTACAGCACCCGGTGCGATAGTGGTAACACGAACATTTGAAGCCGCCACTTCTTCACGAACGTTCTCAGAAATAGCGTGTACCGCGAATTTAGTACCACAGTAAGCTGCGTGGCTTGGGAATGTTTTCTTACCCGCGATAGAGCTGATGTTGATGATAGTACCCGTGTTGCGTTCCATCATCGGAGCAAGTACAGATTGCATGCCGTTTAGAAGACCAATCACGTTTACATCGAACATTGTCTTCCACTCTTGTGCGTCTTGAGTATCAATTTGACCAAGAAGCATTGCACCAGCATTGTTGATAAGTGCATCTACAGGGCCAAACTTCTCTTCACCTTGTGCGATTGCTGCATCAAAAGACGCTTTGTCTGTTACGTCTACTTTTACTGACAGTGAGTTTGGTAGATTCAGCGCTTCAAGGCGATCAACACGACGAGCTAAAAGTAGCAGAGGGTGACCTTCATCGCTTAGACGACGAGCGATTGCTTCACCAATACCAGAGCTTGCACCTGTAATTACGATTAGTTTTTTCATTTTATTTCCTCTGTACTTTTATTGCGTCGGTTGGCTACGACGGGTTGTTTAAGTGCATTCGAATCAAGTGCTTGTTGCCTTGCTTCGTTGCGATGGAGGTATATTAAGGAAAATAGAATTGTTGATATATAGCGCTTTACTTGAAACACTGTTGCTGTGGTGCAACAATAAAAGTGTCTATCTCATAACCTCACTAGTAAGCTGGCGGCCATGCTCAATCAAATTAACCTGTCTGATATTCGTTCTTTCGTGCTGATCGCTCGTTTAGGTAATTTCACCAAAGCGGCGGAGGAGTTGGATGTGTCTCGTTCCCACGTATCACGCCAAGTGAGCAGCCTAGAAAAGCAGATGGGTGTGACACTGTTTATCCGCACCACTCGAACCTTAAGGTTGACTCACGCAGGGCAAGATCTGTACGCGAGATGTGAACAAGCCTTAGATAATATAGACCAAGCCTTGATTGCTGCTGTGGATGACGTCGAAGAAGTACGTGGCGACATAAAAGTAAACTGTGTTGGCGGTTATCTGGGCGAGGTGATCATCGCGGATCTGGTCAATGAGTTCATGCAACTCTACCCAGACATCAGCATCAGCCTTGATTTCAGTAGTAACCGAGTCGACTTGATTGAAGACGCGTTCGATATCGCATTTCGTATGGGAAGCCTTGAAGATGCGGGCTTTATCGCGAGAAAGCTTTTGGACATCGAGATGGGAACGCTCGCAAGCCCTGAATATTTTGCTCGCAAAGGAAAGCCAAACCATCCTAAAGATCTCATTCACCATGACTGCTTAACGGGGTCTGTGCGTAAGTGGAGCTTTCAAGCTTTGGATGACACCAAGAAAACAGTCGATGTTCATGTGACGGGTAGGCTGCAATGTAAGAATGGGCGAGTGTTAGTACAGGGCGCGAAATCGGGCAACGGAATTATTCGTGTACCAACCATCTATTGCTTGCAAGAGATCAATGATGGGCAATTGGAGCAGGTGTTTAATGAGTGGATAGTGCCGAAAGTGGACTTTTCAGCGATCTACCATCGAGACCGCTATCAACCAAGTCGAATTCGAACCTTCATTGATTTTGTAAAAGGTCGCTTTGAGCAAATGCCAGTGAGCTAAGTGCTGCTTGTTGCCTTCCTTTTCTGTCTGCTGTTTTTGGCAATAGTTGGACTGGCTCAAACTTACATCTCGTCGATTTCGTTTTGTAGGTTTTCCAGCTGGTCTAGAATCAACAAGAACTTCTCGCCGAACGGCGTCACTTGGTATTCAACTCTTGGTGGTAGTTCGTTGAACATTTGCTTGTCTAAAATTCCAAATGCTACATTTCGCTTTAAACATTCATTCAAGACCTTGGTCGATAACCCTTCGACCGAGCGTACCATTTCACCGGGACGATTGATGCCATTTGCCAGTAATTGGTAAACCGTGAGCGACCATTTACAACCGTAGATGGTCTCTACCATGCGAGCGGAACGCTCTGGCGCTGATTTTCTTGAAAAAAAGTTTTCCTGATTTTTCATAAAGATGTACCAATAAGTACCTACCTAACCGATTTGTACTTACTATTCATAGTGTTAGTTCAAAGCCTAAGATTACCACGTTCACATGACTTAGGAGATAACAAAATGAACTTCACTAAAAATGGTATTGCAGTCGTAATCGGTGGCACAAGTGGTATGGGCTTTGAAACAGCGAAGCAGTTAGTCGCTCAAAATATCCATGTGCTGGTTGTCGGCAATAACCCAACTAAGTTAGATAAAGCGGTATCAGAACTTCAGTCGCTGGGCCACGCTACTGGCTGGCAAGCTAATCTTTATGATGATGCAAGTGTGTCGAATCTTATTTCGCATCTAGAGTCACTTGAAGAGGGTATTGGTTACCTTGTTAATGCGGCTGGCTACTTTAACCCTAAAGCGTTTATCGAGCATCAGGAGTCGGATTACGAGCAATACATGCAGCTTAATAAAGCGACTTTCTTCATCACTCAAGCTGTCAGTAAGTTGATGATCAAAAACGGTGGCGGAAACGTGGTAAATGTAGGCTCTATGTGGGCGAAACAAGCTATTAAAGCGACGCCATCTTCTGCGTATTCAATGGCAAAGGCAGGACTACACGCTTTAACACAGCATATGGCGATGGAGCTTGCAGACCACAACATTCGCGTGAATGCGGTGTCTCCAGCCGTCGTTAAAACGCCGATCTACGAATCATTCATTAAGCCAGAAGAAGTGGACCAAGCGCTAGAAGGCTTCAATGCTTTTCACCCAATTGGTCGAGTGGGTCAACCGAAAGACATAGCAAACAGCATCTCTTTCCTATTGTCTGACAGTGCCGATTGGGTAACGGGTGCAATCTGGGATGTTGATGGTGGTGTGATCGCAGGCCGCAATTAATCGAGCCGAGTTTTTAATATGGGGGATGCTTTGTTAGCAATTAGCAATTAGCAATTAGCAGCGAAGTCTCCCCCTCGCTCGTTATTCGCGTAGAATAGACATTAGCAAGACAATAATAATTAAAACAATATTTAGAGTAAGGTCGTCATTATGCTCAACATGGACTTTTCAAAGAGACTGGTTATAGAAACCGAACCACTAGATTGGGTCGCGAGCCCTGCAAAAGGGGTATGGCGTAAGCCACTTGAAAGAGAAGAGAAAGAATCGGGCCACACGACTAGTGTGGTGAAGTACGATCCTGACTCTTCGTTTTCTGAGCACCCACATCCGCAAGGTGAAGAGATCTTCGTATTAGAGGGTGTGTTCTCTGATGAAACCGGAGATTTCCCAGCGGGCACTTATATCCGTAATCCGCCGGGCAGCGCGCATTCCCCATCCAGCAAAAATGGCTGTACGATCTTGGTTAAGCTCAACCAGTTTGACGCGAGAGACTTAACTCAAGTTCGTATTAATGCTTTGGAAACAGAATGGCTTCAGGGTATTGGCGGCTTACAAGTGATGCCACTGCATGAGTTCGAACACGAGCATGTCGCGTTAGTGAAGTGGCCGGTTGGCGAACGTTTTCAGCCGCATCGCCACTTTGGCGGTGAAGAGATATTTGTACTTTCTGGCACCTTTAAAGACGAACATGGTGAGTATCCAAAACACACATGGATGCGCAGCCCACACATGAGTGAGCATTTTCCTTATGTGGAAGAAGAGACGGTTATCCTAGCGAAAACAGGGCATCTGCCATTGGATTAAAGGAATGCTCAGTAAAAGATGAGAAAGCCGCATTGTTTTGAACAAGCGGCTTTTTTTAGTTTTTATATATGAGCTGACTAGTACGCAACACCAATACGTTGGCGTGGGAATTTGCCAGCTTCGAGTTCATCAATCATCGCAATAGCGTAATCGCTGACTGAAATTTTGCTGTTACCATCTTCGTCGGTGAGCAGTTGATCGCCACCAGTGCGGTAGGTCGATAGTTTCTCGCCCGGGAATATTTCTGCGGCAGGGCTAACGAACGTCCAGTTAACTTCGCTATTAGATTGCTTGAACACTTCAAGAGCTTCGCCCTGTGCTAGCGCTTCGTTTTTGTAATCCGCAGGGAAGTCAGGAACAGTCACTAGCGGTACGTTTGGCGCTACTTCTAATGAGCCAGCTCCGCCAACCCAAAGTAGGCGATCGATACCGATGCTCGGTAATGTTGCCAGCAATTTAGTCGCAGTGTTTTTTACGATGTCGTGATTACCCAGAGCACGTCCGCCAATCGAAGTAATGACTGCATCAACGCCGGATAGTGCGTTTGCTAGACTTGCGGCTTCATCTTGTAAATCAAATGAACGAACCTCAACATCGCTAATCTCTACACGGCTTGCATCTCTTACAACAGCAACAACTTCATGTCCGCGAGCTTGAGCTTCTTGAGCGATGTGACTACCAATCCAACCTGATGCGCCTAATACTGCAATTTTCATAATGTCTCTCCAATTATCTAATTTATTGAGTCTGTTTCTCGACAGCCATTGCAGTCTAATAGCTCACTAGGTTGCGATAAATATCATAAAATGATGTAGATTGTATCTATGTAGCTAGCTAATAGGTTTTATTCAGTGGATAAGGGAAAGTGTGATGGATAGGTTGACGGCAATGCGTAGCTTTGTCGAAGTTGCGAATTGTGCCAGCTTCACTCAAGCAGCAGAGCATTTGGATATGAGCCGTTTACAGGTTTCACGCCATGTTCAAGAGATCGAAGGGTGGCTAAAACAGCGGTTGTTGCACAGAACCACTCGTAAGGTGAGTTTGACCGCGGCAGGAGAGGTTGCCTTACAGCGCTGCGAGAAAATACTCCATGAAACGGCGGAGTTAGAAGTTACTTCACTCAATCAAACCGATGATCTTTCTGGAACCATTCGAATTGCAGCTCCGATTGGTTTAACTCAGCACATGTTGTTGGATGTGGTCGAACAGTTCACCGAGCGCCACCCTAATATCACGGTCGAACTGTTTGCCTCAGACCGCTTTACTCAGCTGGTGGATGAGAGGATCGATATTGCACTTCGTTATACCGATCAACCTGATGATAGTTTGATTGCACGAAAGCTAATGGTTATTGATTCAGTGGTGTGTGCCTCGCAAGCCTACTTAGACAAACATGGTGAACCTGAAACGGTCGAGGCGCTTCGACAACACAATTGTTTTCGTCACTTGAATGTTTCTAAGTGGGATTTTGTTAAGGACAATCAACACTATTCAGTTGAGGTGTCTGGCACTATCAAGGCTAATGATGTTGGAGTGCTAACTCGCGCCGCACAGCACGGGAAAGGGGTAGTTCGTTTACCTTGTGACTTAGCCAACCCACTGATTGCGAATGGCAAATTGATACGAATATTGGATGAGTTTGTTTCACCGAGTAGTGTGCTGTGGGCGGTGTATTTGTCTCGTAGTTATCAGCTGCCGGTTGTTCGTCAGTTCATTGATTTTGCCGCAGAAGCTTGGTCTAGCGATATCAAATCTGGCGATGTTTGAAACTTCATAGGCAATGATACATAGCGATAGAATTTTAAAAGCTCATAAATACAAAAATCCGATATCAATGGTGATATCGGATTTGAACTCAATAATTCAGAGTTCCAGCACGCTCTCCTCTCACGAAGTCTTTACATGTAATGATGTACGGATAATCGGGTATTTATTACCTTTTCGTTTACGTCTGGTAAAGGCTGATACAAGCTTCTCGTAATGTCGGATAATACTTGGTCGTAAACTTGCGACACGACGCTAGAGATATCACTGGTTAATTCGTACATGCTATCTGCCGGTTGGGTCGCTTCGTTACTTGATGCGATCTCTGAGAGTGCATGCATCGCTCGCGTACAAACCGGTGACCCACTACTAAGAGGGCAGATAATCGATAACTGGTTGAGTTTTCTGTGTGTCTGAGAGGCGTAGAATTTGAATCTCAAATACTCCTCAGGCTTCTCCATATCAGGGATACACATTCGTAATTTGGTCAGGATCTCCATGCAATCTAAGATCTGTTGCCAATTCATGTGGTACTCACGGCTCATGTCTTCACGCTCAGACTGAATTAGCCAGATGATCATTACTTCATCCATCAAGAACATGCTATGGCGAATTGTTTTGCCATGAATCGATTGGTTACGCACCAAGCTACGGTTTTGCCAGTCGCTGTGCATAGCGATGAGCTTGAGGTGATAGATGCGATACATAGGGCGGCTGTCAAACGACACATGGGATTGAAGCAGCTCAGATACCTCAAGTATGTTGTCGTAAATCTCGTTCACTTTACGAATCGAGTCGCTAGACAATTTATACGCCAGAGCGTAATGCGTTGCCGCGCGGTGTTTGCGTGATAACAACAATAACTCTCTAAGCAGAACTAAGGTTTCAAACCTGTGTGATAGCGCTGTTTGTCTCTTCCTTGAGAAATGAAACAGGGCTGCAAGTACTAATAGGGATAAACCCACTGAAATAACTACAAACATATTCAACTCCTAATATTTGTATACCTACTTAGTGGTATTGCAGACACCATGCCAAAATAAATAAGTGTTATATTTCATTGATTTATGATTTTTCTCAAATTATGGATGATCAATCATGGTGCATGACTTCACCATTTGAGTGAATGTTTCTCATATTTTGCAGGATTTTTTGAGAGGTTACGCTTTTCTAACGATAGGTTGGGGAGGTTTCGGTAAGTAGAGACACTTTGGCGATCCATTTCAGGCTCGTTTCAAGCTACGGAAATTAAAAAGGCCTCACCCTATATGCTTTAACTCTAAAAGCAGTAAGAGTGAGGCCTTTCAATGTTCACTTCGCAGTGTAGTTGACTTAACGACTAAGTGTTTAGCATTGAGGGCTAAACGTTATGCAAGCTTAAGGTCGAACTCAGTGCGGTACATCACCATGTCTTCAATGGTCAGTACTGGCATGTTGTGTAGTTTGCCGAAAGCAACGATCTCTGGCGCTTTTGCCATCGTACCATCCGGATTGGTTACTTCACAAAGTACACCGGCAGATTGAAGACCAGCCATTTGCATAAGATCTACTGTACCTTCTGTGTGGCCGCGACGAGCAAGTACACCACCTTTACGAGCACGCAATGGGAATACGTGGCCAGGGCGAGCAAGGTCAGTAGGCTTAGCTGTTGGATTTGCAGCTGTCTTGATCGTTGTTACACGGTCAGCGGCAGAAACACCTGTTGTTACACCAACTTTCGCTTCGATAGTGACGGTAAACGCAGTTTGGTTTGCGCTGTTGTTATCAACAACCATAGGTGGAAGTTCAAGTTGGTTCGCTTGCTCGTCAGTTAGACACAGACACACAATGCCGCTGCATTCGCGGATCATAAGCGCCATTTGAGCATTCGTCAGGTGTTCTACTGAGTAGATGATGTCGCCTTCGTTCTCACGATCTTCATCGTCAAGTAGAAGTACGCCACGACCTTCGCGTAGAGCTTGCAGTGCATTTTCAACGCGAGTGATTGGTTCGCCAAATTCGGCAAGTAGTGAAGACTGATTCATGGTTAAACTCCTAAAATATCACCAGAATCAGGGCTGTATGAGGGATCTCAACCGAGCACAACAAAGCCTACTCATTACAAGAGGCTCTAGCTCATTATGGTTTTATCCAAAACGAAATGCACCCGTCTGAGTTGGAGGCATCAACCCAATAGATAGGTGCGCCTTTCCAACTTAAACGAGTGTGTTTCCATTCTCTCTCATCCGGACTATAACCGTCGGCTCTGGCATCTCACCAGATCTGCTGACCTCGACGAATCGAGCGCTCGCGGGCTTATCTTTAGATTTTGCTAAGGACATACCGCCGGTGGGGAATTTCGCCCCGCCCTGAGAATAAAAATTAATAATTTGTTTTGCTTTGAAAGCAGACCAGATGGTAATCCTTTCGATAGTGGATTTAAAGGACTGACAGCAAAGTTTTTCAGATTCTGGCCTTATAATCCGGTAAGTGTTCACTTTATCGGCAGACCTTAGCGTGTGGTGTATAGCGGTGCGCAGGCTATGTTTAGTGGGTTTTGATGTCTATATGTACACAAGTGGATGGTCTGGATTATTGGTGATGGCGTGACAGTTCATCAGCTCAATACTTAAGAGGCCCTTTAATCGATTATTGTTACACTATGACGGCTTACTGACCGTTTTGACATAAAATTGATATTGGCGATGCTAAGCTGCGATAGCATCCGACCACTTTATCTCAAAGATCTTAGCCATGACTTCTCTGTTCTCTAACAAATCCAAAGGCTTATTACTGCTCGTTTTAAGCTTGTATTCTCTAGTGCCTTTTTTGATCTTTGGATCTGACTTCGACCTTGGAAGTGCTGTATTGCCTTTCTATGGTGCAGTGATGACATTCGTGACTTATTCAGCGGGTAATCAAGGGTTCCTAATCACACTCGCGATTCTCTCTTTGTTGGTGCTGACATTAAAGTTCTCAAAAGCAAAGCTAGTGAGCCTTTGTTTGCAGCTTGGTATTTTATTGGTGTTAAGCTTTGCAGCAAAGACATTCCTTAAATCATCAACGGAGAGTCCACGCCCATATACTGAGTACTTAGTTACCCAAGAAGTGGTTGATATGCCAGAGCTGTTTTACGAGCTGCCTTTGGTAGAAAAAAATGCCGCGATTGAATCTGTGCAAGATAAGGTCAGCGAGTGGCGAACTCGTCATTGGCATGGCGAAACGGATTACTCTTTCCCATCTGGACATATGATTTTCGTCGGTGTGTGTTTGGCGTTCTTTGGTGGTCTTCTCCTAGAGGCGAAACGCTTTTATCTAGTCGGCGGTTTACTGGTTTGGGCTGGTGGTGTCGCCTATAGCCGTGTTTGGCTTGGCATGCATCGACCAGAAGACTTAGCCGGATCTATTGCCTTTGCGGGTTTGATCTATTTATTGGTGCCGCTTATCTCAGAGCAAAAAATAGAACGCTATTTACCTGCATTTTTGAAACAGACTTCTGAGGGATCCGTCCTCACTGCAAAAGAAGGGCTCAGATTAGCAGTACGTAATAAACGCTACTGATTGAGCCCTAGCTCTGCTTGCTTCTTTTTGGTTAGACCTAAGGACACAATTCGGTGTGACTCAATGAGATAGTATCTCAGCTCCTCATCCCTTTCTGGCGTGCTTTCAAACAGCTGAATCCATTTCATACCGCGTGAAGCAAAGTAGGGTGCGGGTTTATAGCCCGGCTCTTCTTTGAGAAAGTCGAAATTCTGATCGGACGCCTTGAAGATAAACGCAGGCTCATCTTTCGGTCCCCAACCACCAATCGCAAACACCTTGCCACCTACTTTCCAAACGTGAGAGTTATTCCACTGCATCACATAACTGGTTGCAGGCAGTGACTCGCAGAATGCGTTGAATTCGTCGTAAGTCATAGAGCGTCCTTTTATCTACTGGGTGTTTGTGTTGGTTTTCTAAGATGTCTTTCTTCTTCTTGTCTTTATCGCCAATAACTAGCCAGCTAAACCCTGCAAGATTGCCGTAAAGCCACTGAGAGAACATAGCAGTAATGAACCAATGCGTATCTTCTCTTTAGGGATGCTTTGTGTCGTCATTAACGCCACTTTGTAACCCAACCAAGCAGCAGGCAGCAAAGGTATAGTGATGATCAAGTGGTGTAGCGTGAAGAAGCCAATTGGGATCTGTACAACCAACGAAATGATCGAACTAAACACGAAAAACGCAGAAAGGTTACCACGAAGCTGATTGGCATCTTGGTGTTGGAGTAGCAGTGCCATCGGTGGACCACCAATACCAGAACTGGTGCCAAAGAACCCAGAGAAGAACCCCGCAATACCCATCTTAGTTGGGGTTGGTTCGAGTCTAAAGGGCAGTAGGCTAACAATCACGGCAAATACTACCAATAAGCCCAACCATAGTGATAACACGCTCGTTGAAACCATCACCAACAAAGCACCACCTGCCAGTGACCCAGGAATACGGCCCAGCAATGCGATTTTTAATCCGCCAATAGAGATATTTGCTCTATGTTTAAAAGCGTTGAATAACGAGATAAACAGACCGATCAAACAGATAGGCGCAGGCACATAATCTGGAGAGACCAAAAACAGCAGTGGGGCTGCAACAATGGCCAAACCAAAGCCGATTGCGGTTTGCACAAACGAGCCGACAAAAATGAGTGTCATTGCGATAAGGACAGTCTGATCTATGTATTCCATAAGCCTGCGGATTAGTTTTAAAGGAGCGGGTGGATACTATAAATGAAAACTAAAATAATAGTCTTATTATTCAGTGAGCTTTATGCCAGTTTCGCTAGTTATAATTTCTACTATAACGACCAACAAAAAAGCGAGTGAGTATCTCAGGATGCTTCCTTTCAATACTCACTCGCTTTATTGGAACGACTTGTTTACGCTAGTGGGGGAGTCAGCATAAAACGTTAAGCCATTGCCAATTTCAGTCGCTCAATGGGCTTGTCATTGATTGGTAAATGGATAAGTGCTGCTGCAAATGCCAGCACCACCGTTGACCACCAGATTGGCTCGTAAGAACCGTAGTAATCGTATATACGACCACCCACCCAAGCGCCTAAGAAGCTACCCACTTGGTGAGTAAAGAATACCAAGCCGTACAACGTTGATAGGTAACGGGCACCGAAGATCTGACGAACTAAGCCAGACGTTAGCGGAACTGTACCCAACCAACAGAATCCAATGGCCGCACCGAAGATAGCCGCGGTTGATTCAGTCACAGGCAGAGTCACAAACGCACCGATAACCACAGTACGCACTAAGTACAGTGCAGACATAACGTGGCGTTTGCTGAACTTGTCGCCCATTACACCCCAGAAGTAAGACCCAAAGATGTTGAAGATGCCAACGTAAGCCAGTGCCATCGCAGCGCTGCTCGCGGGTAGGTCTTTATCTGCTAAATAGCTCGGTAAGTGCGTTGCGATAAACATTACGTGGAAACCGCACACGAAGAAGCCCGCGTGAATCAACCAGTAACCTTTGTGAGCAAACGCTTCAGACAACGCTTCTTTGAGTGTTTGGTTCTCTTCAGCTTGCGCTTGTTTGTTTGAGGCTGCTTTAGGCGCTCGCATGAACAGCGCAAAAGAGATCATCAAACAACACAGTACGCCAAACACTTGCATCGCACTCTGCCAGTCAAATTCATTCAGCATGTATTGTGCGCCCGGAATTACCGCGAACATACCAAATGAACCTGCAGCCGTGGTTAAGCCAAACGCCTTAGCCGCGTGCTCTGCTGGTACAACTTTCGCTACTGCGCCAAGCACGATCACGTAACTTGTCGCACTCAAGCCAAGACCAACCAGTGCGCCTAACGAAACGTAAAGCATGCTCGATTCGGTAGAAATTGAGGTAAGAAGTAAACCCAAACCGTAAGCACATGCGCCAGCAATAATGATGCGTCTTGCTCCCCATTTGTCAGCGGCCATACCAACAAAAGGTTGGAACACACCGAACAATAAGTTTTGTAGAGCAATAGAGAAGCTGAAAAACTCTCGACCCGTGCCGAAATGCTCTGAAATAGGCATCATGAAAATGCCGAATGATTGTCTGATCCCTAGACTGATAATAAGTGTGCCTATCCCTAGCCATACCAGTAAAGGAAAACGGAAAATGCTCATTCTAATACTCTTAAATTAATGGTGGTGATGTGAGTGGTCTTGCGCTGACATGTGTTGGTCAGTCATCTCATGGTGATGTTCGTGCCCAGAATGATCATGCCCTGACTGCTGGTGGCAACCACTGCTTACGGCATGCTGAGCCAAGAGATCAATCAATGGCTGACTGTGATGCACAATAACCAAACTAATGACGAGGAATAACGTCATTCTGGCAAGTTGGGCAAAAAGAGATTGTGAAAACATACGGTGTTGACATGCGCTCAATGTTGTAAGAAGTCGCGCATCATAGTGATGAGTCGGGTATGTATCAAATGACCATTTGTGATGTAGTCTATGCGTTTTATGCATAGATTGTCGCTTGATTGGAATTGGTATAAAACGCGCTCAATAAATAAGAAAACTTGAAGCTCGTTAGTTAATAGAAACAAGTATCTAATTAAGAATGAAAGTCTAAATTAAGGCTTATAACTAGCTGTTTAATTTAAAGTTTCACAAAGCTGTAAAAACTAATATACAAACTAATCACTAAGCAACATTGCTCGTTCACTCGACTTATCTGTCAAACATCGTAAATTTGGGCATAAATCGTTTCAAGACTACTGAAACGCGATGTTAAAAGATTCAGGGAGAGTCATTCATATGGATAAAGATCATAATCTTCGCGAAAACTTACTTGCACTGATCTTAGGTAGCGCATTGGTTTCACTCGGCGTTATCTTTTTCAACCAAGTCGGTTTGCTCACCGGGGGCACGGCTGGTCTAGCGATCTTCATTACCAAAGTAACAGATTTGAGCTTTGGCCAAGTGTTCTTCGCACTTAACTTACCTTTCTATATTTTGTCGGTTGCTCGTATGGGCTGGCGCTTCACCATCAATACGTTTATCGCGGTTTCGATTGTTTCGTTCGCCGTGGATCACTTGTATCACGTGATTCAAATTGCCGAAATTCATGCATTGTATGCAGCTTTACTTGGTGGTGGCTTGATTGGTACCGGCATGCTGGTGATTTTCCGTCACAAGATGAGCTTAGGTGGCTTCAACATTCTGGCGTTGTTCTTACAAGAACGTTTTGGAATTCGAGCAGGTAAGGTTCAGATGGCATTAGACTGCACGATTGTTGTGCTTTCTCTGTTCATTGTTGATGTGTCATTGGTTCTTCTGTCTGTGCTTGGTGCGATAGTCACCAACTTGATTCTAGCAATGAATCATAAACCGGGGCGCTATCAACCTGTGGTAAAAGCGGAAGCAGCATAGTTCGGTTCGCTCAAGCTCTAGATTTGCTTAAGTAAAGAGTGATTTGCAGATTATGAAAACAACAAAGCCAGCATTAATTGCTGGCTTTGTTCTATTGAAATAACGGATTCGATGTAACGATTAACACTTGCCGCAGCTGGCGTTCGGCTTAAGCTCGCAATCAATCACATTGCCTTGTTGATCAAGGGACAAGTTACAACACTCTTCAAACAGGTTCTTAAGATCAGCACGGCTTTTTTGCACGCGGGATTTAACCGTTGAATAGCTGACGTTCTGCGCTTCTGCGATCTCTTTTTGGCTTTGGCCTTTGATGTCGGCCGCAAGCAGTAGCGATGAACTTTGTTCTGGCAATGCCTGAATAAAAGGTTCAATACACAATGAAAGTTTCTGCTTAAATTCAGAGTCGTGGTCTAAATCGGTAAACCACAGATCTTCAGCATCAATTTGGCTATCACGTTGTTGGCGTGCATGCTTACGGTAGAAGTCGATAATGGTGTTGTTGGCTAACTGGAACAGCCAAGCCTTAACACTGCTAGCATCTTGTACCTTATCTAAGTTCTGATAGGTCTTAATCAAGATATCTTGGAGCAAGTCGTCTACATCCGCAGAGTTGTTGACCTTTGAATGCAGGAATGACTTTAATGCTTGCTTATACTCGGCCCAGACTTGTTCGATCTTCAAAGGTGCATTAGTTGCACTGTTCATTTACGCAACATTCGTCTTGTAAGAAATCAATCACACCTTCTAGGCACTCATACTCCGCCACGCAGAATAGAGTTCTTCCTTCTCGTCTTTGGCTGATTAGGCCCGCAGACGCCAAGCTTGATATGTGGTGAGACAAGGTAGAACCGGGAATGCCTAGCTCTTCTTGTAGGCCGCCAACTGCAATGCCTTGGTAGCCAGCTTTAACGACACTCTTATAAATGGTTAGGCGAATAGGGTGCCCCAACTCTTTAAGTGCTTTCGCAACGACTTCTAAGTTCATATTAACTCCTCAAGATTTAATTTCGATGTTAGTCGAAATGTATGTCGAATTCAAATTTAAAAACGGTGTCTATGTAAGTTATTGAAAAACTGTGTTTTCGAAAATAATTTCGATTTTTATCGAAATAATGCTTGTTCTGGAGCTGTTTATTTCTATAATTCGAGAATATTCGAAATTAAGGATTGGTTACTTTTCTCATAGAGCCCGACCTTCAATCCAGTTTGGAGTTAATTATGAGCAATGAAATGTTAACAATGCTGAAAGACGCACTTGATATGTTCGCTTTCTTAGCAGTAGAGCTAATTATCTTTTTCTTAGCGATCAGCTACATTGTTGGGATTCTTCAAGAGTTCCTTACACCAGAAAAGATTCAATCTATCCTGAGCTCACGTAATGGTAAGGGTTATGTAGTAGCAGCACTACTGGGTGCAATTACACCTTTCTGTTCATGTTCGACCATTCCTTTCTTAAAAGGATTGCTGCGTGCAAGAGCGGGTTTCGGTCCAATGATGGTGTTCCTATTTGGTAGCCCACTATTGAACCCAGTGATCATTGGTTTGTTTGTGATTACCTTCGGTTGGCAAGTTGCTGTGTTCTACTTCCTTGTAGCAATGACGGTGTCTGTAGTGGCTGGTTACGCACTTGAGAAGCTTGGCTTTGAGCGTTACGTAAAACCTGAAGCGTATGAATCAACAGGTTCAGCTTCAAGCTGTGGCACTAGCTGTGGTGACTCTGCTCCTAAGAAAGCAGCACCGGTTAAAGCAGAATCTTCATGTGGTACAAGTGTATGTGGCGAACCTGCACCAGTAATGACTAAGGAGACATCTTGCTGCGATTCGAAAAAAGAAGAGCCACAAGTTACGGTTTCATGCTGCTCAGCGGATGGAAGCGCGACGGTGGAAATCGTAGAGAAGAAAGAACCTAGCCGTTGGATGAGAATTTGGTTCTCAACTTGGAAAGACTTCAAACAAGTTTTCCCTTACCTAATGATGGGTATCGCGATTGGTTCATTCATCTACGGCTTTATTCCTACAGACCTAATTGCACAGTACGCTGGTGAAGGTATGTGGTATGCGATTCCAGTAGCAGCCGTGATTGGTATTCCACTGTACATTCGTGCTGAAGCGGTAATCCCACTAAGTGCAGCTCTAGTACAGAAAGGCATGGCGTTGGGTTCAGTAATGGCATTGATCATTGGTAGTGCGGGTGCAAGTTTGACAGAAGTTATCCTGCTTAAATCAATCTTCAAAAACCAAATGATTGCAGCATTCCTATTCGTTATCTTAAGCATGGCGATGGGTGCAGGCTTCCTATACAGCTTCATCTTTGGTTAATCAGGTCTGATTTCGAGATAACACCATTGATACAAAGAGATAGATAATAAAAAAGAGCTCACATAGTTGAGCTCTTTTTGCGTTGAGACTATTAGTTCGGAGATTAGAAACCGCGAATATCAAGCTCATTGTTGATCAACACAACACACTGAGAAGCAAACAGCATGTTCGGGCCTAAGCTGATTTTTTCTGTCCCTAAGCGCTTTAAGCTGTTGTAGCTTTTCTTCGGCATAGGGATGTGATCAGTAAGAAGGAAACATGGGTTTTCAGCAATCTCTGCATCACGGATAAAGTCACCTTTCTTATCCATCATGTATAGCTGGTGGTCTTCAGCCAGTTCTTTGACTAGTTTTTCAAAGCTCATAGTGCGAACGACGATTCCCGGTTCAACCTGACGAGTCTGCTCTTTGGTCATACCTTGAGAAGCATCAACCGCTCTTACTACCGCTGATAACAATGCCGATTCATGAAAGCCACCAATGTTGGTGATCTCATTTGAATCGAAAGTGATCGTACGTGAAAAGTCTTTAGTACTTTCTAATACAAGGTGTACGGTGACATTCTCACGGTGAGATTGAGCAACGAAGATCGTGTTCATCAGAGTATGAGCCAGAATCTCAGTATGAGCATCTTGCCCAACACCTTCTAAGATAAGTTTGCTCTCTGTAGGGGCTGCGCGAGCGCGTAATACAAATGAACGCATGGAATGTACCTTGTCAGTATGTGATAAAGCGAAACGGGCTTTATCAACATGAATTGATGAATAACCAAAATTGTGGCGGTATGTAACTCTTTTCTATTAATGAAGTCAAATAGAGTTGCGTATAGCGCCAACCAGAAGAACTCTGCGTATTAAATAGAGAATGACCACATTACAAGATGGTAAGGGTTGAAGCGACCCAATGTTTACGTAGATAGTATGCGCAAATTATTAGGTGACTTACATAAGGAAGTAGTCGATGAAGTTACAGAAGATCAATAAAGAAGAATATAGAAAGAAGATGAACCTGCTGTTGGTTTCGTTGGTTGGGTCACTCGCAGTGTTCGCCATTGTATTCGGAACCATACTGATCGAGCTATTCGGTTCAGGGCAATCAATCGCAGGCGAATCGACAGGTAATTTCCACTTGAACGTATTAGGTGTGATCTTATCAGTCGCATTGAATGCATTTATCGCGAGCCGTGTGAAAGGGCATGATTACTTCAAAGAAGCGCTTTATGTATGGAACCTTAAACAAATCCATAATCAAATCTATCGTAAGCTCAAGCGTATTCAACCCAAAGCTGAGCAAGGCGACCGAGACGCGCTGACCATCCTTTATTTCTATTACACCACGCAAAAACAGGTATACGACCTAGACAACAACACATTGACGATAAAAACAGTTCAGCAATCGCTAGATAACATCCTAGAAGTGAGTGAGAAATGGAGCATTGAGCTAGATATAGAGGCTTTTTCGAAAGATCTAATCGCAAAGTTTTAAGTAATACACCCATTATTGTATGAGCTTTGAGCTACGAAAGAGCCTTTTGACGTAAAAGTAGCCACTTAAGCAAGTTTTTTGAATTTTTATCAAAAAAGGGGTTGCCATGTTTTCGATGATCTCTATAATGCCGCCTCACTGACACGGCAGATGCCATAAGGCTTCAGCGGTAATCAGTAAGACGGAAAGTTCGAAAGAAATTAATTTTAAAAAGTGTTTGACACTTAAGATTAAATCGCTAGAATTCACGTCCGCTTTCAAGGGTTTCTTTGTAAAAAGAAAGTTTCGACAAGCAAAGCTCTTTAACAATTTAAACCTATCAATCTGTGTGGGCACTCGTTGATGAATATAAAAACGTCATTCTCAGGAATGGCAGTTACTTCGGTAACAAATTGATTTCAATGAACAGAGTGACCAATCAAGTCTTAGGACTTGGCACAGTCAATTCATTATCATTCTGTTGGAATGGTAATAGCTTTAAAATTACACAGTAGTTTTGAAGTCAGTATTCGTTGAGTCACACCTATTAATTTAGGTAATCAAAACTTTAAATTGAAGAGTTTGATCATGGCTCAGATTGAACGCTGGCGGCAGGCCTAACACATGCAAGTCGAGCGGAAACGA